>CAIMXI010000035.1 GCA_903845365.1 uncultured Geobacteraceae bacterium | reverse complement strand
CATTGCGGCAGCTAAAGCGGAGGAGGAGCGTTTAGCCAAAGCAGAGCAGGAACGCCTCGCCAAAGCCAAGCTTGAAGAAGAGCGACAGCTTGCCGAGAAACAGGAGATGGAGCGCATTGCGGCAGCTAAAGCGGAGGAGGAGCGTTTAGCCAAAGCAGAGCAGGAACGCCTTGCTAATGCCAAGCTTGAAGAAGAGCGTCAACTTGCCGAGAAACAGGAGATGGAGCGAATTGCAGCAGCTAAAGCGGAGGAGGAGCGTTTAGCTACAGCCGAGCAAGAACGCCTCGCCAAAGCCAAGCTTGAAGAAGAACTACAGCTCGCTGAAAAGCTGGAGATGGAGCGAGTTGCGGCAGCCAAAGCGGAAGAGGAGCGTTTAGCCAAAGCCGAGCAGGAACGCATTGCCAAAGCCAAGCTTGTAGAAGAGCGACAGCTCGCCGAGAAGCAGGAGCTAGAACGAGTTGCGGCAGCTAAAGCTGAGCAGGAGCGTTTAGCCAAAGCCAAGCTGGAAGAAGAGCGCCTGATGGCTGAAAAGCAGGAGATGGAACGAGTAGCGGCAGCTAAAGCGGAACGGGAACGCCTTGCCAATCTGGAGATGGGGCGAAAGGTACTGCTCAAGAGGAGCGGCAATGGATATGTCAATACAGGAGCTGTTGCGCAGGATCAGAAGGATGAAAATGTAAGCCGACAGCGACTTTTCAGGAGGAGCAGCGATGGATATGTAAACACAGGCGTTGTTGTTCCAGATCAAATGTAAACCGGTAACCAATCAACCTAAAAACGGCAGTTAAATAACACGGAGAAACGGAGAACACAGAGAAATCAACGGCTTAAAACAAGAAAAACCTATTCCTTTTGGGTGAATCTTAAAATCAATGTTTAAGTCTATAACTCTCAGATTTTACTCCGTGTTCTCCGTTTCTCCGTGTTTCAAATGCTTTTTCTAGGATCAATTATGTGATTGTTCCCGGTTGAGTGTTTTTTCCGGTTTTATGTTGACCTATATCGTTTGTTTCCTGCCTCGTTTAGACTTCCAAAAATGTAAGGGATAAATTGACAAGATCTATCACAAGGAAGCGGTTTAGCAGCTTGGGTTCACCGAAAATTGTCTGAAGAATCTCATTGCTCATGAGTCCGGCAATAATGAACACACTGTCAGGCGTTACCGGGATCGGCCCCTTCGGTTGCAGGCAACCAGCAAAAATCTCATCCAACGGTTGAGATTCCCCTTTGACGAGAGTAAGCACCTGCCCCTGACTGGCCTGAACTCCGCCATGCACGAAAAACTGTCCGGTTCTGACAGCGTGATATAAATCAAAACGGCTGTTATAATTATCAAGACAGTCCACAACCAAGTCTACTTCCGCAGCAATGCAAAATTTCTGATCGATCCTGGCATCGTGTACAAAAATACGTACATTGGCGTTGATTGCCTTAAGCCTCTCCTCCGCCACCAGCACCTTTTTTCGCCCTATATCACACTCTCCGTAGAGACTCTGGCGATGCAGATCACTCAATGCCACGGTGCCTTCATCCACCAGATGCAGCGCAGCAACCCCCGATCGTGCCAGGATCTGACTGACTGTGGCCCCTAAACCACCCAGACCGGCAACAAGCAGGGTGCTTTCAGCAATCCGGTTCTGTTTTTCATCTCCCCAGACGAGCAGTTGGCGCGAAAAGCGTACTCCATTGTCATGCACAATCATGCCTTACCCTCCGGCACCCGGAGGAAACAAAGCCAGAACATCACCGTCGTTGACCTGAGTGTCCAGCTTTTTAAGGTGCAGGATGTTACGTCTGTTCAGCAGAATAATGGTACCGGCATGCAGAGTGCCATGCTCGTCAATCAGCTTGCCGGTCACCGGAATTTTTTCGACTGCCTGGAATTTTTCAAGAAGCAGACCAACCGTATCCCCCTCATGCCACGGGAGTTCAAGCGATTCCTTACCAGAGAGCATGAGTCGCAATAGACCGTAGAACTGTAACCGAATCATTAGAGGGTGCCTACGCAATCTGACGCATGAAGGCCGCATGGCGGCCGGTTCCCTGCAGCATCTTTCTGCCGGGAAACGTTCCCCTGGTTCGTACCATATTGTAGTACACCCCAGAATCGTTAGTTTCTCCGATCAGCACGGCACCAACAACCCGTTGCTGCTCATCCAGGAACACTTTTCTGAATCGGCGGGCGGCCAGATCCCCACTGGTCACAGTATGAGACACATCATCAAAACAGTAGCCGATTGCGACTACATCAAGACCGAACACCTCGGTAATATTGTTTTTCATGCTCCCGCCATAAGCACAGGAGAGTCCAAGCATATTCAAGGCAGCATTTTCCCCCTGTTCAACTGCAGTTATCCAGTTTCCCTGAACGGTTTTTGTGCCGGTGACGTAATCTTTACCTTCAGCCGCGTCACCGGCGGCGAAGATGTCGGGATGATCGGTTTGGCAGAAGTCGTCGATCAGGACACCATCCCCTGTTGCCAATCCTGCGTCCCGGGCCAGCGTTATGTTCGGAGTAACCCCTTTTCCAACCAGCAGCGCATCGGTGGTCAGACTGCTGCCCGATGAAAGCTTCAGTTCAAGTCGTTCACCCTCAGTCACCTCCGCAACGTCATTAAGCTTATGCAGGATCACGCCGGCTGAAACAAAATGTTCTTCCAGCAATGCCGCTGATTCACCATCGAGTAACCGGCTGAAGATTCTGTCTGACCCCACTATAAGATGACGTTCCACCCCCTTCGGAAGATGGGACAGAACAGGAACGCTAACCAGACCGGCTCCAAGGGCGGTCACACTTCGGGCAAATTGCAGCAGTGCCAGCAATTTATCGGCATCGGCCATGTGGCGCAGAGTACTGACGCGCCCCAGGCCATCCTTAAATGAGCGGGCTTCCCCGCCTAAAGCCAGCAGAAGCTTGCCAAAACCAACCGTGGTACCATCGTCAAGCTGTACTTCATGACGTACAACATCCAGTTTGACTGCTGCCAAACCCAAAAATGGGGTTACTCCCAAATCGTTATAAAATGGATAATCGACTATGTAGAGGTGCTTTTTTTCAGCCTTGCCACCGATAAAATACGGTGTCAGCACTCTGGAATACGCTGGACACTCCTCGCGATCGATCAGGGCAATGCTGATCTTGCTGGAGTGACGGCGAAAAGTGCGAATGGCCTGCAGACCTGCGGCGCTATTGCCGATAATTACCATATCAAAATGCTGCTGCATAACGGGGTGCCTCCAAAACTGGAGAAGCCCGCGAACGGGCCTCTCACTGTCTCTGTATGTAGTTAGTTACACCAACCCAAGTTGTTGTAATTTTACTGCCGTTGGAATTCCATCCGTACCCCAACCTCTGACGCTGTAGTATTCCGGCAGCATCTCTGGCAGCCGGGACACGATACCCTTCATAGGTCCGTCAGGTAACGGTTCGCTGAGAATTCGTTTCGGCAGCGTATCTTGAGCCGGAGTAATGCCGGCCTTCAAATTAAAGAGCCGTTCCATGTTCCAGATACGATCTCCAGCCACCATCATCTGGTCATCGGTGTGGTTTGAACCGGTTGCCGCGTTAAGCAGCCTGGTTACTTGAGGTACCCCAATGCTGAACGTAGTGAACAGGCAGACACCAGCGGAGTCAACCAGAGCCGTAACGTCCTGGAATGCTTTGGCCCATGCGGCCTTTCCTTCGATCGCCTGCGGATCAAGTTTTTCCGGAAGCCCAAGAATTTCAGGGGAGACCAGATAGCCACGCACGTGGCAGGCCCCGCGATTACTGGTAGCATACTCCAACCCCATCCCCTGTATTGCTCGACCATCATACGCCGGAAATTCCTGTTTTTTAACCGTCATAGAGAGTTCAGGCACACCATAGCTGTCTGCCAGGCGATAAGAGCCAAGACCGATTTTGTTGCCGAAGCCCTCCCCTTTGCCAGTCATCTCCACCAGCTTAACCATGACATCTGCATCACCAAAATTCAGCGGCATGCCTACTTCGTCTTCGGTGATCAGGCCACGCTGGTACAATTCCATGGCACACGCAACGGTTGATCCGATGGTTATGGTATCCATTCCATATTCATCACAAAGATAGCTTGCTTTTACAATCGCGGCCATATCTGAAATGCCACACGTCGCACCGAGCGACCAGAGGGTTTCGTATTCCGGGCCTTCACCACTGCCGGTGAAACGCGAGCCGGTGAGTTTTGTTACCCGAGCGCAGGCAATGACACATCCCATGCACCCCTTGTTTCGTTTGAGGTATGTTTGCACCAGACGTTCGCCGGAAATGCTCTCGGCCTTATCAAAGGTACCAAATTGAGAGTTATTGGTCGGCAACGCACCACTCTGATTGATGATATTCACTAGAATAGCAGTTCCGAGGGCTGGCAGCCCTTCGCTTGTAACCGGGTGTGTGCGCAGCATTTTCAAGGTTTCCCGCGCCGCCTCCCGGAATCCTGAAGGGTTTGCAGTGGTTACGCCCCCGGTCCCACGTACGGCGATCGCCTTAAGGTTTTTGCTCCCCATGACGGCGCCGACACCGCTACGTCCAGCGGCACGGTGTTTGTCGTTAATGATGCAGGCAAACCGAACAAGGTTTTCTCCTGCAGGGCCGATACAGGCAACCTTGGCGTCGCCATGAAACTCGGCGCGAATCTGGTCTTCGGTTTCATCGGTGGTTTTACCCCACAAATGAGCGGCATCGGCCAGTTCGGCATGCTGGTTATGTATTTTCAGGTAGAGCGGTTGTTCCGCCTTGCCTTCAAAGATAATCATGTCAAATCCGGAGTACTTCAACTCGCAGGGGAAATACCCCCCCGAGTTGGAGCTGGCAACCGTTCCGGTCAGCGGTGATTTGGTCACCACCATGTAGCGGCCATTGGCGGCACCATATGTTCCGGTCAAAGGTCCAGTTGCAAAAATCAGTTTGTTATCAGTCCCTAATGCGTCAGTGGTGGGATCAATCTCTTCTGTAAGATATTTCGTCGCCAGGCCGCGTCCTCCGATATACGCAGCAGCCCAGTCCATATTCAGCGCTTCAATAGTGCAGATCTTTTCGCTCAGATTTACTCTCAGCAGTTTTCCATGCCATCCGTTTCCCATATCACACCTCCCCCTGTCCGTCTTTCATGGTTCTGGCAAACTTTAGCACTTTTTCCCTGAGTGGCAGATCCTCTTCCGAGAACTTCAGACAGTTGGTCGGGCAAAATGCCACACACTCCGGAAAATCAGGGCCGCACAGATTACATTTGTCAGCTTTCCCGGTCTCGGAGAGGTATTTTATCATACCAAATGGGCAGGCGCTGACGCAGGTGCGGCAGCCGACGCATTTCAATTCATCGACAGTAACGATCCCTGTTTTTGCGTGCTTGTCGATAGCCCCCTTTGGGCAGGCCTTCAGACACCATGGATCATCACACTGCATACATGTCACCGTAATAAACTGGGCATCATCCATGAAGACCTCGTTGATGATCCGGGATTTACTTGGCGAAAATTCTCCTCGGTGCCTAAATGAACAAGCCAGCTCACAACTCTTGCATCCAATGCACTTGGATGGCTCAATACGAATCAACTTTTGCATGGGTACCTCCTTTGCCCTGTGGTTTCGATTGGCTGATTTCTGCACAACAGTTACTTGAACGTTTCTCTGAAAGAACTTGTTTGAAGCATTATGCAATAATCGCATAATGGTCAAGAAAAAACTACGGAGCAGTCACTGTAATAAATTTTTTCAGAATTATGCCCATGATCTTGGTGGCTTGATATATGAGCAAAGCTGATATAGGATAATTCCAGCTTCCACGCGAAATAACCGATACAAACATCCGGAATTTTGGAGCGTCACCAAATGAAAAACATTATCAGAATGCTGATTTCGTTATTTTGCCTGCTGATTCTGGCAGCACCGGCAGTGGCCGGTGATGTAAATCTCTTTATCGCCGCCAGCCTGAAGGAGGTCATCAATGAATTGTCCGACAGTTTTGCCAGGAAGAGTCCTGGTGTGAAATTCGTCAAAAACTACGGTGCTTCCGGAGCACTGGTCAAACAGATCGAAAACGGTGCCCCGTCTGACGTATTCATCTCGGCCAACCTGGAGTGGATGGAGTATCTGAAGAATAAAAATTTGGCAGAGGTTTCCAGTATCGGAAACTTTACCTATAATGCCATGGTGTTTGCCGGAGCACCTGGCAAGGCATCATCCATGCGAGATCTTATCAAGCTGGAACGCATTGCAATCGGTAGCCCCAAGAGTGTTCCGGCTGGAAAATATGCAACTGAAGCATTCAAAAAGGCCGGTATCGATAAGCAGCTTGGAAAGAAACTCGTTATGGCCAAGGATGTGCGCGAATGCCTGATGTATGCCGAGCGCGGCGAAGTTGATGGCGCTTTTGTCTACCGTACCGATGTCCTTCAGGCGAAACAGGCGAAGATGCTATTTACGGTTCCTCAAGAACTCTATCCGCGAGTGACATACCCGATGGCTATGACTGGCGAGGGTGCTAAAAACAGGGATGCCACCGCCTTTTTTGCCTACCTTCAGAGTGATGAGGCAAAAAGGGTACTACTGAAATATGGCTTTTCGTCTCGATGAAGTTTGCGGTTAGCCGCCTGTTAATGATATAACGCATGCAATGATTCCTCTAGCTCCCACAGATTATGATGCCATCCGGCTTTCACTGCAAGTTTCGCTTGCTGCGACCCTGCTTTCGTTGCCATTCGGTTTTGCCGTTGCCTATCTGATTACCTTTGTCCGCTTTCGCGGCAGGGTACTTGTAGAGGTGCTGGTCAATCTGCCGTTGACGCTGCCGCCAGTTGTGGTCGGTTATTTCCTGCTATTGCTGCTTGGCAAGCATGGTTGGCTCGGTTCACTGTTCAATGCAGCAGGAATTCGCTTGATCTTTACCCTCAAGGCGGCAGTCATTGCGTGCGCTGTAGTCGGTTTCCCTCTGCTGGTTCGATCAATGCGCATCGGCATGGAGGGGATCGATCCTCAGTTGATCAATGCTTCTCGCACCCTTGGGGCGCGCTGGTACGACACTTTGCTGACTGTTATCCTGCCGCTCTCGTTTCCCGGTCTCGTTGCCGGCTCGTCTCTGATGTTTGCCCGCAGTCTGGGTGAATTCGGTGCGACCATCATTGTCGCCGGCAATATCCCCGGCGTTACCCAGACCATTCCGCTGGCCATTTACGAATATGCCAGTTCACCTACCAGTGAAACCATGGCGCTTTCCCTCTGTATTGTTTCGGTTGCAATATCCCTGGTTGTCCTCTTTCTGCATGAATCGATGGCAAAGAAAATGGCGCGGAAGAACTGATATGCAGCTCTCAATGGCTATTCGCAAGAATTACGGATCCTTTACCCTGTCAACCGATGTTACTGTCTTTGGCGATCGTGTTGGCATTTTCGGAGTATCAGGGAGCGGTAAGTCTACGTTAGTCAGTGTACTGGCAGGACTTGTTGAGCCTGATGTCGGCGAGATTTTTCTGAATGGGGAATGCCTTTTCAGCAGTTTAAATGGAATTAACTTCCGCCCCGAACAACGTCGCATCGCCATGGTGTTTCAGCAGCACTGCCTGTTTCCGCATCTGAGCGTCAAAAATAACCTGCTCTACGGTTTCAAGCGCTGCCCGGAAAAATACAGATCCATTGATTTCTCAGCACTTGTCGAAGTGCTGAAACTCGAAGAGCTTCTAGGCCGCGGCGTCACCAATCTTTCCGGAGGTGAAAAGCAGCGCGTTGCACTCGGCCGCGCTATTCTGGCCAACCCACGCCTGTTGCTGATGGATGAGCCGCTATCCGCACTGGACGATACGCTCCGTTTCCAGATCATTCCCTATTTGAAGAGCGTCAGCAGTGAGTTTGGCATTCCGTATCTGTTTATCTCCCATTCCCTGGTTGAAATGCGTCTTATGGTAGACACCGTTCTAGCCTTTGAAAAGGGTGTCATGGTCGGGCAGACAACCAGCGAACAGTTGGCACGAAATCGGATGGGAAGCAGTCAGGTCGGCTATATCAACCTCCTGAAGCTGGGACGCCCGTCTGATGAGGGATCTCTCTACGCGTATCCCTGGGGAGCTGCGCGCCTGCTGCTATCGGAAAAGTCGGAGCGGGATGAATCGGTGGCCGAACTCTCTTCCAAAGATATAATTATTTTCAAACAGCACCCGGAGGCGATCAGTGCCCGTAATCTCCTGCAGTGCAAGGTTTGCTCCCTGTTCAGTTCAGGGAGGAGAATCGGTGTGGAACTAGACTGTGCCGGAAATACACTGATTTCAGAGGTTGTGCAAGATGCGGTCAATGAACTGGGAATCGTCCCGGGGAGTACCGTTTTTGCCGCTGTCAAGGCTTCGGCGTTCCGCATCCTGCCCGGCTGATTATTTTTTCAGCAACTGCCCGCATAGCTTGCGCTTCACCCCTCTCATGCTAACCTCTTCCGTCCACCCCCATTTTATACATTCCGAATCAACATACTGTTTTTAATAACTATATAGAACTTGGCACGGCAAATGCTTCAAAATAGCAGCAGATTGATGTTTCACCACAGAAAATATTTATCTACCTGGGCAAAGGCGCCTCCATTCAACGAAATGGGGCGCCTTTTTTGTTGCCCCTACCACAACCCCACAGGCTCGCAGATTGGCGAGTAAAAGGAGAGTACGATGAGACAGATAGCAATCTACGGCAAAGGCGGCATCGGCAAGTCAACCACGACGCAGAACACGGTAGCGGGTCTTGCCTACCTCGGCAAGAAAGTCATGATTGTCGGCTGCGACCCTAAAGCAGATTCAACCCGTTTGATCCTGCATGCCAAAGTACAGAACACGGTCATGGATCTTGTTCGCGAGAAAGGGACCGTTGAAGATCTTGAGTTGGAAGATGTCATGAAGATTGGTTATGGCGACACCAAGTGCGTAGAATCCGGCGGACCTGAGCCGGGCGTCGGCTGTGCCGGTCGTGGCGTAATCACAGCCATCAACTTCCTCGAAGAAAACGGTGCCTATACCCCAGACCTTGACTTCGTTTTTTATGATGTTCTTGGTGACGTTGTCTGCGGCGGATTCGCCATGCCGATCCGCGAAGGGAAAGCGGAAGAGATCTACATCGTCTGCTCCGGCGAAATGATGGCTATGTATGCTGCTAACAACATTGCCAAGGGAATCCTCAAATACGCTTCTTCCGGCAAGGTACGCCTGGCCGGTCTAATCTGCAACGCCCGTAAGACCGACATGGAGTTTGAGCTTGTCACCGCCCTGGCGAAAAAGCTTGGTACCCAGATGATCCATTTTGTTCCCCGCGACAATCAGGTGCAGCGCGCTGAGATGCGCCGTATGACCGTCATCGAATACTCACCGGAGCATCCTCAGGCTCAGGAATATCGGACACTGGCAGAGAAGATCCTGAACAACAAGATGCTAGTGGTTCCAACTCCGCTCGAAATGGAAGAGTTGGAAGACCTGCTGATGGAGTACGGCATCATGGAAGCTGAGGATGAAAGTTTCGTTGGTGTAGCCGAGGCAGCATAACCAGTCAAAAGGAGACTTCCCATGTCTGACAAAATACGAACTATTGACGGCATTACCAAAGAATCCACTCTGGCCATGATAGATGATGCTCTGTCGGTCTACCCTGAAAAAGCCAGAAAGAAACGCACTCCTCACCTGGGAGCCAACGACCAGGCGTCCGGCACAGCCTGCGTGAAATCAAACAAAAAGACGGTCCCGGGTGTTATGAGCGCCCGCGGATGCGCTTATGCAGGAGCTAAGGGGGTTGTCTGGGGCCCGATCCGCGACATGATCCATGTTTCGCACGGTCCGGTCGGCTGCGGCTGGTACTCCTGGGGTACACGCCGTAACCTGATGAGCGGCATCAACGGTGTTACCCAGTTTGGCATGCAGTTCACCTCCGATTTCCAGGAGAAGGACATCGTCTACGGCGGCGACAAAAAGCTCAAAACGCTGCTTCATGAAGCCCATGATCTGTTCCCCTTGGCTAAAGGTATTTCGGTGCTCTCCGAATGTCCGGTCGGCCTGATCGGTGACGATATCAACTCCGTTACCAAGACCGTTTCAAAGGAACTTGATATTCCAATCATCCCCTGTAACTGCGAGGGTTTCCGTGGTGTTTCCCAGTCGCTTGGCCATCACATCTCCAACGACTCTATTCGCGACTACATCATCGAAACTCGCGAATTTACCGAACCATCTACCCCTTATGACATCGCGCTCATCGGTGACTACAACATCGGCGGAGACGTCTGGTCGGCCAAGGCTTTGCTCGAAGAGATCGGCCTCAACGTCAAATCAGTCTGGACCGGCGACGGCGAACTGGAAAAAATTGCCGCCACCCATACCGTCAAGTTGAACCTGATCCACTGCTACCGCTCGATGAACTATATGTGCAAGGTTATGGAAGAGAAATACGGTATCCCCTGGCTGGAGTTCAACTTCTTCGGACCGACTAAAATCAGGGAGAGTCTGCGAGCTATCGCCGAACGCTTTGATGATGTCATCAAGGAAAAGGTTGAACGGGCTATCGCCAAATACGAGCCGATCATGCAGGCGATTATCGACGAATACAAACCGCGTCTGGACAAGAAGAAAGTCATGCTGCTGGTAGGCGGGCTCCGCCCTCGCCACACAATCGGCGCGTATGAAGACCTGGGTATGGATTGCGTCGGCTCCGGCTATGAATTCGCTCACGGCGACGACTACGACCGCACCGCCCCGGAAATGCCAGAAGCCACTGTGGTTTACGATGATCCGTCCGAGTATGAATTTGAAAAATTTGCCCACGCCCTGAAACCCGACCTGATCGGATCCGGCATCAAGGAAAAATATGTGTTCCAGAAAATGGGCATTCCGTTCCGTCAGATGCACAGTTGGGATTACTCCGGCCCCTACCACGGTTATCAGGGTTTTGAAATCTTTGCCCGCGACGTCGATATGGCGGTGAACAGCCCGACCTGGAAACTGGTGAAGGCGCCGTTTTGAAAAAATCAGGTCGTGCGACAGATTGGTCGTCGACCCAAAAGGAGTATGACATGTCAAATCTACTGGGACTAGAAGTCAAAAAAGTTACTGAAACCCCACCGGAAGAGGTGGAGCGCGTTCAGAGCTGGATCAATAGTGAAGATTATAAAGAGAAAAACTTTGCCCGTCAGGCGCTGGTCATCAATCCGGCGCACGCCTGTCAGCCGCTCGGCGCCCAACTATGTGCCCACGGTTTTGAAGGGACGTTGCCGTTTGTCCACGGTTCACAGGGGTGTGCTTCCTACTATCGTTCAACCCTTAACCGCCATTTCCGCGAGCCTGCTCCGGCGGTATCAGATGCCATGTCCGAAGATGGCGCCGTATTCGGCGGCCAGAACAATCTGCATGAAGGACTGGAGAATGCCGTTGCCCTGTACAAGCCAAAGATGATTGCCGTGTTCACCTCCTGCATGCCGGAGGTCATCGGTGACGACCTGACCGCATTCATCAAGAACGCCAAACAGAAAAATCTTGTACCAAACGAGCTGCCGGTGCCTTACGCCAACACCCCCAGCTTCAACGGTACTCATATTCACGGTTATGATTCAATGCTCTACTCCATTCTGCATACCCTGACTGAAGGGAAGCAGATTGAAGGACGCTGCACTGGGAAGCTTAACCTTATTGCCGGCTGTGATTTTAATACCGGTGACTATCGCGAATACAAGCGCATTCTCAAAGAATTCGGCATTCCCTGTACGCTGCTGGCAGATATCGGTGATACCTTTGAGTCTCCCTGTGACGGCACCTACAACATCTATTCCGGTGGCACCAAGCTGGAGGAGGCTGCCGATTCAATCAACGGCAAGGCAACTATCGCCATCGGCCCATACTCAAGCCCCAAGACCTTTGCCTGGATCAAGGAGACCTATTCCGGCAAGCATGTCACCATGCCGATGCCGATGGGCATTGAAAAGACCGATGCGTTTATCATGAAGGTTGCAGAGCTGTTCGGCAAGGATGTACCACCATCGCTGAAAAACGAGCGCGGTCGCGCCGTAGATGCCATGACCGATTCACAGCAGTATATGCATGGCAAAAAGTTTGCCGTCTATGGTGACCCTGACTATCTGATGGGTTATGTCTCCTTCCTGCTGGAAATGGGTGCCCGTCCCTACCACATTCTCTGCAGCCGCGGCAGCAAGAAGGCGGAAAAAGAGTTGCAGTCCCTTCTGGACGGATCCATGTACGGCACCGGCTGCAAAATCTACATGAACAAGGACCTCTGGCATCTCCGCTCCCTGGTGGTGACAGATCCGGTCGATGCCATCATCGGCGATACCCACGGCAAGTTTGCCGCCCGCGATGCCAGGATACCGCTGTTCCGCTTCGGCTTCCCAGTTTTTGACCGGGTCAACAAGCATCGTTATCCGCTCATCGGCTATCAGGGTGTGATCAATATGGTGACGGAAATCTGCAACAAATTTATCGATATCAAGGATGAAACCTGCGAGGATCGCTTCTTCGAAATGATGCGCTAAATAGTTTATATTATTGAGTTTTTAGACGCTGGCAGATCAGTGTGATTTAAGCAGTATTTTCACTCTAAAACATCACACTAATCCGCCGACGTCCGGTGTACTTCCGGTGTACTTCAAACTCACTCGATAAAGCTTTGACTATCCAGTAGTTAGAGTATATTCAGAGGGACAAAGTGTACTGCATTTTTTAAAAAAAAGGAACTCGCAAGAGTCCCTTTTCTGTACATAGCAATTTTAGCGCCTACTATCGCCGAGCTTCGGCAAGTATTGCCGGCTGAATCTGAAAGAGAAATGTATTTTATTTTAGCTGGTTATAAAGCCGGATTGTGTTTGTTAATGGCTTTAGAAAAGCGGAGATCCAATGTCCAACTTCACCTTCCTGATAGACGACTGGCCCGACCTGTTTGCCGCAGCCCGCGAAGCGGAGCAGGACGTCAACAGCGCTCCGCGCACCAGTTGTTTCTATGCCCGGCGTACGTTGGAGCAGGGGGTGAAGTGGCTCTACGCCATAAATGAAAAGACTTTTTCATCAAAAGCACCCGCTTTAAGGCTACGCATCATCTCTTTATGCTGCTCTTGCATTAACTCTTCTACAATTACCGCCAGATTTTCGATCTTCAAAATATCGGCATAGTCGGTTTTTTTTGAGCTGATAATCAAGCCATCCCGATAGAGGAGCGTAATTATATGCGGATTCGTTACACCACTGTCTTCCGTCTGGACGTGGAATATTTCACCTTTGTACATAATGTTGTGATTATATCCAAAAACCATTGGCATACCTTATTTTTCAGATGCTGTCGGCTTTGAGAGTTCCAGAGTGTAGTCCGGTACCAGTGGCTCTGAAATATCGAGATGGTGTAAAATCCCTGTTTTGTTGCCATCAACTTCTATTTTAACTTTTTTTATCTGCGGAAAATTTACTGTAGCGGTGTTTACAACAGAATAAACCGCAAGCATTTCAGCGGAACTACCGGACGGCATCGATTCGGAAAACAGATTATTGAACCCGATCAACGCCAGATCGCCTTCAATACTCACAGAAGAGAGTGCTACTCCTTCCGGTACAGTTTCCGCAAGCTCACCGATCGGACCATTTAGCAGCTCGTCAATAACACTCTTCAGGCATTCAGTATCATTGTCGCACGGCTCAAGTTCCCGTGTTTCGCGGGTCAGGTGAGTGCCATCTTCTGAAAAAAACAGGGTAACAGAGCGGATACTTTCTGCGCTCGGCTGAGGCGGAGTAACCGGAACTTCTTGACTGGCACGATATTTTTGCCAGATCATGATACTGAAAAACAGAACAAAAACAATAAATGGTACCAGAAGATTAATGGTAATTTTTTTTCGACGGCGCAGTTGCATTAGACTATTCCCGTTTTTTCATCAAGGCTGACCTGAAATACATCGCCAAGTTTTCCACCTAAAAACCGATTGCCAACCCTGATAAAACTGGCCGGAATGTCAGTAACAAAGTAGTTATGGTTACCTTTTTCTGTGGATGGGCGGAGCAGCCCTTTATCAGAGAGGATTGCAGCCACTGTCCGGGCGGTTTCCTCTGCCGAATCGACAAGCGCCACATCAACCCCCATAACATCAGCTATCAGAGGTTTCAGCAGCGGATAGTGGGTGCAGCCCAGCACAAGCGTATCAACATCTGAATCCTTCAGCTCATGGAGATACGTCTCTGCCGTCAGCCTCGCAACCTGATTATCGATCCACCCCTCCTCAGCCAATGGAACAAACAGAGGACAGGCGCGGGTAAGCACCTCGGTGGCCGGTTTCAGTCGTTTGATTTCACGGGTATAGGCACTGCTGCGAATTGTACCCGCAGTCCCGATAACACCAATTTTCCCGGAACGGGTTACCAGGGTGGCCCGACGGGCACCCGGCTCAATTACCCCGACTACCGGGATCGTCAGCATTCGCTTGAGAGCCGGTAATGCTACTGCAGAGGCGGTATTGCAGGCTACAACAAGCAGCTTGATATCACGCTTCATCAGAAAAGATGCAATCTCACAAGCGTAACGTGTCACTGTTTCAGGAGACTTGGTGCCATATGGAACGCGAGCTGTATCACCAAAATAAAGCGTATCCTCCTGGGGAAGAGAGTGCATTATCTCCCGCAGAACTGTTAATCCGCCGACTCCGGAGTCAAAAATACCGATTGATTTCCACGTCACAACAACTCCTTACACTAATAATGCCTTAAAACAGCCTTGCATAGTATACCTTTGAGATGTTTTTTGACAATTGAATATTTAGTATTTTCAATTACACCGTAATGCGGTAGAGTTGCGCAGTTCTAAGTTCCTAAATAGGGGGTATTTATGTTTTCAATGGATAATGTCAGCAGAAACACAATCGCCATGGTTCTGGCTGGTGGAAAAGGTGAGCGCCTCAGTCCGCTTACGTTGCGTCGTGCCAAACCAAGTGTTTCTTTTGGCGGAAAATACAAAATCATCGATTTTGTATTAAGCAACCTGTTCAACTCCGGCATCAAAAAAGTTTACATCCTGACGCAGTACCGTGCGTATTCTCTTAACAAGCATATACGGGAATCCTGGGGTAAGTGGACCGGCCTGGGAGAATTCTTTGTTGCAATCTCTCCGGAAACAAGCAGTGAGAGTGAAGAGTGGTTCAAAGGTACCGCTGACGCAATCCTCCAGTATTTGCGCTTTGTTGAGTCATCTGATGCTGATTACGTTGCAATTTTTGGCGGTGATCATGTTTATAAAATGGACATTACCCAGATGATCGCCGCACATCGTAAAAATCGGGCGGATATAACCATATCTGCGCTGGAGGTTCCCGCAGAAGAGGCAACCCGTTTTGGTGTTTTTTCAGTTGATGATGACTCCAGGGTGACCGCCTTTAACGAAAAGCCGGCTAACCCGGAAACTATTCCGGGACGGACGACCTGCTTTGCCTCAATGGGTAATTACATTTTTTCAACAAAAAAATTGATTGATGTCCTGCTGCAAGGAAAAAAACTTTACGAAGATCTTGACTTCGGCAAGCATGTCATCCCGATGATGTTAGAGAGTGGCGACCGGGTTTTCGCCTACAACTTTAATGACAACCATATCGATGGCATGAAAGCTGAGGAGCGCGGCTACTGGAAAGATGTCGGCACTATGGACTCCTATTATGAAGCGAACATGGATCTGATTCACGTTTCACCCCAGCTTAACCTGTACAACTACAAGTGGCCCATCCTGACGAATCAGGGCAATTTGCCGCCAGCAAAAACGGTATTTGACGATGCCGATCGGCGCGGTGTAAATATCGATTCATATGTCTGCGCCGGCTGCATCACCAGCGGCAGCACCGTCAGACGCTCAATCCTTGGTCCACTCTGCAAAATCAACAGCTACAGCCTCGTTGAAGACTCTATTCTTTTTGAAAACGTCACCGTCGGACGTCATGTCAAGATCAAAAAGGCGATTATAGACAAGGGAGTGGTAATCACCGACGGTTCAACGATCGGCTATGACACCGATGCTGATCTGGCAAAAGGCTATACCATAACCGAATCCGGCATTGTTGTGGTGCCGCGAAAAGATAAATAACTCGCAGCAGGGGCACGGCGCACCGTGCCCCTACTTCAGTATCCTGCCCAATTTTTCAATAAGCGACGTATTCTCTTCTTCAGTCCTGACCGCGATCCGGAAAAATTTATCTGTCAACCCCGTAAAACTCGCGCAATCACGTATTAGAATCCTGTGTAACAGCAATTCCTCTTTTATTTCCAGTGAAGTCTGATTATTCGTAATTTCCAGCAACAGATAATTTGCACTGGAAGGGTACACCTTCAACTGCGAAAACTGCCCCAATAATTGTGAGAGCTTTGCCCTCTCCTGCCAAATATACTCAAGAGTTCTTCTGTTATGCGGCGTATCCTGTAGAGCAGCGACTCCAGCTGTCAATGCGAGGGTATTGACACTCCATGGCCCACCCATCGACTCCAGACGTTTAGCGAGAGGTTCATTACAGATGGCATATCCTAGACGCAGGCCGGGTATTGCGAAGTATTTTGTCATCGAGCGGAGTATGATTGCCTTGTCGCAGGCTGTGATCATCTGCTTGGCTGAACACTCCTCACAAAAATCCATGAAAGCTTCATCCAGCACCAGAAACGTACCTGCTGACAAGCAGAGCGTATAAATCTGTTCAATCAGCTTCAGTGAGTAGAGCGTTCCATTGGGATTACCCGGATTACAGAGAAAAAGTGCATCAACACCACCGGCAAGTGACCGTTCCAACTTGGCCAGATCAATGAAAAAATCATTTTCAGGGGTCAGAACAAAATGCCCTGCTTCCCAACCATGCTGTTTGAGTGCACGCACATATTCGCTGAACGAAGGGGAAATAATCAGCGCTTTTTTACCGGGCAGCACGGCTGGCAGGTTATAAATCAGCCCGGTTGAGCCATTGGCTATTGTAAAATTTTGCAGAGGAAGTGAGTGATAGTTTGCAAGCGCCTGCTTGATCTCTATATGACTGGCGTCAGGATAATGAACCAGACTGTCGAGCGAACTTGTTAATGCGGCACGAACCAAAGGCGACATACCGAGTGGATTTATGCTGGCGGAAAAATCCAATATCTGCGCAGTGGCAACTCCAAGCGTACGTGCAACAGTGAAAATTGTGCCGCCATGATCATGTGAATTGGACACGGAATCCTCTCAGACAAAAGGCTGACAACATGCAGAGAGCAGCCATAAGCAGGGTTGAAATGTACATAAGTTTTACCATACGATGATAGGCATGTTCATCAATGGGGTTTTGCGGCTCGCCGATATACTCTTTCCATGATGGTTCACCATTGTAGCTGGAAGCCCCGCCAAGCCTTACTCCTAAAGCACCTGCGGCGGCCGCTTCAGGGTGTCCGCTGTTGGGTGAAGGGTGGTTCAGGCGATCACGTAACGTTATCCGTGCTGCCGCGGACAGCGAACATCCGGCAAGCGGAGAAGACACGATCAGCAACAGCGCCGTAAGGCGAGCAGGAAGATAGTTCAACAGGTCATCCATTCGCGCCGATGCCCACCCGAACAGCAAGTAGCGCTGGCTTCGGTAGCCGACCATTGAATCAAGGGTACTGACCGCCTTGTAGGCCATCGCCGTCACCGGACCACCGATTGTCAGCCAAAAGAGCGGCGCAATAATGCCGTCAGAGGTATTTTCGGCAACCGTCTCGATCAGCGCGCGCCAGATCTCCGGCTCTTCAAGCTGACCGGTATCTCTACCTACAATATATGAGAGGTAATGACGTGCAGCAGGGAGGTCACCACCCATCAGCGCAGAGGCAACGCGGGAGGACTCCTTGTGCAAAGAACGGGCGGCAAGACAGGTGGAAGAAAGTATGATGGCGGCAATCCAGCCTGCCAATGGCATCAGCAGGGTGAGTATCTTCAAAAGGAACCAGGTTGTGCCTGCGGTAAAGATAACAACTATCAGCAGCAACATTACACCTGCCAGGCGCTCATTCAGCCAGCTCAGCCGCAAGTTTCGATCCAGCACGCTGATCAGGCGACCGATAGCCACCACCGGATGAGGCATTCCGTGAGGATCTCCGATTATCAGGTCGAGGAGAAGCGCCAGAAGGATCGTCAGCCAATCAGTTGCTATCACTGCCCAGCCCACAAATGGCAAGGATACGTGGCAGGTCGAGATGCTTTTCAAACTGCTCTGCCAACTGGTCAAACGGGTCATGCAGCGGCTGCTTCACTTCGCCTCGCCGCAATGGCATCCCCTTTTCAAGTCGAATGCTATCCAGATAGGTTGCCAAAAACAAGCCATTTTCGAAGAGGCCATGCAGATATGTACCAAAAATTCTGCCATCGCTGGAAACTGCGCCGTCTTCGACTGCAACAAATGAAGTGCCTCGCCGAAAAATACGTGAAAATGGCCGGATACCGGTGCTTAGTGTTGTCACCCCCATATGGATTTCATATCCAGTCATGCCCCCGTGACAATCAGGGGCAATGAGCAGGCCGGCCTCGCCCAGATACGCCTCTGCCTGATGAGTTTCTTTTTTTGCCATGAGGATAGTCGTGGAAGGGAGTAGATCCAACCCCTTCGCCTCTTTATCAGACGATTCAACACCGTCGGGATCATGCACAGAAGTCCCAAGCATTTGAAACCCGCCGCAAATGCCTATGATATGACCTTTAAAGTCACGTATCGTGTCGTAAAGTCCCCGCTCACAAAGAAAAGCGAGATCAGCTATAGTTGATTTACTTCCAGGGATAATCAGGATATCCAGACCATGCAACTGACCGGCCAGATCAACATACCTGAGAATGACGTCAGGCTCTTTCTGCAGAGGGTCAAAATCGGTAAAATTAGAAATCCGTGGTAATCTGATGACACCGATCTGAATTTTATTCTCTCCGGCCTCACTGCTGATGGCTTTTGAGCGCTGCTCCAGTACGACACTGTCTTCTTCCGGCAGACTTATGTCGGCAAACCAGGGTAGCACACCGAGCACCGGAATTCCGGTGCGCTGCACGATGAAATCTATTCCAAGTGTAAGTATATTAACATCACCACGGAATTTATTTATTATGATCCCCTTGATATATGATCGCTCCAATTGATCCAGAAGCTCAATAGTACCGACAATCTGGGCAAAAACGCCGCCGCGATCAATATCAGCCACCAGTATTACCGGACAGCGCGCCATTGCAGCGATTTTCATGTTGGCAATATCATTTTTTTTCAGGTTAATCTCAGAGATGCTCCCCGCCCCCTCAATAACGATGAACTCATATTCCTGGCGAAGGCGCTCGAAGCTTTCTCTGACTTTTATAAAGGCGGTCGGTTTGTAGACGTCATATTCAAGCGCGGACATATTACCGACCGGTCTGCCCTGTACAATAACCTGGCTACCGGTGTCAGAATTCGGTTTGAGCAGAACCGGATTCATATCTGTATGTGGGTTGATGTCACACGCCTGCGCCTGAACCGCCTGGGCGCGGCCAATTTCTCCCCCTTCCGGGGTAACGGAGGAGTTGAGAGACATATTCTGGGATTTAAATGGAGCCACAGACAAGCCACGCTTAACCAGACAACGGCAGAAACCGGAGGTAATAATCGATTTTCCGACGTCGGATGCCGTTCCGCAAAACATGACTGCTCCAGGGATGGGCAACGGCTCCTGTTCAGAAACTGTCTCACTTACTGCTTTTACAGAGCCATATTTGCCCGCGTAACCGCGCGGCGTGACAATGCGTCCCTCAGCATCGATAAAACTGCTGGCGTTACCGATCAACACGATACTGGTCATGTCAATTTCGTGATCAAGTAATTGGCCGAGGGTGGTAACAACAGCCGCCTGACCATCACGGCAGGCGTTACGCACGATTCCTGCCGGAGTCCCTGCAGGGCGACAGGCAAGTAAAATTTTTTGCGCTTCTTCTATCTGGGTTCTCCGGCTTTTGCTGCGCGGGTTATACAGGGCAACAACAAAGTCTGCTGCAGCAGCAGCCTCCAGACGGGTTTTGATAAGGTTCCACGGTGTTAATAAATCTGACAACGAAATCACAACAAAATCGTGCATCAGTGGCGCGCCAAGAACGGCAGCGGCGGCTTGAACTGCCGAAACTCCTGGTATTATCCGGACATCAATATGAGGTTCGTCCGGTTTTTCTCTATTGTCGGTTTCCAACTGCTCGAGCACCAGACCGGCCATGCCGTATATCCCGGAATCACCACCCGACACGAGTGCCACCGATTCACCGGTGCGCGCCAGACGAATCGCTTCACGGCAGCGCTGTACCTCCTGCATCATCCCGCTTGAAATGACCTGTTTTCCTTCCAGGAGTGGTCGGACAAGTTCGACGTAACTGTCATAGCCGATGATTATGTCAGAATCGGCAATTGCCTGCCTGGCGGCTTCCGTCAGGTAGGAGATTGCGCCGGGGCCGGTGCCGACTATAAAGAGTGAAGCCATAAAATTCCTTACAAGATCGATGGGGTTTTGGGACGGTGGAGGATTCTACACGTCAGCAGATAGAGATGCAAGCTGGAACCCGTGATGCAGCCAGACTAAATTACCTTGTTAAATATCTAGATAGATTGTATAAATCAAATCCTGCCGGATCATTAATTCACAGACTTTATTTTCAAGGACAAAGGACAATGCAAGAAAAAAAAATTGCAGTTATAACTGGTGCGAGTAAGGGAATTGGAGCTGCGACCGCTCTGGTTTTAGCTCGTGATGGCTTTGATATCTGGCTCAATTATCGGTCTGATCACACTGCTGCAGCGGCAGTTGCCAGGCAGATTGAAGAGTTGGGGCGATCGTGCATTCTTTTGTGCTTTGATGTTGCCGACCCTGCAGCAGTGAAGGAAAGCCTTACCCCTCTCCTTGATCTGGAAACACCTCTCGTACTTGTAAACAACGCAGGTTTTACCAAAGACACCCTGATGGTCTGGATGGGGGATAGTGAATGGAAGGATGTACTTTCGGTTCACCTGGACGGTTTTTTTTATATCACCAGACTGCTGCTGGTTGGAATGCTCAAAAAAAGAGCTGGCAGAATCATCAGCATCGCTTCTACTTCGGGGCAGAGCGGCATGCCGGGTCAGGTAAACTATTCCGCAGCAAAGGCGGGGTTGATTGGGGCGACCAAGGCACTGGCCGCAGAAACTTCAAAGCGTAACGTACTGGTGAACGTGGTATCGCCAGGATTTATCGAGACAGATATGATCGACGGCCTCCCGACTGAACGGATACTACCAATGATCCCGATGGGACGAATCGGTAAACCCGAAGAGGTCGCTGAGGTCGTTTCGTTCCTTTGTTCGAATAAAGCAACGTATATAACCGGGCAGGTCATAGCTGTTAACGGCGGTGCCTACATGTAGCAACCAGGTGTCACGGTTTTTAAAGGGGGTAATCATGTCAATTAACTGGAGAGATTATATTGAATCAACGCCGGATGTACTAAAAGGCAAACCACGAATAAAGGGGCAGCGTATTCCGGTAAGCCTCATATTGGGGTATCTTTCTGAAGGAATGTTACAAAAGGAGATAATGGCTGAGTTTCCTGATGTTACGCCTGCACAGATATTTGCTTGCCTGGATTATGCAAGAGATCTTACCAAATATGAGCTTGCGGCATGACTCTCAAATTGTTTGCGGGTTTTGAACCCGCCCATATAAAAACCGCATTTATACTTTGCACGGTCAATGTTTCCGTTTTATCTAAATTGTCAGTCATATCTCCAACTGCTATATAAAACACCGTAGGGGGTGTTCGATGATAGCCGTGGGATTTATCCCACGGTTGATGCGGTAGCCACAAATCATCCGTCGCGTACGCGACGGCGGGAAATGTTGTGCCGAATACTCGGGGAATGAATTCCCAGTCTTCCATCCATCTGTCGCTACGCAACGTAAACAAAGGCGCATTTTAAAGCCGTGTGAAGTATCTATATGGAATAAGCTACCTATATAAGGCGCTTACTGGATAAGAAAAAACTGTCAAAAGTCACTTATATAAGGAAGTTCACTTGTTCCCCATATAAGTAGTAAGTTCCTTATATAGGAAACCGGTAGCCAATATAAGGAGCTTTTACTGGCCGGTCAATAACGAGTCAGAAAAATCAAGACTGATAGAAGCAGAAAAGGCATAATGAGGTCACAAAAACCACCGGGGGGATTTATGGAAGAATGCAAGAAGAAGGTGCTTGCACATGTTGAACATATCAAGACAGTCGGGAGCCACTGTACAACGGAGGAGACCACAAAGCAGGCACTGATACTGCCTTTACTTAACATTCTCGACTTCAACCCCTTCGATCCTCAAAAAGTCAAAGCCGAGTATGGTGCAAATTTCCCCGGCGCGAAAGCGAGCGAACGGGTAGATTATGCTCTGTTTTCAAGTGGTACCCCGGTTATATTCATTGAAGCAAAGCCCTACAACAATAAATTAACTAACCATGATGGGCAATTATCCCGCTACTTTAACTCCACCCCCGGCGTTACCGTTGCAGCCATAACCAACGGCACTGAATGGCGGTTTTTCACGGATCTCAAACTTCCTAATGTCATGGACAGTACACCATTTCTGACAGTCAATTTTGATATGCTGGAAGACAAGGATATAGAGCAACTCTCAAAATTTCGTTACGATATGTTCAACCCTGATAAACTCAAGTCATTTGCGGAAGAACGCAACCTTCTCGATCTTTTTACTAGCACCATCGGAAACTGCTTGAGAGAGGTTGATCAGGATTTTGTTCGATTTATCGCCACTAGGGCAAATCTCACCCCAAAACTTACTACAAAGTTTCTTGAAACGATTACTCCTCTGGTCAAGCAATCCTTAAAAGATGCTATCAGTGAAATGGTTGTAAGCGGATTGTCAACGCCACAGCCAGTAATTTCTCCTACCCAAGCAACAGCGGCAACCCAGCCAGATACTACAGAAGAGGTTTCTGAATCTATTGATGCTATTGATCCCGCAAATCCCAAAATAATAACAACTGCGGCTGAACGAAAAATTTTGACAATTCTTAAAGACATGTTAAGCGGGGTTGTAAACGAGGAAGAGATTGTCGGAAAAGATACAGAAAGCTACTATAGCGTACTCTACCAAAACAAAACAAACCGCTGGATCATTCGCTACGTTGGTGACAAAAGGAAAACACAAGTATATTTCCCTATCGAACTCACTGAACAACACAAATCAGGGATCAAAAAATGCGGCCTTGAATTTGGTTCGGGTGGAAGTATAATTCTTGACAAGCCAGAAAGCGTCATGCGTCTATCTGTTGTCATATTTGACGCTCTCGCGTACTGTCTCGACGATAACAATTTCAAGCGAGAGCGAGGGAATAAAGGAGAAGTGCCGGAGACTCAAGATTGACTATGGTTTTAACACTTATAGTAAAATATTTACTGATCCAGATTCAAGATTTAAAGAGAGGAATCCAGCTATGCAACCTTTTCGTCAGATAATTAATGATGCTCCCCCCTCGTTCCAGTTACCGGTGGAACTTCATCACAAACGGCTTGAAATAATTATCTGGCCACTTTCCGAACAATCAAAACCCGCAACCAGATCATTCAAGTCTTTGCTCATGAAGATGCCTAATGTCGGAGACGATAACGATTTTGCCCGTCAGCGTGATTTTGGTCGCGGAGGCGAAAAATGGGATTTCTGATTGACACGAATGTGCTTTCGGAACTTCGTAAAGCCTCAAAGATGGATAATAACGTACGAAAATGGTTTGATGCCGTTCCGTCAGATGAAATTTATCTGTCAACATTGACAGTGGGAGAAGTTCGCCACGGAATTGAACTATTACGCCGCCGAGATCCTAAAGCCGCTACGCGTCTGGAAACTTGGCTTAACGAAGTACAGAAAAATACTGGTGATAGGATTTTGCCCATTACAAATCAAATTTCAGAGCAGTGGGGACATTTCGGCGTGCCTGATCCGGTTTCGGTTATTGACGGTCTAATTGCTGCAACTGCTATGGTTCATGGTCATATTTTAGTGACACGTAACGTCCGTGATATTGAGCCAACCGGTGTGGAGTTCATCAACCCCTTCAATCAAAAAGAAACCGAGTAATCTGTTCCAGCCCCTTCTTGAGTAAAGTATGAGTAAAGAATAACTTAATTTTCAACCAGAAAGTAAGAGCCGCCCAAAAGCCGGCGGGTCAATTTCATGCCCGTTGGACGACAAGTCAAATGTTATCTTGATGTTGAACCGAGTCAAGGCATGGAAACCGGCATATTCGGACGGCGTTGTTGGCATTGACTTTCAGGCCAACCGAAGAGGCCACAACAGCTCCACGGTCACATCCTGAAGCCGTAATTTTACTTAACCGCAAGCGATAAAACGTAGATTCAAGCAACAGCCTGGTAGGGTGGGCAACTGATTCATCGTTGCCCACGCTGAACAGCTAAACGGAGGGCATCTTGAAAGCTAAAGTATATATCGAAACCTCGGTTATCAGCTATCTTACTGCACGTCAAAGCAACGACATCCGTGCAATGGCCAATCAGAATGCCACCATCGAGTGGTGGGAGACGCAGCGGGGCAACTACGATGTGTTCATTTCTGAATTTGTAATTGCTGAAGCCAGTCTCGGGCATCCTGATGCAATAAGTCGCCGTCTTGAGGCAATCGCTGATATAGTGGAGCTACAAGCAACAGAGGAGGTGCGGACATTGGGTCAAGAACTTATCCGTCGCCATGCCCTGCCCACAAACGCCGAAATTGACGCTTATCATGTGGCTATTGCAACCGTAAACGGCATGGAATATTTGTTGACTTGGAACTGCACACATATTGCTAATGCTCATACACGGCCTAAAATTGAAACAACATGCCGGGCACTTGGCTACGAGCCGCCCATTATCTGCACACCGCAAGAACTAACAGAGGAGGTTTAGGCCATGTGGAAAGATCCTATCGTCACAGAGACGCGCTCACTCAGAGAACAATACGCCAATCAGTTTGGTCACAACGCTGATGCAATATTTCAGGACATTCTGCTGAGGCAAGCTGCATCTGGCAAAAAGCTGGTTTCGTTCCAGCATCGTGTGCCGGTTCTATCTCAAGTAGTTTCCCAAGAGGAAAGACCTGCTTCAAACCTTCATCTTTGACCACCTCTTTATAACCGAAGCGAAAAAAATGATTCAACTAACGGCAGCACCGGTCGGCGGGAAACAGCTCCCGCCGCCGGTGTGCCTTTCCACGTTGAACGAAACAAAAAATGAAGACAAAAGGCACACTTTTTAGTATGATTCCGCGATGAAACCGATCAATTGGAGTATTGAAAAGAATATTCACCTAAAATTGGAACGCGGCGTGCCTTTTGAGGAAGTGTTTTACATAAATATGTAAGCGGTCGACTTATTGAAACTACACCACGTCCAACAATGCGCTCAACCGGACGAGCGAAAAAACTTCACGCCGGTTAGCTCCGAAACTGCCTAAAAAACTATTACATCAAGCGAGGATTTGTGCATAGAGTTGCAATTACCGGTATAGGCATTGTGTCGTGTCTCGGGCATACCATCGAGGCCGTCGGGCAGGCGTTACGTTTGGGTCATTCGGGAATAATACTCGATGAAGAGCGCCGTGCTCTCGGCTTCAGAAGTCCGTTGACCGGAGCCATAGCTGATTTTGACTCGCGTGCCCTTCTGTCAAAGAAACAGTGCAAGACCATGCCCGACTTTGCTGTGCAGGCTCATGCGGCAGCTTTTAACGCGCTCACAATGTCGGGGCTCGGCGAGGATGAGGTGCAAAATCCGGAGACCGGCCTCATCTTTGGCTGCGATTCAAGCTGCATCGCTGCTGTGGAGCAAGTGGATCTGTTGAGAGAGCGCGGCGAGACAAAACTGATCGGCAGCGGCCACGTTTTCCGCTCCATGACCTCCTGCATCACGATGAACCTGAATACCCTTTTCAAAACAGGCGGCGCCTGCTGGACAATCAGCTCCGCCTGCTCCAGCGGCGGCCATGCTGTCGGGCAGGCTGCAGACCTGATCGCTTATGGACGACAGGCGAGAGTGATTTGCGGCGGTGCTCAGGAGATTAACTGGGAATCCATGTGCAGCTTCGATGCCTTGGGTGCTTTCTCGACGAGACTTGACGATCCAAAGCGAGCGTCGCGCCCGTTCGACGCAGGGCGGGACGGGCTGGTTCCAAGCGGAGGGGCGGCAGCTATCGTACTTGAGCGCTATGACCTGGCCAAAGCGCGCGGAGCGGTTATTCTTGGTGAAATTGGCGGGTATGCCTTTTCTTCCGATGGTAATCACATTTCAGTGCCGAGCCAGGGCGGGTTACAGCGAGCTATGCACCAGGCAATTTCACGTGCCGGAATCAAGGAGTGCGACATCAGTTATCTTTGCGCTCATGCGACCTCTACCCCTGCCGGGGATTCGGCGGAAGCCCACAACATCTCGGCTGTATTCGGACCACGAACCCCGCCGGTCTCTTCCTTAAAAGCGATGACCGGACACGAGCTCTGGATGTCAGGAGCCTCGCAGGTCGTCTATTCCACAATTATGGCCCAGCAGGGTTTTATCGCAGCAAACATTAACTTCACAGAACCAGACGAGTCATCGGCACGCCTGAATATAGCAGTTGAGCGTATTGACAGGGCTCCGGAACATGTACTATGCAACTCAGCCGGCTTTGGCGGGACAAACTCCTGTCTGGTGCTGAAATTTGTCGAATGACGTACGATTTTGCCGTCATCGGTGCCGGTGTCTCCGGCATAACTTCAGCCATCACCCTCGCCAAAAAGGGCTTCCATGTCGCACTTTTGGAAAAAGCTGACCGCACCGCACCTCTTGTACGGGGATTTTCACGCCGGGGGATACATTTTGACACCGGTTTTCATTATACGGGCGGACTTGGCTCCGGTCAGCCGCTTGACGTCTTTTTCCGCTATCTCGGTATTTCCGACCGCATAGTCAGCTTCCAATACGACGAAGACGGATTCGACCTCTTCAGTTGCGAGAATCCCGGTTTCGAGTTCAGATTCCCAACCGGTTACAACAGGTTGCAGGAGACGCTTGGCGAGGCATTTCCCCGAGAGCGTGGAGCAATTGCGAATTATCTCGCGCAGGTTCGCTCTATGTGTGCCTCCATTCCGTACCTGAACCTCAATATGGAGATTGATCCGAACGGCGCTCTGCAGAGAGTTCTTGGGCCAACGCTGCAGGAGACACTCGACGCTTTGAGCGGAAACGCGCTGTTAAAAAGCTTGCTTTCCACACATTCACTTTTGTATGGTGTTTCGTGCAATGAGGTGGCGTTTGCACAGCACGCAGCCATTGTCGGCAGCTATTACGAGTCGGTGCACGGCATCCGGGGCGGCGGTGCAAGCCTCGCGCGCGCCTTTGATGGCAGGCTTGCAGAGCTTGGCGTTGATGTTTTGTGCAACAGTAAAGTAACAGGACTCTCGATCAGCAACGGTGGGGCTCTTTCCGGTGTGCGGCTTGAAGGCGGTGATTCGCTCGCCTGCAGGGGGGCGATTGCGACGATTCACCCCCGACTCATACCGGAGCTGGCACCGGAGGGGACATTTCGTCCGGCCTACCGTAAACGGCTTGGCACCTTTGAAGAGACTATCTCTGCGTTTGCCTGTTTTGCCGCAACAAAAATGCCGATACCGACACTCGCAAAAACCAACAGGTTTTTGATTCCGGATACGGAGTCTATCTATCAGCTTGGCAGCAGACCGATCGGCAGAGCCCCACTCTATCTGACTGCTGCGTATAAAAATGGTGAGACGAACCCGCAAGGCTTCATCGGAATCTGCCCGACTCTCTTTAGCGCAGTTTCAGCATGGGAATCCTCCAGTTTCGGGAATCGACCCGAAGAATACCGGCTCTACAAGGAGCAGGCTCTCGCCCGCATGCAGGCTCAGATTGAGCGGGCGTATCCGGATATTACGGGGAATGTTCAGTTCATTGAGGGTTCTACTCCGCTAACCATCCGCGACTTCTGCAGCACACCGCTGGGCGGACTCTACGGAGCCAAACATATGGTTGGCCAGTTTAACCCGCACTCGGCCACCAGGATTCCGGGGCTCTTTCTGGCGGGTCAAGCGATAGTGGCTCCCGGCCTTATGGGTGCGATAATTTCCGGGTTCCTCGCCTGCGGCACGCTCCTTGGACACGATTTTATGAGAAGGGAACTGAAGGCATGCTGTTGAGAAGAGTCGTCATAACGGGGCTGGGTGTCATATCGCCATTTGGCCGTGGTATCGAAAAGCTGATGGGTGGCCTGTTAGACGGGAAGAGTGGTGTGGTTCAGCTTCCGGCTCTCTCCGAAATCATCGGAATGAGAACACGGGTGGCGGCTCTAGCAACCGGTTTTGATCCAATGGAGATACCCCGAAAGTTCCGACGTTCCATGTCGAGCATGTCAGTTTTTGCAACGCTCGCATCACTGGACGCGTTTGCCATGGCCGGCTTAAGCGAAGCGCAGCTTAAGGGGGGGCGGCTCGGGGTTTCAATCGGCTCAACTATCGGCAGTCCGCAGACGATGCAGGAGTTCTTCCGTGATTTCAGCATCGATAACAGTCTTGAACGAATGAAATCAACACTTTTCTTCCATATCATGAACCATAGCTGTGCCTCGAATGTAGCACAGGCTCTCGGCGTCACCGGACGTATTCTTGCCCCAGCCGCTGCCTGTTCCACCAGTTGCCATGCGGTCGGGTATGCTGCCGAGATAATCGCTATGGGCAGGCAGGACTTCATGCTCTGCGGTGGTGCGGATGAATTTCACCCCCTCACTTCAGGCACGTTCGATATCATGAATGCAGCATCTACTGCATTCAACGACTCTCCGACCAGTACCCCGCGACCTTTCGACAGAGATCGCGACGGCATTGTCTGTGGTGAAGGGAGCGGCATACTCGTGCTTGAGTCGCTGGAGGCAGCCAAACAACGCGGAGCGAACATTCTCGCCGAGGTCGTAGGTTTCGCCACCAACTCCGACCCAGGAAGCATCGCCAACCCTGACGCGTCATGCATAGCCGAATGTATGCGCCTGGCGCTGGAGGACGCAGAGATAAAACCGGAGCAGATCGACTACGTTAACGCTCACGCAACCGCTACTCTGCAGGGAGACATTGCCGAGTGTGAGGCGATTGCACAGATCTTCGGAGCGGCAACCCCCGTCAGCAGCCTCAAGGGACACCTTGGGCATGCCATGGCCGCAAGCGGCACCCTTGAGCTGGCCGCCTGCATTGAAATGCTGCGGCAGGGCTGCCTGATTCCGACGCTGAACCTTGAGAATATTGATCCGCTCTGCACAAATATAACACACGTCCACGGAGTAACCAAGTACCGGGTAGAGACGGTCATCAAAAACAACTTTGCCTTAGGCGGCATAAATTCATCTATTATTTTAAGGAGATATCAGCAATGACCGATCAGGATATTATCGACAGGATCAACAGTTCGCTCGCCGAGGAGTTTGAATTCGCTCTGGCTGAAATGACGCCTGACACTACCCTGTTTGAAGACATGGGGCTGGACAGCCTCGATGTCGTCGATCTGGTGATCGTTCTGGAAACCGCTTTTGGTATGAAAATCCGTGAAGAGGAGGCGATCAGAAAAATCCGCACCCTCGGCGATATTCACACCTTTGTGATCGATAAAAAACGTCAGATGGAGAGCGCATAGCACGTGGCAACGAGTCGTAGTTGCCGGCAACGGGACAACGCTGGATTGTTCAGTCGAATACAGGCGATACTCCTGAACCTGATGTTCTACCCTTTGATGTTTCTCTGGATTTCTGCGGGCATTCTCGCTTCTCCGTTCTGTTTCGCCATCTGGAGGATTGTAACGGACTGGGATACCGGGCGGATTACCAGACATCTGATAAACATCCATGGATACGGCTTGGTCGTCATGGTTTCCCCTTTCGTACGTTTTCGTGGGGAAGGGTTTGCCGGAGTCAAGCGCCCCTGTATCATGGTGGTCAACCATCTCTCTTTTTTTGACAGCTACTTTATCTCGACGCTCCCCTTCCACGACATAATTTTTGCGGTCGGAGCATGGCCCTTCAAGATGTACTGGTATACCCTGTTCATGCGTCTTGCCAACTACCTTAATGTGGAGACAGGCAACTGGAGCGATATCATAAAAACCTGTACGGAGACCTTCGCCAAACAGGGAACCGTACTCTTCTTCCCGGAAGGGCATCGAAGCAGGGACGGAAAACTGCAGCCTTTTTACTCCGGCGCTTTCCGCCTCGCACAGGAGACAGGGGTTCCGATAGTGCCGCTATGCATTACCGAGACCGATACTATGCTCCCCCCGGGGCACTTCTTTCTTCACCCGGCCACGGTACGGCTCGCTGTCCTGGATCCGGTTGATCCGGCGGAATATCAGGGCAAAACTGGACTTGCAGAGTTGCGCAATGAGGTGAAAAAACGCCTGGCAGAAAAACTGGAACAGATGCGGGGAGTAACAGATGGAGATTGATCTGACATTGCCGGTCTCTGCTGAAAAATTTATTCCGCACCGTTCACCGATGCGGCTCGTGGACACCCTTGTTTCCTGTGAAGATACCAGCGGAGTTGTTGAAACGACGATTCCCGCAGACTGTATCCTTGCAGATATAGATGGCACACTCGATGAAGTGGCCCTCGTCGAGCTTCTGGCACAAAGTTACGCCGTAATAAAGGGGTATGATGACACACTTCACGGCAGAGAGATCTCGGAAGGGTATCTGGTCGGCGTAAGAAAAATGCGCGTTACCGGTCAGGCGTTAGTAGGAGACAAACTTCTGATCCGTATCAGGACTGTCGGTTGCTTCGAGGGGTTTGCCGTAGCGGAGGGGGAGATTGTGTGCGCTGGGAAGATCATTGCAAGCGGTTCCATCAAACTCTGGATTGTCGCAGGGGGTGGTTCGCCATGACCAGAATACTGTTCCTCTGTGCCATACTGCTGTTAGTCGCAGGTACGGCTGTCGCAGTTCAGACCATGAAACCTGACGGTTCTGCAGCACTCTTTACCTCGCTTGAGCGGACAGCGGGCGGAGTCTCCACGATATCAAGCGATTTTGTTCAGGAAAAACACTTGGCACTGTTTAAAACAGCCATGACTTCCCGAGGGCACTTCTATTTCAGCAAACCTGACCGGTTGCGCTGGGAGTTGACAGCACCGGTCTCTTCAGGATTTGTCCTGAAGGGTGATAAAGGGCGACGGTGGCATGAACGTACCGGACGGACGGAAACCTTTCAGATCAGCCAGGAGCCGGTCATGAAGCTGGTGTCAGAACAGCTCTTTGCCTGGGCAAAAGCAGATTTTACCTGGCTAGAAAAAGAGTACCGGATTACGGTGCTGCAAGAGGCTCCCGCAGCACTCCGCCTGGAGCCGCGCTCTGCTGCGACGGCCGGATTTCTGCACCATCTGCTGATCAATTTCAGCGCAGACGGCAGATATGTTCGCATCGTAGAACTGCATGAGAATGACGGCGACTACACGCGGATCAAATTTGTCAACACGGTGGTGAACAAACCGCTGCAAGCAGATCTTTTCTAAATCATGGTACCGACCTTCAAGCTGTTTGAACATCTGTACAATTTTTTCGCTGTACGACGTACAATTCTCTTTTCTGTAACAGCACTGATAGTTGCCTTAAGCTTTCTCGCATCCTCACGGCTACAGCTTCAGGAAGACATCATTGCGATGCTTCCGGACGACAGCTCTTCCGTTGCCCGGGATTTTCGGCTGCTACAACTGGCACCGTTCACCAGAAAGCTCGTAATTACCCTGAAAGGGGGGGATCCTGTCGATACTGCGGCACTTGTTGCGGTGGCCGACCGCCTGGCAGAGCGCCTGAAAGCGGCAGGAATCGAAAACGTCATGACCGGGCCGGCGAACATCACCAGCGGATTTTTCAGATGGCTCGGGGCATCTCTGCCGAACCTTACGACAGAAAAGGATCTGGCACGGCTTGCCGCCGGCAGCTCGCCAGACGAAGTACGAAACCGGCTCCGTATTAGCTTCGAGCAGATTCTTTCACCTGAAGGATGGGCTCTCAAGGGAAGCGTACAAGAAGACCCGCTATCCTTCTCCTCGCTGGCGCTGGAGAAGATGCAATTTCTGAACATGGTGCCGAAGATGCGCCTGATTCAGAATCATTTCGTGTCGGCTGACGGCAAAAGCGCCCTGCTCGTTGTAGACTCGGCTATCTCCATGACGGATTCCGGAGGTTCACGAGACCTTCTGGAGCGGATCAACGGGGCGATTTCCACAGCTGTTCCTGCAGGAATGACTGCAACGGTTGTCTCCGGGCATCGCTACACGCTGGTCAACGCCGACACTATCAAGCGCGACCTTTACGTCGTCCTGACTATCAGCGTGTCTGCAGTGTTCGCTATCTATCTGATTTTTCTGAGAAGCATGAGCGCAGTGTTTGTATTTCTGGTTCCCACTTCAATTCTGGCGATTGCCACCGGTGCCATTGCTCTTTACGATGTCAACGTATTCGCAGTCACCCTCGGCTTCGGTGGAGTGCTGCTTGGCATGGTTGACGAGTATGCCATGCTGATCTATTTTTCCTGCCGGCAGGGTGGCAAAGATCCTGCCGCCATAACTGCAGAAGTATCGAGGCCTGTAATATTCGGTGCTGTGGCAACGCTCATCTCCTTTGGCATCATGCTGCTGTCAAGCCTTCCGGGCCAACGCCAGCTCGCCATTTACAGCATGACCGGGATCGTGGCGGCGCTTCTTATGTCGCTCATCGTGCTGCCGCACCTGATAAAACCGCTTTCTGGCTTGAAGCTGCCGCTCAATACATCTGGTGGCGCATTGCGGTTGCCGCGCCGTGCGGTGATAGCTGTCTGGCTCGCAGTTCTCGCACTCTGTTCCTGGCAATCGACCAACATCCGATTCAACGGAGAGCTTGGGGCAGTCAGCATGGTTACTCAGGAACTCCGCCTTGCGGAGGAAGAGCTGGCCAAGACCTGGGGAAACATGCGCGGCAAAGCGCTGATCTTTGCCGAAGGAGCTGATCTGGAAAGCGCTCTCGCACTGAACGACAAACTCTTCGCACTGATCTCCGGACGTATTCCTGCGGGTGATCTCGTGAGCCTCTCGCCGCTAATGCCGAGCGATGCTCTGCAACGCGCAAACAGGGAGCGCTGGCTCTCCTTCTGGCAGAATGGTCGTGCCGCGCAACTGGGGCGCGATATGGCAAAGTCGGGTGAAGTTTACGGATTTTCTAAAAGTGCGTTTACCCAGTTTCTCGCAACTCTCACCACCCCGCCGCCGGCAACGACTCTGGCAAGCCTCCGGGCTGTCGGCATGGGTGATCTTGTTGACTCGCTGATAATCCGCTCACCCGGCATCGTGCGAGTTTTAACTATGGTGCCGGATACGCCGCAGGTGGTGTCGGCACTCTCCGAAGAGATGAAATCATTGCCGGGAATTCACTTCGTTTCCCAGAGCCGCTTTGGCGACAATGTCGGACGAGCCATAATTCATGATTTCAGCAGATATCTGACGCTCACCTCGGCTCTGGTCATCGCTCTCCTGATTGTTGTTTTCCGCTCTCCCTCGCGGGTTATGCTTGCACTGGTTCCGGTTGTGACCGGTGTACTCTGCATGCTTGGCATAATGGGTATGTTAGGCATCGAATTCAATATATTCAATATCGCGGCAACCATTCTTATCATCGGGCTTTGCGTTGATTACGGGATTTTCATGGTCTGCAGGTTAACCGAGGGTTCTGACCATACGACGAGCCGCGCCGTTCTCGTATCTGGACTCACGACGCTCGCGGGACTCGGAGCTCTGGCTTTGGCTCGACACCCTTCAATGTACTCGATCGGGATCACCGTACTCCTTGGAATCGGCACCGGAATTCCGGCCGCGCTTCTGGTAATTCCGGCTCTCTGCAGCAAGGATACAGAATGAAAAAGATGAACCTAGAAACGGCAGTTAGAATAACACGGAGCAACGGAGCAACTGAGAAATCAATATCTTACATGAGAAACTGCATTCACAAAGGTGAGTCTCAAAAAAGCTTTTTCAAGAAGATTCTTTTTTGGTTTTACTCCGTTGCTCCGTTGCTCCGTGTTTCAAATGCTTTTTATTTAGCCCTCGCGGCACTTATGCTACTGACAACAGCCTGCACGACGGTGCCGTTCGTCTCCACCGAGCTCATCCCGACGACTCCCCGGAGTGCTGCGGAACTCTCCAGGGCTCTATGGAATTCCGGTACCGGCACACTCATGATCCGCCAGTCGGCTCTCTTTGAATTCGAGGGAGCGAAGGTGCCGGTCACAGGGGCTATGAAGCTGGATCTCTCCGGCAGGAGCATTCGCCTGATCGGGATGAACGACATGGGGGTGAAGCTGTACGACATCTCCGTAGATGCGACCTCCAGCCGATCGCACTTTATTATTCCGGAGCTCACCCGCTATCCCGGTTTCACCGAAGCGGTTGCCGACTCGGTACGGAGAATATTTCTGACTCCTGAACCGGCACCGGACGACACACTTGAACGCACCTCAACTACGTATCTGCTTACAAAGCAAAAGGGTGACGGAAGGGTGGTTCGCTTCACCCTCGGTGGAGCCGATACACAGCTTCTGGAAAAAGTATGCCGTGGCTCTGCCGAGTCGTGGCGGGTTCGCTATTATCAGTATCAACGGTACCAGGGGCGGCTTTTCCCCGGCGGTATGCTGCTCGAAGATGAACAGGCCGGTTATCGTCTGACCTTATGGACTGAAAGTGTAGACAATGTCGATGAATAATATTTTACAGGGAATAGCCGCATCCAAACAAGGTGCCGCGGCAACAGATGCCGACGGCGTGATGGTGGGACGCTACTGTTTCGGAGACGATTTTACCGGATTCGCCGGCCATTTTCCGGGGCATCCGATTCTCCCGGCCATCGTGGAAATATTGACCGTTCTCTCCCTGATCAGCGAGCAGACCGGTTGCCGACAACGCCTGGTTGCCGTGGACGATGCAAAATTTCTCCATCCGGTGCAGCCGAATCAGGAACTGATAGTACGCTGCCGAGAGCGGACAATCAGAGGCAAGATTCTCTATGATGCCCAGTTGACCGTGGGAGAAACAACTACGGCGACTCTACTGATCGAACTTTCCCCCGCAGGGGAGCTTCCATGAGCCGCGCTTATTTTTCACGCCAGGAGGGGGCGCCTCCTCCACTAAGAATAACAGTCGAGCGCCGGGTACGCTTCGAAGAGGTCGACCCGCTAAATATTGTCTGGCACGGGCGTTATCCAGGTTTTTTCGAGGATGCCAGAGTGGCGTTCGGTGAAAAATACGGCCTGGGGTACCTCGACTGCTATGAACAGGGGATTCTCTGTCCCATCAAGCAGATGCACATCGATTACTTTCGGCCACTCCGCTTTCAGGAACAGTTCAGCATTGAGGGTATACTGCACTGGAGTGCGGCGGCACGCCTCAACTTCGAATTCATTATCAGAAACAGGGAAGCAGAAATTACTACGACCGGCTACACGGTGCAGATGCTGCTCGATACCGACATGAACATCATGCTCATCCCGCCGCCGTTTCTGAATACTTTTTTTGATCGCTGGAAAGGAGGGGGCATCCGATGAACGAGGTCTGCGTAACCGCCACCCATGCCGTGACCGGCCTTGGCCCGGATCTCAACAGCCTCTGGCAGGGGGTTATCGCCGGAGAAAGTGCCATAAGGCCGCTTACCCGCTTTGCGACCGCCCGCTACCTGACAGGGAACGCTTCCTGGATCGAAGGGGTAGAGTCAAAGAGCGGCCAATCCGGTATCTATCCGCTGCTGGAACAGCTTATTGACGGCTTCGCCCCGGTTCCTGCGGGCGCAACGCTGATTACTGCAAGCACCAAGGGGTGCATAGATAGTATGGAACGTTTTCAGATCGGGCTTCCGGGTGATCCAGCCGAAGTGCCGATGGCACCGTTGCTGCGTCATATTGCGCGCATGCTCGGCCTCACCTCTGCCGGTATCAACATCAACGCCGCCTGCGCCTCTTCAACAATTGCCCTGGCTCGCGCCGCCTCCCTGATCGCCACTGGAAAAAGCGATGCGGTTGTCGTGGTCTGTATGGATATGGTGAGTGAGTTTGTCTTTTCCGGATTCTCGGCGCTCCAGGCACTGTCGGGGACGGCCTGTCGTCCCTTCGACCGCAACCGCGACGGCCTGACACTGGGTGAAGGAGGCGCAGCGCTACTCCTCATGAGTCGCGAGCAGACGATCCGTGAAGGACGCCCGGTACTCGGCGTTGTCGCCGGATGGGGGGCTGCCAACGACGCCACCCATATCACCGCTCCTGCTCGCGACGGCTGCGGCCTCATTCAGTCGGTGCGCCAGGCTCTTATGCGCGCTGCCATCGCTCCTGAACAGATTGCCGCTATCAGCGCTCACGGCACTGCAACGGTCTATAATGACCTGATGGAGCTTACCGCCTTCCGGGCGCTATTTGGTGAGCGTAGCATCCCGCTGCACTCGATCAAAGGAGCCATCGGCCACACTCTGGGTGCCGCCGGCGGGATCGAAGTGGCTCTTGGCCTGAAATGCCTTGAGGCGGGTCTTCTACCATCCACAGTTGGCCTGCTGGAGCCGGAAGAGTCTGGCGAGGGTTTCCTGAGCTGTTCCACACAGCCGATTGAAGGCAACTATCTGTTGAGTACCAATTCCGGTTTCGGCGGCGTCAATGCTGCACTGATACTGCGGCGGGAGGAGTAATGGCTGCATTTATCTGCGGCATCGGCTGGGTTACCGGAGCGGGTTTCGGCTGGGGAAAGCAGGGTAGCAAATTTTCCATGCCAGACCTGTCGTTACCGCCGCTGACGCGCAAAGATGTCTTTCCTGAACCGAACCAGCGTTTCGGTCGCATGTCGGAGTACACTAAACTCGGCCTCGCCGCGATCACTTTTGCCCTGCGCGATGCCAGGCTTGAAGAGTGGGCTGAAAAACGTCCGATCGGTGTGGTCGCTTCAACCCACTTCGGCTGCCTCGCCACCGACCTAGAATACCACAAAACCGTGCTCCTTGAGGGCGGCGGACTTGCAAGCCCGAACCTGTTCGCATACACTCTCGCCAACTGTTTTCTCGGCGATGCCGCAATTCAGTTCGGACTGACCGGCTCTTCGTTCGCCATCAATGAGACTGGTGAAGATAACCTCGGCGCCATTCGGATGGCGCTGGAGGATCTGGAACTGGGGGAGGCGGACACCATGCTGGCGGGGATTTGCGACCTGACTGCGCCGGATGCTTTTGCCGATGGTGTCTCGTTCAAACCGGGGGCGGTCTTTATAGTACTGTCCCTGTCACCTCCAGCGGTGTCAAACAATTATGGAATCATATCGTTAGTCGATGATGGAAGGATTACGTACAACGGCATTCATGCTGACAGCTTGCCAGAGCTTATTCAGGCAGCTCTGGCGGGGTAGGCCTCTTTATATGGTAACAGGCCGCATCAGGAAGGTGCTGATTTGTTTTGAATACAAATCATCCGTTGCATTGGTTCCTGACATTTCGACATATCCTTTACTGTTGTGTAATCCGATGACAGCACCCACACGATATCCCCTCAGCTTTTCGAAAAGACTCGCGCCCCTCCTTCAATGTCAGCCATGCAATAAGTAATGCTCCAGCCGCATCAAGATAGCCTATTTTTGTAAGCTCGTAACCGATACTTGCCGCAAGCAGTACAACCGACAGGTATGCACAAGCCTTTGAGCAGGCTGCATCCGCTAGAATTGCTTCCGAATTAAGTGATTTACCGATTTTTGTTTTTTGCTGTATGAGGTACCACATGAACAAAATTGAGATGAGTGATATCAAAATCCCGTATAGTGTGGTTTCCGGCCTATGATTGAAGCAGATATTTGTTACAGCCATGATGGCCAGTCCGGCTGAAAGCATGTAGAATGAGCCGCCGGTAATCCTTAAGGCTCGCTGCTCGAATTCATCACGGGTTTCTCCGTTGTTAGCACGAATACGCCGTAACATATGCCAGATGCCGACCGCCGATATGACTTCGATAAAAGAGTCGACGCCAAACCCGAAAAGTGCCAGAGTCTCGTCTGATGCCCCGAACCACATAGATACAATCCCCTCAATAAAATTGTATACAATTGTAAATATGGCAAGACGGCTCGCACTCTTGTACAGCAATTCATTACTGCTGGTCGTCATCTCAGTTCCTTAAACCGTAGATATTCTCGGCAACACTCTTTTCAAGCGCCACTTGGGAATTGTCAATCTGTAGAACAAAGGATGGGAATTTTTGACGTATTTTTAATGTTTTGCCGGTAGATATGCCATGAGAGTACAGCTTGTTGATGATAATGTGATCATCACTCTTGATATAAGATACCTTTACCGTATCTCCCACGTTCATCTGATCGAGCGATTTTACAGCGGCCTGTATGGAAACGTCAGCCCTCTTGCAACACTCTCCTTCCGGAATGGGTGATCCATGTGGGCATTCCCGCGGGTGGCCAAGCAGTGTGCAGATGGCTTCTGTAAGACCCGGCGCAAGTACGTGTTCGTATTCGCATGCGGACTCCTCGGTCTCCTCTGGAGTCATGCCAAGGATATCCGCAAGCAGTCTCTCCGCAAGCCGGTGTCTTCTTATAATCGGACCTGCCTCGCTTTTTCCTTTCTCTGTCAGGTGGATCACACCATCCGAAACCGTAATAAGACCGGTTCTTTCAATCACTGAGATAAGCTCATCAGTGACAACATAATCACCGTTAGACCTCATTCTGAGAGAATCTATTGTACAAGTGCCCTTCTCTTCAAATGTCCAGACCGCTTCCAGTATCTCCGCATTGATGTCAAAACATTTCATGTTCTGCTCCTTTCTAATAGACGATATTAAAATAATTCAGGATGTGGTTCATGGCACCGCCGGTGAGTATCGCACATGCTGTAACTGACGCGATAATGGCAAAAGCAGCCTTCGAGCCATGTTCTTTGATCACCAGCAGAAAGTTGGTTACGCAGGGGATAAAAAGTATTGTCACGATCATGGCGACAACAAGCTGCCTACTGTTCATAGTGCCGTCGTCAACAAGCTGCTGCAGGATTGCCACTCCGGCTTCACCGCGGATGAACCCCATAATCAGCGATTCGGCAAACCGTTCCGGAAGGCCAAGAAAACCAACTATTACCGGTGCCATGCCGCGCTCTACAAGAGCAAGAAAACCAATTTTGTCGAGGGTGAACAGTGAAATCGCTCCGGCAAAAAAGAGCGGTAAAGCCTCTTTAACAAAATTTGTGGAGCGGTGATAGGTCTGCTTTATGACGTTACGCAGACTCGGTATTCTGATCGGCGGCACATCCATGATGAATTGCGATGTATCGGTCGGAAGCATTTTGCTTAGTATGAGACCGGAAATAATCATCAGAGAAAATATGACGCCGAATACTGTCAAAAATGCGCCAAAGGAGACCTTTGCAAGAATCACAAGTATTATACTCAGCTTGGCCGTACATGGTATGCCGAGTGATAGCAAAAAAATTGCAATCAGGCGCTCTTTTCTGGTCTCAAGCACACGGGTTGCAATGGTTGCCATGGAGACACAGGAGAAGCCGAGCATGATTGGAAGCAGAGCCTTGCCGTTCAACCCGATTTTTTTGAACAGACGATCCAGAAGTATCGATAGCCTTGATATATAACCGGAGTCCTCGATAAAGCCGAAGGTGAAATAAAATGCAATCAGGATCGGCAGAACCAGCCCCAGAGAGGGAACAAGCCCCATCGTAAAAAGACCGTATTTGCCCATGATCATCTCCCTGATGAACGAATATGGTATCAAGTCCACCATTGCGTTCAGCGGAGTACCGATTATCTTGCCGAAAAAATCGTTCATCATAAAATCAACCACAAAACCGGCGGCAAATTGTCCTACAATATAATAAAGGGCAATCATCACAATAAGCAGAATCACTACTCCACTGACAGTTCCCCTGGCATAATCACCGATCCTCTCCATAAGTGGTGTTGATCTGACCGGAGTCATAAAAGTGGATTCATGGAAAATTTTGTTGGCAACGTATTCACGAGCTTCTGCCAGAACCCTGTCTAGTGGCCTGTGAAAAAGCAGACGGGCTTTTTCACGATGAGCTGCAACTGTTTTATCTCCTTTCATACCACCCTGTTCTATGGCCCATTCCGAAGTTTCGCTCGCATCTGCAAGACAGAGTGAGGCAAGCGCTTTCCTGGACTTGATTTCGTTAGACATCATTTCTTCAAGTGAAGAGTTTATCTCTGTAAGTGCGGGGGTCAGTTTGACTGGAAACTGTGGAACCTTTGCTTTCAAAATAGCTGAATGTAGTGCTGCAATGCCAACGCTATCAGTAGCTATAGTCTCGATCACAACCGTCCCTAGTTTCTCTTCCAGGATATGTCGCTTGACTTTCAGACCCATTTGATCGGCTTCGTCCACCATGTTCAACACCAGCACAAGTGGTATCTTGAACTCGGCCAGTTGCCCGGTGAAAGCGAGCATACGCTTCAGGTTTTTCGTATCAGCAACTTGAATCATCACGTCAGGTTTTTCTTCAATCAGAATTTTTCGGGCAACGACTTCATTCTCATACAGATGTGTCAAGCCATATGTGCCAGGAATATCTATGAGTTCAACATCCTCTCCGTCAACCTTGAATATCCCCCTTTCCACAGAGATTTTGGTTCCCGGGTAGTTTGAGCTTGTAACTCTGTTTTTTACAAGAAGCCTGAAAATTGTGCTTTTGCCAACTCCAGGCATCCCCGCAATAAGTATTTTTTTCATTTTTAATTCCTTTCAAAGCCAGAGTGGCAGTCCATTTAGCTGATAACGCTGCTGTACAGATTTTAGTAATGAATTTCATTCTCATTTATATGGTAAAAAAGTCAGCTTTTAAATTATAAAAGCTGATTTACGCAAGCTACTCACGATAATTGAACCAGAAACTGGTAAATCTCTTCAACACTCAAATAAAGATGAGAAGAGAGAAAAACATCTTAAATCGTTCCTCTGCGGTTCCTAAAGCGGAGGTATTTGAATGCTGCATAAGATTGAAAGTTTAATTTTCACATTTTATATTGAAAATCATTCGGGTCGCTTTTTGATACCGGAAGTCAATATAGAAAGAAAATTATGGAGTGTCAATACAAAAAGTTTGCCTAAGTAAAGAAAATCAGGAACGCAAAACGCCCTTCATCCATTTATATTGGAATCGGGGCGTTTTATTTTATTCCCGGCGGCGACCTACTTTCCCACACAGCTACCCGTGCAGTATCATCGGCCCTGAGGGGCTTAACTTCCGTGTTCGGGATGGGAACGGGTGT
>CAIMXI010000034.1 GCA_903845365.1 uncultured Geobacteraceae bacterium | reverse complement strand
CGAAACTCAAAAAATCGTGGACTCGTTTTCTTTCGTCTCATGGAACAAGTTGTTACAACTAAGCCGGTTACGGTGGATGACGTAACACACGGATATGATTGGAACCATGAAAACAGGAGGAGCTAAGTGACTACCCCCCATTTACTATTACGTTTTTCGCAAAGAAGTCGACAGTGCCTGGCTGAACTCCATTGATAATCATAGTGGTGGAGTTAACGCTGAAGGCGAGTTTATAAAGGTCAGGATGTTCCCTCTAGCCGACTGTTTGAAAATGGACACAACTCCAACACTCATTGGTTCGGCTTTACTTAAGAGAAAATTTGGCGCTTATTTATTTACTAATACTACTCCGACACATATTATTCTTTAACATCTCAGCACTCGCACCAGAAGTTTTGAAATATGATGCCTGACGTCAGGAAGAGTCGGCATTCCTTTGAGCCTCTGTTTGCGGCGCCACCGCTCAGAGGAGCGGAGAGAACAGTCTCTATAGCGCCACTTCTTCATCTGTTTGGTTTTCAGAATAAAGCGTCGTTGCCCAGTATCGATTTTTTCTGAATCCAGTTGTTCCGTGCTGTCGCGCTCTTCTGTTTTTTTTGATGCAGACGCATCAACGTCAGATAGCCATAAGCCAGAAAAGTCAGGAGCACATGGCGATGCCATCCGCTCCAGGAACGTCCTTCATGGTGATCGAGGCCAAGTTCTTCTTTTAGCTGTTGATAGCCGTGCTCTATCCAGTATCGTTCATGATAGAGGCGTGCAAGATCAAGAGTTGTCAGAGACTGTGGCATATTGCTGAAGAAGTAGCGTAGCTCGTATCCACCCTGGTTCAGTGGGCGGCGCTCTATCATGAGCCAAACCTGTTCGTGCTGGTCTCCTTCTTTCCAGCCATGAGCCGGCCAGACTCTCATTGAAACGGCTTCGGCAACAAGTGGCTTATCCTTGGAATTGAGCCTTAACTCAAGCCGTTGCCAGTCATCTTCGGCAATGCTTTTGCCCAGCACCGATAACTTGATCGGATCAGAGGCCGTGGAGACTACTTGGGGATGAGTTCGTGGACGTCCCCGCTTATGTTCTTTAGGTGGCGCTATTTCAAAAACCGGTTCTTCGAGAAATACCGTTGCGTTGGAGTAAACTCCCAGGATGTAATTTTCACTGCGGTACTCAAGCTCTTTACGAAACTCTGGAATGTTGCCATACCAGCCGTCAGCAAGGACGGCACGATGGGGTACATTCTCTTTTCGAGCCAGGTCAACAAAATCAAGTGCCATACGCCATTTTGACTTGTGATGCGCTGTCTCAGGCATATGAACCTTTTTACGTTTTTCAGCGCATTCATCATTATCCTGATCCCAGGATTCCGGGACAAACAGCTCCATGGCATACGGCCAAGCGATGTCTCTGCCGACATATGTCATGCTGACGCCAATCTGACAGTTGTCTGTCTTGCCTGATGCACCGCAGTATTGCCGAGCAACACAGGCGCTGTCGTACCCTTTCTTCGGGAAACCGGTATCGTCAAGGAGCAGGATACCCAAAGGATCGGCGGTAACGCCAAGCATGGTACGCCGGAACTGCGCAGCAACAAGTTGATCATCCCATTTGGCAGAGGATAAAAGGCGCTGCATACTTCGTTCTGATGCGTTTACCTTCTCTGACATAGGTTCAACTGATTTGCGCTCGCCGTCCATGAGCAGGCCGGTCAAGTAACATTCCGCCAGTTCACGACTCTCTGACCGATGGAAGTATCCATAGTAGGGGGCCATGTATTCTTCAATGCCGGGAAAAACGATCTCTGTTGTCATGCATTGAGAATATTACAATGTTACTGTTTATGTCAAGACATGTGTCGGAGTAGTACTAATCTGAAATAATAAGGAGATAAAGGAAATGCCATTTAAGGTACCTTTTGGAACCATAACTATCACTGACTTGGCAATAAAACTTATTAACGAGTCACTCGACACAAAACGAATCTCAAGTGGAAAGCTTGTCAGGCTGTTTGAGGACAAATTTGCTGAAATTGTAGGGGTTAGTGAAGCGGTAGCGCTTAGCAGCGGAACCGATGCCGATATTCTTGCCCTTGCTGTGCTGCATGATTTTGGAGCGCACCGTGGTGACGAAGTCATCGTTCCGGCGCTTTCATTTGTTTCGACCGGTGGAGCTATTATCCATGCGGGCTTTACTCCGGTTTTTGTTGACGTAGAACGCTCAACTTTAAACATTGATCCTTCCAAAATCGAAGCGGCAATAACACCAAAAACACGGGCAATCATGCCGGTTCACCTGATGGGCAAACCTGCTGAGATGAACACTATCAACGCCATTGCCCAAAAATATAATCTTGCAGTTGTAGAAGATGCCGCTGAAGCGCACGGTGCCCTGTATCATGGAAAACCTGCAGGCAGTCTGGCAGACATGGGCGCATTCAGCACTTATATAGCTCATATTATAACGACAGGCGAAGGTGGAGTCGTTACCACAGACAATGAAGAATACGCAGAGGTAATCCGCTCACTTCGTTCCCATGGACGTGCATGCGCATGCAAGCAATGTTCACTTAATACGACTTCTGGTTATTGTGCAAAGCGGTTCAGGGGAGAAGGCGGGGAAGATATACGTTTTACATTCGAGCGAATCGGCTATTCCTGCAAAATGAATGAGATGGAAGCAGCCATTGGCATAGGAGCCATGGAGATTTATCACCAAATACTAAACAAACGTCACGATAATCTTAAGCATGTCCTAGACCGTTTTGACCAGTTTGCGCCGTTCCTTGCGACTATAAAGGAAGAGGAATGGGAGCAGATAGGGCCACATGCAATCCCGATAATTATTCAGGAGGATGCGCCATTTACACGGGTTGAGTTTTCGCAATACCTGGAGCATCATGGAATAGAAACAAGGACCCTGTTCAACTCCATGCCTACACAGTGCCAAGGCTTTAACTATTTAGGATACAAGCTTGGAGATTTCCCGAATGCCGAATATATTGGTAATAATGCTATCCACCTTGGCTGTCATCAGGATGTCGGTGTTGAAGAGATGGATTTTGTCCTTGAAACCATAACGGAATTTATCCGTTCAAAGGCGCTGTCATGATAATTACCCGCACCCCTTTCAGGATGTCATTTTTTGGTGGCGGCACTGACCTACCTGCCTGGTATGCAGATAACGGCGGGGCGGTTTTGTCAACAACAATAGACAAATACTGTTACATATGCCTTCGTCGACTCCCCCCCTTTTTTGATTACAAGCACAAAATCGTGTTTTTTTCAAAACAGGAAGCATTCAACGAAATTGACGAAATAGAACATCCGGCCGTCAGAGAAACTTATCGTTATATGGATGTTAAAGATGGCTTAATTATGCAGCATGATGGTGATCTTCCTTCCCATTCAGGCCTCGGGTCAAGCTCCGCATTCACAGTAGGGCTGCTACACGCACTGTATGCGCTACGAGGTAAGATGGCATCCAAGAAACGACTGGCTCTGGAAGCTATACACATTGAACAAAATATGATCAAGGAGGCCGTAGGTTCACAGGATCAGGTAGCATCCGCCTTTGGCGGCCTGAACAAGATCATCTTCTCAGCGAATAATAATGTGGAAGTTAAACCATTCGTTATTACAGCAGAGAAATATGCTCATTTACAAAACTGTTTGATGTTATTTTTTACTGGTTTTGCCAGATTTGCTGTTGAGATTGAAAAAGACAAGTTGCGACAGCTAGATTCCAATAATAATTCGTTATCACTAATGCAATCGATGGTAGATAGTGCTGCTGGCATTCTGGACGGCGATATTTCTGGATACAATGATTTTGGCAAGCTTCTACATGAAAGCTGGACGCTTAAGAAACAACTTTCTAGCAAGGTTTCAACCGATGTTATCAACGATATCTACATCAAAGCCATGCAATCAGGCGCTATCGGAGGTAAAATCCTTGGGGCTGGTGGCGGCGGATTTATGCTTTTCTTTGTGAAGCCTGAAGATAGGGAGCGTCTCAGGCAAGGACTTGCACCATTATTACACGTACCTTTCCGTTTCGACACTCTTGGAAGCCAGGTTATTTATTTTACGGAGGAATGAGTTAGGTGAACATTTGACTCAGCATCAAGTATACATTGAATATGTAGAACAGAGGAGTACCAATAAATGTCTGATTTTATGATTTTACTTCAGTCCCGTAATCGCGTTGAGTGGTTGAATCGATTCATTTTGAGTGTTCTAGAAACTGCTGACAATCAAAATTGTATTTCATTTGTAATTCGATATGATCTTGATGATTTTGCTACACATGATTATGTTGTTAACACGAATTTAAAAATTTTCGGAATCAGAAAAGAACGCAATCTTAACAGAAATTCATGCGTCAATGAAATGGTTTCTTATGTTGATGATGATTGTATCTTAGGTTTTTTTGCGGATGATGTGATTTTTCGAACAAAAGGATGGGATACTTT
>CAIMXI010000033.1 GCA_903845365.1 uncultured Geobacteraceae bacterium | reverse complement strand
GTCCTCAGGCAGTCCGATTAACTGTGCCAATTTCATCTGCGCCAGCGTCAGGTTATTACGCGCGGTAATCAACTGTTGTTCAGTCACGGCAAAATGAGTCCGGGAGCGGAGTTCATCGGATTTAAGACCGATGCCGCTTGTAGTTCTTACTTTTGCCAGACGCATGTTCTCGCGAGCATTGGTAAGGGCTTTATCAGCAGCATCCAACCAGGCAGTAGCCTTTAGTACCTCAAGATAGCTTTGGAATACCTGAAAAGCTATACTTTGACGGGTCGCTTCCAGTTGCAATGCAGATTTTTGGAAATCTTTCACTGCCAACTCTTTCATTGGCGCAAGAGAGGGAACGAACAACGGCTGCTGAACTGACAGGGCGGTTTTGAAATCGTGTGCTGCAGAGGGGTTATTCAGGTTGCTGATCTGGAAATCGTTCTGGGTAAAACGTCCCTCGTCGAGTTTCATCATGAATGTATTGGTTGGCGAGTTTGAGCCGATCAGGGTTTCTTCCAATGAGACGGCAGGCAAGTAGCGAGAATTGGCGCTCTGAATACCTTGAGAAGCCGCTTGCGAAGTAAATCTGGCCGCCTTTATCTGATTGTTGCTCTCAAGTGCCATGCTTACAGCGTCTTTGATTGACAACTTCAGAGGTTCAGCACCGGCTGTAGCAACAAAAAACAGCAGAACCGCACTTGTTATTTGTAATCGCATCATATTTCCTCCCGTTTATACAAATAATTGTATATATAAAAACAATAATGTCAATAGAAATATTCAAGTTGAAAATATATTTTACATCTTGGCGGAACCCCAACATTCAAACAAAAAAACGCACTTTAAAACAAAGTTATGAAACAATTGGCTGTTTTGACAGCTATGTGGTTACTTGGCCAAATTGCGTTGACACTGCCCGTTACCATGTGTATTTTTCCTCTACCCAGAAAAGCAAGTTCCTATACTTCACATCTGGTGGTGCGAACATACGCTTCTGATGTGCCATCAGAGGAAATTGTGAAGAGTAATCCGGCATGAGTTATCCCATATTTACCGCACATTCAAGCATACTGCAATATATAGGGATAATACAGAACTAACATTTACTCCCAATGGCAACGCTACCAAAGGAGGCAGCATGAGAGCCATAGAGATTTTAACCGTCAAGTTGTCTAAGGACATTTATGCTATTTGAAAGTGAAAAATCAAGAAATATTAATTATGAGGATAGATATTTTCTGTGCAAAAAAACAGAGGACGAGGCTTGTTCTTTGTGCCAGGAGAATGTTGTTTCAAAATCTTTTTTGTACCATATATTCCTGACCCTGCTTAAAGGTGTAATCGGGTTTATGACAGGCAGTAAAGTGCTGGTAGCTGAGGCTGTGCAGTCGTTAATGGACAGCACAACGTTTTGGATTCATTATTGCGACGACAGGCCTGCTAAAGAAGAGTTTTCTGTTCCGCTTCTTTCAATAGGCGCGATTATGTTTCTTTCCGGAATATGGATATGTGCGGACAGTCTATCCATTATTATTTCTCATATTCCGTCTAGACCCGGACTTTTTGCACTTGTTGTAATAGGGATATCTATTCTTGTAAACGGGCATTTGTATTTTGTTTCTGCGTGTATCGACAGATATAACCCTGACAGCAGAAATAATGTTTTATGCCGTGTGCAGAACAGGTCAAATTTCTTTTCATCATGTTTTGCGTTTGCGGGTATTTTGCTTGCTATGCTTGGTTACGTATATTTTGACCCACTTGCAGCTGTGTTAGTCGGCTGTTTTCAGATATATGGTTCGTTACAGATATTAAGAGAATCTCTTAACGATGATGTAGTGAATGTAACAATTTTAAAGCAGCGGTTTTCAATGATGCTGGGTGTGCTAAGCCTTTGTATTATGATATTTTTTACAGTCAATGTGGTTAAAGAATTCAACAAAAGAAATATTGTACTTGTACCTTTAGAGGGCGCTACAATGGAAAGCCCTGTATCCAATATTTTAGGCTGGGCACCGTATTTTTGTATTGTTGACCTGAAAGAAAATACAATAAACGCGTTTGTTAACCAGGGAAATGCTGCTGTTGAAGAGGGCAGCTCATTTCTTTCAAAATTAGTTGAAGCAAATAATGTTGGAGTCGTTTTAGCTTACAACATAGGGCCTGACGTTTTTACATCTTTGAGGCTGTTGGGTGTAAGATTATATTTTCTTGATAAACCTGAAACTTTTGTATCTGCAGTAAATGCTTATCAACTGGATGTTTTAACTCTTGCCACTTCAGCAAACGTAGCAAAAAAATTCGGCCACAACCGCATCGGCTGGTTACGTCCGTGGGATTAATTTATGAAGTTCAGTAAACCACAAGAGTGGAACAAACCGGGGGCTGGAGAAATTGGTAACCTTCCGGCAGCCTACCCTTGAAACTAACCATTTGCTATCAGTAAAGACAAGTGGATTTTGATCAGTGCTCTGTCAGTGCTCTGTTACGGCAATGTATTCAATGATATTCTGGAAAGCCGTTCTCTTTTGTAATGCATATATTTCCTCTTTATAATCATCTTGTTAGTTTGCCAGCGCCATTGTATATTGAGCGTTCACTAGCTTCTTAGTACGGGCTTCTCAATTCAATGGTGGGGATGCTGGAGTCGCATGGCAACAAGAACACTCTGCCCATTTAGGGATCTGTACTGTGAATAGAGTTCATTTCTTTTTTGTCATTTCGTTGCTGAGTACCGCTCTTGTCGGCTACATTGACCACATGACAGGTGCCCATATTTCAATGATGATATTTTATTCTGTCCCGGTTCTTTTCTCCGCCAGGTATTGCGGCAAGATTGAGGGGCTTATTGTTGCCACCTTGGCAGCTGTCTGCTGGTTTATTGTTAATTTGTTTTACAGGCACCCTGAAGGGAGCAATGCCATACTCACATGGAATGCCCTGACACGCCTCGGGATATTTGCTTTGATCGCTTATACCGTGTCTCTGCAGGTGAAACTGAGGATTGCGCTTAAAATGGAGACATTGAGGGCTGACACTGATCGCTTGACCGGACTGCTCAACAAAGGTGCATTTCGTGAACGGGTGGAGGAAGAGATGAACAGAGCCCGCCGTTACAAGCATCCGCTCTCCCTGGCATTCATCGATTTGGACAATTTTAAGCAGGTCAATGACACAGGAGGACATGCTTGTGGTGACCTGCTGTTACAGCAGGTCAGCGAGACTATTGCGAGCACAATGCGTGCTACCGACATTACCGGACGGATCGGTGGCGATGAATTTACCATCTGCTTTCCTGAAACCGGCGAGGAGCAGGCTCGTAACGCAATAAATAAGCTTATCAGAGCGTTTGACAGTATGACTCGTAATTCTGAATGGCAGCAGGTTACCGCCAGCATTGGCGTCGTTACTTGTATGAATATCTGTGATACCTATGATGTGCTGCTGAGTAAGACTGACAGGCTGATGTATATTGCTAAAGAAAAAGGGAAAAATGGTGCTGAGTTTGAAACGTTAGGCTAAGGAAGGTAGATGATACCGAATTGATTGTCCAGCAACCATTGTGCGGCTACATTGAGTGGCTAGAAAGAATGGAATGTAAGATAGATGCGATTGTCACGGCCTGCAAACTGTTTCGTTTTGATCGGCATCAACGTGTTAAGCTAGGCGTACCTGTAGATTGCATTGTTCATTCCAAAAGGGGGACACCCGTGGCCACTATATTTATAGATATGCGAACGACTAGGCCACCACCAAAACCAGTTAACATTCACGCCACCTCCACTACATTCGATCCCACCGTCCCAGACAACCAGAGACATCTCCCTGATAAGATTATCTGTCAACATATATTTAAGTAACCCCATACTAAAGCCGTTGTGGCTTTTTCGGGCGCCGTTTTTTTCTACTGGAGACCATTATGACTAGAGCTGGTGGAGCTGGCTCAATTTGATGATCACAAAAAGATTTAACGGAAAAAGCTTTTCTCAGCGTCAACGAAACCTATATACGGTTAGCGTTATTGCAAGGGTCATAATTGGCGACGATAATTTTTTCATGGTATTTGTCCTTTCGTTTTCAAAATGTGTTTGACTTATGCTGCTCCGGAATCAAGTATTTCACGAATCTTTTTTGCGAGCTCCAAAGGCGCGACCGGTTTCCTGATAATTTCAAATTTACCTTCCAAATCACTGCTCTTCTCAAGCATATTGGCCGTATAGCCGCTTGTGAAAAGGAATTTCATATCAGGATCAACCGCCTTGACCTCTCTATAAAGCTCTTTGCCGCTTTTTTGAGGCATAATTAAATCAGAAAAGATAAGGCTGATTTCATCTCTATTTGCCAAAAACGCATCAATTGCAACCTGCCCGTTTTCGGCAAGTATGACTTTATATCCATATTTATGGAGGATTCGCTCCACAAGTTGCCGGACGGCGGCTTCGTCCTCAACGACAAGGATAGTCTCTGAACCCATTGCAGGAGATTCAAATAGACTTTCTTCGTAATTTATTGATATTTGCTTGTTGATCAGTGGAAGATAAATATCAAAGGAGGTTCCTTTTCCCGGTGCGCTGTGAACAGAAATATGACCATTATGCTGACTCACAATACCATAGACGATAGACAGTCCGAGCCCAGTCCCCCGCCCAACCTCTTTAGTGGTGAAAAACGGTTCAAAAATTTTGGTTTTGGTCTCTTCGTCCATTCCCTGCCCATTATCGGAAACAGTGATAAGAGCATAATTGCCTGGGGTTCCAAAACCATGGGATTGGATGAACAAATCATCCATCTCTATTATTTGGGTTTCAATCGCTAAGGTCCCACCATTGTCCATGACATCCCGGGCATTCGTAGCTAGGTTCATCAGCACCTGTTCGATCTGTCCTTTATCAGCAAATACCATAAGAGGATCATTACTTAATGTGGTGGTAAGTGTTATGTCCTCGCCAATAATCCGCATCAGAAACTTCCCTACATTTTGTATTATCTCGTTTAAATTTTCATTTTTAGGCCGCATCTCCTGTTTACGACTGAAAGCCAGCAGGCTTCGCGTCAAATTGGTAGCTCTCTCGGTTGCTGAAACAATATGTCCTATCATTTCCCTGCCTGTACCGTGAGTCGGCACAGCCATTTCCAGTAAAGCGCTATAGCCGCTAATTACGGTAAGAATATTGTTGAAATCGTGGGCGATTCCACCGGCAAGATGCCCAACCGCCTCCAGCTTTTGAGAATGCCGGAGTTGGTCCTCCAGGCTCTTTCGTACAGTAATGTCGCGAACAAATACGTGAACAGCCGGTTTTCCCTGGTGCAACATGGAAGTTGCAGTCACCTCCCCAAAGAAGAATGTGCCATCCATCCGTAGATATTTAACCTCTACAACCGGAAGTTTTCCTTCCTGTTCGGTGGCCGCCTTCATACGACTTATGACAAGTTCTTTTGAATCAGGATGAATCAAATCCAGCATAGGTTTGGCAATAATGTCGCTTGAGCTTGATGCACCGAACATGCGTACCCCGGCGTCATTGATAAACACAACAATGCCGCTGCTCTGTATAAATATTATATCCTGGGAGAGTTCCACCAATTGGCGATAGCGCTCTTCGGTTTCCCGGAGCGTTTCCTGGGTTTTCCTGTCGAAGGTGAGATCATGGCGGGTAACTAAAATACTTAGCGGGTCTCCATTATTATCCCGGACCATTTTTATATTAACCTCAATTGGGCGTCTTACATGATTATCGGGGTGGTCAACTTCAAGCACGGTTACAAAATCCTGCATGTTTTCTTCTGCCTGGCACAATACACATGGTCCTACGTGATCGGGGTGAATAATTTCACTAATGTGGCGACCCAAAGAGTTTCCAGGGGGCACTCCGGTCATGAGATAGAAAGCTCTGTTGGCCCGCAACAGCTTCCGGTTGAGATCCAGCAGATAGATGGCATCATCAGAGGCATCCATGGCCGCCTGCCACTCGTTTGCAGCCTTCTCAAGGGATTGTTGGGCCTCCTTACGTTCCGTTATATCCTCTCCTGAAAAGAGGACACCACGTATCATGCCGTCATCATCGCGTAACAACGTATTATGGAAAGCAATCATTCGCTCGTTGCCATCATGGTTGATTATGGCATTCTCAAAAAATTCAACAGTTTCAATATTGCCGGCCATTTGCTTTGTAAAGACTTCTTTGACGATTTCTACTGCTGATTTTGGGAGACAAATGTCAAACCAGTTCTGACCAAGCAGCTTATCCTCATCGTAGCCAAGTATTTCACATCCTCTCTTATTGATAAGAATTATTTCACCATGCTCGTTTATAGCCGCGAACATGACTCCGGCTATGTCCAGATAAAGCTGGGCTTTATTCCTCTCCTTGATAATATTTTCTAAATATTTATTCTGTTCAGAAATATCAGAATTAAGACCGATCATTTTCTGTGGATTGCCGAATGTGTCTCTGACCACGTGCCCTTCAGCTTTGATGAATTTTATTGTTCCGACAGGTTGTACAATTCTGAATGAGATATCATATTCCCTTTCACCATTCAGAGCGGCTTTTATTGCTGATAAAGCGCTGGATCTGTCCTGAGGGTAAAGGCAATTTTCCCATGTTTCGAAGTTCTCTTTGACTTCACCTCGAGTAAGCCCATAGAGTTCAAACATATGGTCATCCCAGACCAGAGAGTTATTCTGAATATCCCACTCCCATATCCCGAAGGTACCTGACTTTAAAGCCAGTTCAAGGCGTTGTGACGTTTGGCTGAGCGCCTGCTGTTTTTTGTCAATATGCCGCAGGAACTGAAAAATAATCAGATAAATAACGCTGAAACTAACGATGGTTATGGTTGTAAGAATAATGAATAAATTATGTGATTCAACAAGGGTTGGAGCCAATGGTACGCGGATGGATATCAGGGCACGATGTTGGCCGCTTTTCTCAAAAAAACCTGCTTTATTGCCATAAAGGCGAACAAGGTCTTTGGGCGCGTCAGCAGGGTCACCATGACACTTAAGGCAGATTGTGCCGGTTTTCTGCGTGGGAACAGCCATGTAGAGCCATTTTCCATCAGGCCGGTCAACAAGCTGGTTATATTCTCTCATGCCCTCTGTGTTTATACGTTTGAGCAGGACAAGCTCTTCCGCATCGGCTTGGTTGATTGGATTCCGAGGATTGTCTGAAGCTAATTTGAAGTATATTTCCGGTAAACCGCTTCTCTTTCGTTCTGCATTTAATAGAGAGGTAATGTTACGGGCAATATAGGTGGAGGAGAAAAGAGTTGGGGAAAAGTATTCCGAACTGAGCAGCCCTTTTTCTTGTTGGGCATAGAGTTCGGGGCGTTGAACATTTGTGATATAGGCCTGCACCGCTCGATGAGCGTATAAAACGTCTTTACCTTGTTTTTGAGCTTCCAGCAGGGCATATTTTTCAGTTTTGACATAAAATAGCGCACTGAGAGCTATTGAAAACCCAAGAAAAACAAAAAAAAGCACTATCAGGATTGTACGATTTTTTTTAGTCATTACATGGCCATAACATTCTGAAATATTAGCTGCGATTAAGTTTAGTAGGGCTCCGCCACCAATACCACCTACTACAACCGCATCAACCTGGTAACCGCTAAGTCAAGCCACCGGATTACACGCGCCATGCTCATGAATCTGGTCGCTGTTATTGATCGCCGTTACCTCACTTGTAAGCATATCCACCATTACAAACCCCGGTGCAGAACCGAAATGCCCAAACACCGCACTCTCTAACCCTTGATTCTCCATAACCGGAAAACAGACTTTCATTGTGAACCCACTTGCAATGTTGAAACTATGCACAAAATATAATTCATACTATATGAATGTCAATATTTATATTGACATTCATATAATATACGGCGTAAATGTAAAGAAACGGTGTTAGTTTGTATTTTGCAAATCATTAAAAAGTAGTGAAAGGAGAATGGTTATGGACAGACGGGAGTTTTTGAAAATCACAGGGATGGGTGGCGCCGCTTTGGCAGCGGGAGGTATCTCAATTGGCTTGCCTAAACAAAGTGAGGCAGCAAAAAAAGAAGATATTGGTGAAATCAAGAGTCTGAAGGTTACGGTTCTCTCAGAGACCAGCTGGTTCAATAACGACGTTTTCAAAAAGGATATGATGGATGGCGGGGGAACCATGGCCAACCAGTACGATATTGCCTGGAACAAGGAAAATTCCGGCGGATATTCCGCGCTGCTGGAGATCGAACATCTTGATGGCAGCAAGAAGAAGATTCTGATGGACTCGGGCTGGAATACCTCGTGGATGGACTATGTCTTTAAGATGAATGGTGTCGATCAGATGCTGAAAAAGAAGGAAATTGATACCATGGTGCTGACGCATTGGCACTTGGATCACTACTGGGGAATAGAATCAACCCTCAAGCATAATCCGAACATCACGATTTATGCTCCCAACACCCACTATCCAGAGGATATGAAACTGCTCCATGGAGGTAAATTTGATAAAGCCGGCTGCAGCAATAGCGTTTCTCACAAGGGAAAACTGGTTGAGTGTGATGCAAAAAATATTGTCAAACTCATGCCTGGTGTGGCTATTAAGAACTTTGACGTACCGATCATTCTGCGCGTCAGGGGAGAAAATGTTTTGTACTTCAATGTCAAGGACAAGGGCATTGTCACTGTCACAGGCTGCTGCCACCCCGGTATCCTCTCTCTCTACAGTTTTGCCCGCAATAACTTGGCAAAAGGTGAAGACGTTTATGGCAGTTATGGCGGCCTTCATATCACCTTGTTTGAAACCTGGGATCCCAAGTTTGATGACATCATCAAGGGGTTGAAGGCATTCAAACCTGAAAAACTGGGGTGTAACCACTGTACCGGCTGGTTATTTGCGGAAAAGGCCGCAGCTGCAGGTCTGCCGATCGTAAAAGGTACCGACAGATTCCTCTCATACAAAAAAGTTTCCACCGTTGCCAAAAACAGCCATGCTTTTCTGACCAACGGAGACACTGTTATCTTCTGATGATGTTCAACTGATATCAAGGTTGTCGAGGAGGATCGAGGCATGGTTGCTCAAACATCAATAAAAACAAACTATCTGCTTGGCATTGCCACCTTCATAGGGTTATCGGCAATCAATATCGCAGCATGGTTTCTGTTCTTCAATCCTAAAGGTATCATGCGCCTGTATACACCAATGTACGGTTTTTCCATGGTTGTAATTCTGCTTGCCATGGTGATTACTGTAGCCGAACTTTTCGATTGCTGGCCATTGCGACGCAAGGCCGGTGAAAAAATACCTCCGCTACGTGGGATACTCCTTACAGGCATTACCCTCATTCTTACATGGGCAGTCATGTTCGGCCTGTTTCATAACCTGATCGGTAAATTCGGTATAACCTATTTCAGCCCTTCAGCAATAGTCGCCACCGGCGAAACCGGTACTGAAATATTCAATGCCCGTGAAAACTCGTCAACGGCTTTGATTTATCTGTTTGCCGCCTATATCTGGATTGCCGTTGGCTGGAAAACAAGTTTCAAAGGGTGGCCCTGGATCGGTGATAACCTGGCAACGGCCGGGTTTTCACGCCTGATGACCGTATCATTGTTTTCAGTGCTTGCCTATACAGTGCTTTTTCATCCCCACGTGGGATATCTCTTTTCTCCCCCCCCAAAATTGGCAGCTGTTGCCCCATGGTGGGAATCACTGGCAGATACCGGGAGTGCATATTACCATCTTGGCTGGGTGGTTTGTGCCGTTGCCATACTGATCATGTCGAAATCAATCTGGGAAGGCTACCCGTGGCGGATAGTATTCCGGGAAGAAGGCTCGCTTGCGGGGGGGATATTCACCTTTTTGGGCTCAGCCGTTACCGGTTTTGTTATGATGCTTGTCATGAAGAAAGGGATGGTCATGTTTTGGGGCGCGCCGTTTGTAGGCGGCCAATACCTGGATGCCCCCTATTTCCGTTATCTGCATGCCGCTGAAATGGCCGGTTTTCTAATTCTTGCCACCTATATTATATCCATCTATCTTGGAAATCTTCTTAGTGGTTCAAACCTGATGGTCAGAATTATGGTGAGAACCGCAGCCGTAGTTATAATTGCAACCTTGCTTATGTGGTTCTACTACGCTGCAGGACCACTTTTCCTGGGAACCGTTCCCGGCATTGCACAGCCCGAAGATACGCCGCTCTGCTGGAGTTTTTTCATGATCAGCTTCGTCCTGATGCATCGGCATTTCTTCAACGCTGCTCCAATAAAATCCCTGCCATGAGCTTTCATGATACATGGATAGGGGTGTGCCGAAGTCTGGGAGCTGCCAATGGTGCCATCAAGAGCAGCTTGGCCGTAGATGACATGACACCATCGTGGGAGCAGCATGAGTTCTTTTCCTCTTACGAAACCAGTTACTCCATGACCCTGGCCTACCCTGACGATATTCTGATCGAAAGTGCCAGAGCTGTCGGAATTGAGGTCGATGGACGTGAAAAGCTGGACATTGTCAGGGACATGGTAAATCTGCAAAGACAACGGGATAAAGACAATGAATCCACTTGATGCGATCAAGGAAAAACTTGATGCCTGCTTTATCTTCTGTTCCTACGCAGCCGCTGAAATACGGAGTGAACTGGGGGTGCGTCATCTCAGCCAGGTATGGACCAAACTGCCGTCATGGTATATCTGGCTTTACGATACTCCGGGGGCGTTTATGCTTGAACTGCGTAGTGGTGCCTGCTTTACCTCTGACGGCATCAGTTACCACGGAGCTATCGGTGTTATAAGATACTTTCCGCCTGCCAACGGTTCAGGCTCTCTCAGTAACGAGGAGGCTACCTTGCTGCAGAGCAAATCCTTTGACCAAACCAATACCCCTATATTTGAGGATCTTGCCGATGTGTGCAATAATGGACTTTTTGTTGTCGGCACCTTTGAACTACACTGTCCGGTCGAAAGCGATGAACAGCTTTTCTTGTTTGAAGGCATCAGCCCGAATCAGATTGAAAATCCCGGCGTACAACTGTTCGACAAACTGATCGGAATGCAGGCCTACACAGCACAAAACACACCAAATGGACCGTATACCTGGGGACAGAACGGGAGGGCTGCGGCAATTGGCCGCGAAGTCAGCTGCAAGCAGTTCTTGCTCAACTATCTTGCATCAGAACAATTTTCCACCGTTGCAACGTGCGATATAGTTGCGCAAAGTTGGTCTGCCCTGGCCGGCAGAACACCGGTAGCTGCGGAGGGCACTGGGTGTTGCTGTTGTCACTGAAAATCTGAGCTCGTACAATATGAACTACAAGGAGGATGAACTATGCATGATATCAATAAGGTTTTGGCAACAGTGCTTGCCGTGGCACTGCTGGTTCCGGTGGGAGTCAGTGCAGCTGAAACGAAAAAGGTGACGGTTGATTTGCAGAAAGGGTACCAACTGGCAAAAAAATGGTGCACCAGTTGCCATGACTCTGTGGCAAACCCTGAAGGTGCCCGTAAGACCCGTGATGAATGGCACATTATTGTTGATGTTATGCACAAGAAATTTCAGGTAAAGATAAATAATGATGATCGGGAGCAATTGATCGATTACTTCTATTCCATCAGAAAGGGATTGGAGAAGGATGCTGGGTAAGTCAATTTTGAAGTTGAATAATGTTTCACATACCGGCGTGGCAGAGAAAAACCTGCCACGCCGTAACATTCTTCCTTAATTGATAGCTAACATTGCATACGGAATATTATTCGTTGCAACCAATCATTTTATGGTTCTTCTTTAACCATTAGACCAAGCTCTTTGATCCGGTACTGTAGAGTTCTCAAGGATATACCAAGTGCCTCAGCAGTCTGACGACGATTGCCACGATTACTCTGTAAAGCAGCTCTGATCGTCTCGGCTTCGCTCTGTTTAAGAAGCCCTTCACCTGATTGAGTTTCATTGCTGCAATTGACTATCTGCACAGGCAACTCGTCTGGTGTGATTTCCCTGTGAGCCAGTATAATTCCGCGTTCAATGACATTCTGAAGCTCGCGAACATTACCGGGCCAGCCGTATAACTCCATCAAGCGGAGCGCTTCCGGCGTTATGCCGACAACACGGCGAAGCCCTGCCGCAGCAGAAAATCGGGCACAAAAGTATTTTACAAGAGCGGGAATGGCATCAGCGCGTTCCCGAAGCGGCGGCAGGAGAATGGGAAAGACATTCAAACGATAATAGAGATCTTCTCGGAAGCGCTTATCTGCAACCTCAACGGCAAGGTCACGATTAGTAGCGGCGATGACGCGCACATCTGCCTTGATCTGCATGGAGCCGCCAAGACGTTCAAAAACCCGCTCCTGCAGAACCCGCAGCAACTTCGCCTGCAGGAGAGCAGGCATTTCACCTATCTCGTCAAGAAATATCGTGCCCCCTTGAGCGAGTTCGAATTTCCCCCGTCGAGCCTGCACTGCACCGGTGAAAGCTCCACGCTCATGACCGAACAGTTCACTTTCCAGCAGATTCTCCGGGATAGCGGCGCAGTTAAGAGGAATGAACGGACTATTTTTGCGCGGGCATGCCAGATGAATCATGCGCGCAATAACCTCCTTGCCGGTACCGCTCTCGCCCATCAGCAGCACAGAGGTTGGCGTCTTTGCCACGTCATTAACCAGCTTTTCCACCCGCTCCATTGCTCGACCGCTAAAGAGCAGTCCTTGCGGCGGCAGACCGGCATTCTCAAGGTCCTGCAGAGAAATACTCATACGCTGCAGTTCCACCTGCTCAATGGCACGTTTGACCGTTGCAAGAAGAGCTGCCGGATTTTCCAGCGGTTTGGGCATAAAATCAAACGCACCACCTTTGATTGCCGCGACAGCCTCTTCCAAACGGCCAAATGCCGTAATGAAGATAAATAGCGGCGGGTTCGGTTCATTATGCACGAGGTGAAAAAGCTCCAGCCCACTCCTGACCGGCATTTTCAAGTCTGAAATCACTAAGTCAAAGCGCTCCCGCTGGATGCGCCGCAAACCATCCCCACCATCAGAGGCCGTAGCCACAGTATATCCGGCAGTATCTAGAATGGTGGTCAGCAGTTCGCGAAATACAGCATCATCTTCTACTATCAGTATGGTTGCGGACATTTCGTTACGTCTCCAATGGCAGTTGTAAAGTAAATGTTGTACCAGATCCAAGCGAACTTTCAACAGTCAGCCTTCCGCCATGTTCTTGTGCCACCTT
>CAIMXI010000032.1 GCA_903845365.1 uncultured Geobacteraceae bacterium | reverse complement strand
GAAAAAAATGAACTGCTGGTTACCGGACTGGACGTCAGTAGCTTCATCACAGTCGATGATTCTGGCGCACGGCATCAGGGCAAGAACGGCTACGTGACACAGATTGGCAATGACCTGTTTGCCTGGTTTTCCAGCACAGAAAGCAAGAGCCGGATAAACTTTCTTGAACAACTTCACGCGGGCTCACTCACCTACGTTATCACCAAAGAGGCCTTGACCTACATGCAGGATCAGGGCTTGAATGCAACCATACGTCAGCAGCTATCCCAACAAACGTCACTCGAAATAACTTCTCGTAAAGATTGGCAGAACTATCTTGATTCGTTGGAAATCAGAAACGAGCGACCGGTGCGTATCGTCACGGAAGGTGCACTACTGGGTGGCCTTATGGAGAAAGGTCTCAATCCGGAATTGGCGATCATCAGTGACGGTGCAGGGCAGTTTGCGATTCTCCTCCATGCTTTATGCTGGATTCACGCGGAGCGCCTTGTACATAAACTGATTCCGGTGACTGATCGGCAGCGCGAAGCTGTTGCTCTGGTGCGTGACCAAATATGGAACCTCTACGCCGACCTCAAAGCTTATAAAGCTCAACCTGACCCGACTCGAATTTTGGAATTTGAGTCACGCTTTACGACCATTTTTACCCAACGTACAGACTATGCGACGCTCGACAACATACTGTTACGACTCCACAAGCACAAAGATGAACTGCTCTTGATTCTACATCGGCCGGATATTCCGTTGCATACCAATGGTAGTGAAACCGATATTCGTGACTACGTAAAAAAACGCAAAATAAGTGGCGGAACACGTAGCGAGCTTGGGCGTCAATGCCGAGATACCTTTGCAAGTCTCAAAAAAACATGCAGAAAAAATGGCATTTCTTTCTGGCTATATTTGAGGGATCGCATAGCTAAAATCAATGACATCCCACCACTGTCCTCCATCATCCGTGAGGCATCCCTTTTTGCTGCTCTGCCATGACTTATTGAGAAGTTACGTAAATACGACCAAAAGAGCTGATTTGATGGGAATAGTGCGTTATCACTGCCATAAGATTTCATATGATTTCATCTACAGTCACAATTTAAACGGCAACAAAACTATAGCGCGGCAAATGATTTGGCAGTGATTTGTAAATGATTTGGCAGTGAATTGATTCAAAAAAGGGGGGTTTTAATGGCTATTTTATGACCATTAACACCCCCCTAAAAGCTGCCTATTTTTTGTTAATTTCATGACCGATTTTTTAAGAGTTTTCCACAGGTTTTTCCACAGGTTTTTCGAAGAGAAATTATAATCATATTTTAATTAATTTTGGTTCTCATCTCAACACTGCATCATTTGGATCATAACCGATTTGAGCATCAATAAATGCCTTCTCGCAATGGTTGGTATCGATCTTATTGAGCGCGCAATATAGCAGTGCTGCAACACGGGTTTTTTCTCTGTATCGGTAGATTCTGCTGCTAAGATATTCCTTATCCGTCCCGCCCATAATTGCATTCAACAGACGATCAACCGCCTGAACTATGTTCCAAAAGTAACGTCCTGCCTTGTTCATCATGTACCTCCATATTATAGCATCGCTGCTAACACGAATAAATCATGCCGCTGTGCTTCGGTGATGCCAAGTGCATTGGCCATGGACGTTATCATTGGGTGATCTTCCTCAAAACTCGTAGCGAACTCCCACCAGTCACGGGTATCCTGATCTGCTGCCGCTACTCCCGCCTCAACT
>CAIMXI010000031.1 GCA_903845365.1 uncultured Geobacteraceae bacterium | reverse complement strand
TTTGGAGTTGACCCGGAAGTGAAAAGTGGACGGGTGATATGTACCACCCCATGTTCTTTTCTCGTCGGAAATACTGATGAGTTTGCGGGGAAACCGGCAGAGCTGGGTTTCGCTGATTTCGGCCAGTTTTTCTACGGTACTCTCCGGAATTTTGTGTAGAGAAACGGCTTCAAGGTTAAGTACTTTGCGGATTCGTTCGGCTACCGGGCTGCTGGCTGATGCTTGCATGCGGAGTTTGTCTCCATGTCGCGAGAATTGGAATCATCAATTCATAACGACAAAAATGGCAATTTCTGACACAACAATAATGTTGCCAATTTGGCACCACAGAGTTATAATCCACATACTAATTATAGGAGAGCTTGTACCATGCAAACAGCGACAATCAGAAGGACTTCCAGAAAACCAGTTGCCGATGATCGCGTTACCGCCCGAATCCCACATGCTAACCGTCTGCTCATAGAGCGCGCCGCAGCAGTGTACGGAGCGACACTTAATCAGTTCATCGTTCAGAGTGCCCTTGACCGTGCCGACAAAATCCTTGAAAGGGAAGAAACTTTGCGACTCTCCGAAAGGGACTCCAGAATATTTCTTGAGGCACTTGAGAATCCACCCAGCCCCTCTGACAAGCTTCTTGCGGGATTGAAAGCTCACGACCAACTCGTAAAATGCTGATCATCCGTCCCCTTGGCACTACCCACAACCGTACCTGTTTCGACTGCGGGACAGAAGCGCTTAACGACTTTCTGCGCAAGACCGCCCGCCAACATCGAGAGAAGGGATTATCAAATACCTTTGTGCTTCTTGATGAGGAGGCTCAACAGAACGTCCTTGGCTTCTTCACCCTGTCGTTTCTGGAGGTAGATGTTTCCCAGCTTCCCCCGGACTCTGCCCGACGCCTTCCAAAAGCATCACGCCTGCCTGCCGCCAAACTCGCCAGACTGGCAGTTGACCTGCAAAGCCAAGGTAAAGGGTATGGAGCAATACTGCTGGCCGATGCTGTAAAGCGAATAGCGGCAACGGCAATGGAATCCGGTGGAATTGTCGGTTTATTCGTTGATTCCAAAGATGAAAAAGCCAGGCAGTTCTATCTCCGCTTCAATTTCATCCCGTTGATGGATAATTCACTTTCACTGTTTCTACCGTTAAAGACACTCCGAATTGGGCTTGAGGCATCATTGTACACTCTCACTTCCAACAAGTAGCACTTATAAATAATCTTCACTCTCTTCCAAATAGCGACACCTATCCGCAAAATCCCTGAGGGCAGCTTCCTGCTCCTGAGTCTCAATAGCATGAGGCCTGACCTTTCTGACCTGAACTATCGCCTCTGACGCGCTTAGACCTTTTGCTATCCAGTATGCAGCAGCAAATGTCCCGGTTCTACCCGTTCCTCCCTCGCAATGGACAATCATCTTGGTTTCATCTGGCAAGCCATCGATCAATTTTACAAAAGTTTCCATTTGTGCAATCGTCGGGGCAGTGAAGTCATGTACGGGAATATTATGCCGAGTAAACCCCAGTGATTCAGTTCGCTTCAGATCGTATTTCGGAGGTTGAAGTTGCTCCGCAAGCAACGATACGATAACGCTAAAGCCATATCGCCAGAAATCTTCGAGGTCTTCAGTTGTAGGGTTACTGTTTCCCAGAAGATATGGTTTATTGATCCACCAAGTGCTCATAATTTTAATTACCATCTATCCTATCAGTGCAAACCGATTTGCGCTTACATTTGTCGCAATTTTCTCCCATCCACAACGTATCAAACTGTTCGATGAGTTTACCTACAATCGACTGTTCATCCGTCACGATGCCGTTTTCAAAGTTGCGGGTTGTGGATGCCTTGGCTCCCATGCCGGCACCGGTCAAATTTGCACTGCCAAGGTAAGCAATCCGCTGGTCAACAATGACTGTTTTGAAATGGATTCTCGGACATAGCATTCGCTCAAGGCTGTTGATCAGGTTTGGAAATCGGTCAAAATCCGCACGGAAGTTAGGTCCAGGTTCTTTGGCATGGATCAGCCTGAATGTTACGCCATTACCAATCATTTCGGAAATTACCTGCAGAAAAGGGATCGCTCGTTGCCTCCCTTTTGGAATATACAGGTCTTTCAAATCCGACGTGCCGATCCATACGGAATGTTTAGCTTCCGGAATCATCCCGTTGACAACATCATCAAATATTTCCTTGTCAGCAACAAAGCGGATCATATGCATTCCCAATGCCTGTTTTCTTGAATCGATGGTGAAAATAAGCTTTCTCACAAACTTCATCCGTATACGGCATCACCAAGAATCAATATTCTAAGTGATTATGTTTCAAAAAAACCAGTTACCAGAAAAAAGTTGGTAAAAGGCGTTCAGATTATGCGGTTGTTTTTTTTAAACAATTAGAGGTGGACACTCCGTTCGCTTCTTAACGCGTATGATTTTACTGCCTGTTAATCTAGCTTCCATAATAGCATCCCTAATCTGTTGCCTATAAATCTCCTCCAACTCATCAATTTTTTCCTGAAACACCCCCATAATCAGCTTGTTGCAAAATAATTCGCGTAATTCTTTGTGTTCTCCAATGTCAGAGATTAGAATTTTTGACATCCTTACAATACCTCCTTTTAATAGATCTGATGACCTTCCTGGAATCAATACTTATAACATTGTGACAGAGGAGTCCAATAGCGGCCACTCTTTACAAAATCTGATAGCTCCAGATTAATTAACTTTACATCCACCGAATCGTTTCTGGCTGCCAGAATTGATTGAACAACTCGTTGTGCAAGCGTAAAACGGTGACAGTAATACTCCTCCTGGTGTTCTTGTGCCAATGCATCAAAATCCGGACAATACGGTTCGGCACACAGGATGATGGCCATACCTCCCACTGCCGCTGCTGCCTCCACATAGGCTCTCACAACGTCCACGGACTCATTCGTCAAAGCAGTATCATACTGACGCTTGAACTCCTGCCAAGGCAAAACTTTACCTGCCTTACGTACCTTTCGATCCTCATCCAACAAGCCAATTGAAGGTGCTGCAGCGGGCAGATGCAGAAATTCCATAGGCTTGCGCACCATGGCAGGGATAATAGTTGCAAATTCCCGTGGTGACCAAGAACTCTGGGCACCAGTACCATCGCGGCGTGTGTCGATCAGATACAGCGGACGATTCAGCGCATCAAGCATCCGGCCCATTGCAGTGGTCTTGTTTGGTTTCACTGGCATTTCATGCAGGCATCGTGTACCCAATAGGCCTATATCTACAACTGAAGACAGATTTGGCACATCCAAATACTGAATGTGCCCTAATTTGTTGATAATTTCCCATCCATGTGTTTTTTCATTCCATACTGCGTACTGGCTCATCTGACTCTCCTTGCTTTTGGAAAATAAATTTACAAGATTCATAACGACAGAAGAGGCTATTTCTGACAAAATTGACCTTAGCTTCGGTTCAAATTAGTCCATTTTATTGATTCCAAGACTGGAAATAACATCATGAATGGCTTGTTGAGTGGCGACAATTTCTGGGGTTAGACATGATATTTTCAGAGCCTTTACAACTTTTTCTGAAATATCTCCTCAATTCCTTGCGAAAGGTAGATTTCCCGTTTTTGTTGGATGAGCGCCAGAGCTTCCTCAGCAGTTATCCCCATTGATTCCATTAAATACCGTGCAACAACACTGACTGACCGAGATCGTCCAGCATGACAATGCACCAGCACCTTCATGCCATCTGCAACAGCCTGATCCAATTCACTCAATGCTTTTCGCAACAAAGCCGGGTTATTCCCGGCTCCGTCAATAAGTGGAATACAAGCCGTTTCGATATCTGATCGATCAAAACAGCAATCTGGTTTAAGGCATAATATGAAATCAACCGGTAGATCAGGATTCTGTGCATCAACATAGTTCCCAATTGCAATGTTATTGGTGATCCAGTCCATTCGACCTCTATAAAGTCAAGCTTCACATGATAATTTGAAGAACTCCAAAAACTCATTTTCCAGATTCATCCAATCTTTTTGGTTCAATGAACGTTCAGCAACATAAATGCTTTCACGCTCAATTTCACGAGGCACATTACTCAGATGCTGTATTCCGATGTTGTGACCGAGGTACAGTGCTAGTGATGCCGGATTAAACTGCTTGATATAATCAACCACCAACTGCAAGGTTTTCCCGCTAATGACATCATCTTCAATCAAAAGAATTCGCTTATTTTCAAGCACTGTCAAATCATCATCTGAAGTGCAGCAGGTCTGGGGATAGTCTGTAAAGACTGAAAGGACTGAAATCCCCATGCGCTCCAGGAAATAGCCGTAGATGTGTCCTTCCGGCGCTACAGCGACATAGCGGTCAAACTTGCCTGCCAGCAACTTAGCGACACCGTAACTTGCTATAGCATCGTGCGGGATGAAGTTGTTTACACCATTCCCTTCTCGGTATCCTTTTGCTATGCAGTGCCGCTGGACATCTTCACATACTGCTGAATAGATGGATTTCGTTTTCATGTGATCACCTCATCACAAAATGACGTTCAAGTATCAACTTCACCGTGTTGCAGACATCCGGCTTTTTGTTGACGATCAGAATCTGGCTGATAAGTGATTCCCGGTTGTTCTTGAAGTGGGCCTTCATTGCCTCGCAGATGGCGTTGCAGGAGTCCTCGGCGCTTAGTCCACCAGTATCAGAACCGAAGAGCGGTACGCCGATGGTGAAGTCATCCAACCCTTCCACCTCGATCACCCGCTCGGCGGTTTTCAGGCTGTTGAGCATGCAACTACGCACCGCAGCATAGGTTGTCTTGTTGCTCTTTTTGAAATCCATGGTGGCCGCATGGAAGATCCAGCGGTATTGACTGGTGCCACCGGTGGTGATAGCTACTTCACCTTGAGGAAGAGTACTGTCAGCAAACTGTTCTTCCAGAACCGCCCTGCACTCTTCCTGGAATTCCACACCGCCGCATGCCTGGCGGATGGCGCTGGAAACACCACTTCCCAGACCAATGGAGGTGTTGGACGAGTTGACAATACAC
>CAIMXI010000030.1 GCA_903845365.1 uncultured Geobacteraceae bacterium | reverse complement strand
GTATTTGCCACCGAAAGGAATGCTCGGTTTCGCCCGGCGTAGCGTCAGTGGACTGAGGCGTTGACCTTTACCCCCTGCCAGAACCATTGCTATGGTGTTTCGACCGACATTATCAAATGTGTACATGATTGTTTCTCCTTGATTGGGATGGCTGAGCAATGGTTTCTGAAACCAGAAAAAACGGCACCCCCCACAACGTCACGCGCGTGACGCATATTATATTTGGCATCAATGTCCCGGTAATTGCCACCCTGGGTTCCCAGCATCCTGATTCTCCGGAAAGCAGGAACAAAATCAGCCGGATTCCGCCTGCTGAAACCCGGATTCAGCAGATTTCACGCGAACCAAAAAACATCTCCCATACTGTTCAATTCGTCTGAATCCACTTAAATTTGATTTAACCGATGTCTCCTTGATCCTGCTGCTTCCGGCACGGTTTCGGCACGTCCGGCTTGGGGAGTCGCTGTATGATTGTGTTGATGATCCTGACTCAATCACAATCTTCACGCCATGCGCAGCTGTGCTGACCGCATTCCCTGGAAAGGCCGCTGGCGAAACAGTGCTGATTTCCCTCGGCCAGTTGGATAGACCTGATAAGCTCACTCTTGCTTGCCTTACCGATTTTGACGCTGCGCTGCCTGGCGATTTCCTTGATCTCAGTGATTTTCATTTTTAACTCTCCCTCTCTTGTGGTTGGTTTTCGGTTGTCAACCGAAGGGTTTACTCTATTGTTGCAGGTTTCATCTATCAACACCTGCAGCTCTTCAAAATTGAACGGTTTAGCGATGTAACCGTTAATGCCGCAACCAAGAAAACGTTCACGATCCTGGGGAAAAGCGTGCGCGGTCATTGCTATGATCGGGATATGCCGGTCGATACCTGCCTGTTTCCCGGAACGGATAATTTCTGCCACCTGAGTGCCGCCCATATCCGGCATTGATATGTCGGAGAGGAGTATATCAAAACTGCTACATCGCAAAGCATCCAGAACTTCTCCACCATTCTCCACAGCAGCGACCTGATGTCCGTTGCGAACCAACAGGGCCGTCGCAATCTCCCTGCCGAACTTTTCATCGTCAGCAAGCAGGATCTTCCGCGCTGTTCTGTTAACGCTCTTCTTTTTAGATACTGCTTTTAAAGGCGCTTCACAGATTTCGACCGGAATCGTAACCGTAAAGGTGCTCCCTTCTCCCGGTCTGCTTGTCAGTGCTATATCTCCCTCCATCAACTCCACCAGTCGCTTGCAGATGGCTAGGCCCAACCCTGTTCCGATGTTGCGCCGGGTACTGAAATTATCAAGCTGGGTAAAACTTTCAAAAATTGCACACTGTTGTTCCGGCGGAATGCCGATGCCGCTGTCGCTGACACTTATGACAAGCTGAAGTGTTCCCTTATCGGAAGTCTTTGTTGAGGCGGCAAGCGTCACTTCGCCCTTTTGGGTGAACTTGATTGCGTTACTGAGCAGGTTGGAAATAATCTGGATGATACGGTTCCGGTCTCCGAGAATGAACTCCGGCAGGTTCCCGATGATCTCAAGTTTTAGGCGCAACCGCTTTTCTTCGGCACTAAGCGCAAAGATGCTTACAATGTTGTCAAGCATCCCCCTTGGTGAATGGCTTTCTTTTGCCAGTTCCATTCTGCCCGCTTCTATTTTTGAAAAATCGAGGATATCGTTGATCACCCGCAACAGAATCTGTGAAGCACTGCGGCAGTCCTGTACGCATTTTTGCTGTTCGTGGCTGAGTTGTGTCGTGGCGAGCAGCGTTAGGTTCCCCATCATGGCATTCATCGGAGTGCGTATCTCGTGGCTCATGGTGGACAGGAATGCAGATTTGGCCTTGTTGGCCGAGTCGGAGGCAACTTTTGACTGGCGCAATTCATTTTCGGCCTGTTTGCGTTCGCTAATGTCGCGTATAATTGAAATCGAATGCCAGTTGCCTTTAACCTGCACGGCTGAGAGTGACAACTCCATGGGGAACTCACTGCCGTCCTTACGAAGTCCTTTTAGTTCAAGTGTTTTGCCGACGACTGCCCCCTGACCTGTTTGCTGAAAATGCGGGAAGGCCAGGTTATGTGCATCCCTGAAAGCAAAGGGGGCCAGCGTTGCGTGCAGATTGCGCCCGAGAATCTCTTCTTCGGCATATCCGAACATCTTTTCCGAAGCTTCATTCCAAAAAGTGATGTTCCCGGCTTCGTCAAGCATAATAATTGCGTCTTTGGCGGTCGAAGTGATAATCCTCAGTTTTTCAACATTAAATTTCAGAGTTTCTTCCATCTTTTTGCGCTCGGTGATATCCCGTCCCACTGCCTGATATTCAATCAGTTTCCCCTCGTGTGTATGGATACTGCGGTGGCTCCACTCCTGCCAGCAAATCGAGCCATCGGGCATGATTACCCGGTGTTCGATACTCACCAGCGGACGAGCGGGAGTGATCCCCCTGATCTGTTCCAGAATCAGTGTCAGGTCAGGCTCCGGGATGTTCGGGATGAAATTTTTGTTCAATAACTCTTTACGCTTCTTTCCAAAGCACTTGACGTACGCTTCGTTCACAAAGGAGATACGTCCGTCGGGTAGATAACGGCAGATCATATTCGTCTGATCTTCGATGATGGCGAGATACCGGGCCTCGCTTAACCTCAATTTCTCCACGACCTCACTGAGCATGGCGATGTACTGGCACTGGACTGGATCCAGTTGTAACCCTGTTTGCAAATCTGTCATAGTTTGAGTATCCATCATTCTACCGTGGCTAACCTGGGCGTCAGGCGCTGTTATTGGTTCAGTTTTGTGTGCATCTATGGTCATGGCACGATCTCTCATTCCGTTGATGCTGCCAAGCATGTCGGGAATAACGACTATTTTCGCTGTCAGTGAAACATTGCCCGAGTCTCAAAAGATGGAAGTTATGATGCATATGGTCAGGCAGATTGTGCAGTTGCGCTTCCATACCACGCCTCTTTACGAGTTCCAGCCAAACATGAATGAGCTGCAGGCCGCTCATGTCGATTGCTTCAATTTTTCTGCAGTCGACGTGAATGCGCTTTTTTTTGGTGGGATCCAGTTTTTGCAAAGATAATCGTAGCAAATCCATCTGATCTGCAACTCCCAAGATTGTCCAGTCTCCCGACAAATAATGTTTACTGTCTGTTGTCCTCGTTGCCATACCTGCCTCCTGTGATCCGTTGAATTGTTAAAATCATGTTATTGCTATTACAGAATACGTGCCAAGGTTTGCCACGGAAATTTACTTTGTATTACGGAATGTTATTGAATGTCGTGGTTGCGTTGGAGGTAAATTTTTTTACAATTGAAATGAGATAAATGAGGGTTTGGAGTATATTTTATTAAACAAAGCGGAGGGTTAAAAGCGGGGAAAAATTTTACATGATGGGAAAAAAATTTACATAAGGAAATCGGGCAAGAAGGAGCGCAGTCTTTATTGCTGGCTAAGGCAGCTCAGAGCTGAACCGATATTAATTTTCAAATAGGCTTTCCATGGGTATAATTTTCGATTTCCTGGTTTTTACGGGAGCTCCGCCTGTTTTTTTCCGGTGATTGGTAATGGTCTGGCGGGTTATACCGAGCATGACCGCCGCAGTATTGACACTACCTGTCGAGCGGCGCATAGCCTCGTTTATAAAGTAGCTTTCAACCTCATGGAGGGTTGGAAAATGACCGAAAATAGCGTCGATTGGATGTGCCGTGGTACCATTTAATGATGCCGTGGCAGAAACTACCGATATTCCATTCTTTCTGCCACCAAATGATTGGGCTGTCAGTTCTCCTTCTTTATTGCGCGCCACGGCATCGAATATCATAGCTTTCAGTTCACGAATGTTTCCTAGAAAACTCCATCCCAGCAGATACGAGAGTCCACTCTCCGAAACGCTTGGCAGGTTGTTCTTATAAAATTGTACCGCTTCATTTAGAAAATGTTCAAGCAGAAGCGGAATATCATCAGCCCGTTCGCGAAGTGGTGGGATATGGATCTCGTGTGTACAGAGCCGGTGGTAGAGATCCCGCCGGAACAATTTTTCTTCGACCCGCTCGGGTAGGTTGTGGTTTGTGACTGCAATGATCCGTGCCGTGGTTCTTTTCAGGGCATCTGATCCTACCTGGTAATATTCACCTTCCTGTAAAAGCCTGAGCAGCTTGATCTGCGAGCGTTCCTCCAGATCGCCAATCTCGTCCAGAAAAAGTGTGCCGCCGGCAGCACGCGCAATCAATCCTTCGCGTGCCTTATCAGCGCCGGTGAAGGCTCCTCTCTTATGGCCGAAAAGAGTATCTGAAAAGGTTGTATCCTCAAGTCCGGCAACATTAACGCTGACAAACTCGCCCCTAACAGCGCTTATCTGATGTACCGCCCGTGCCATTAGCTCTTTTCCCACCCCGGTTTCGCCGGTTATCAAGACAGGATGAGGTGTACCGGCGACCACCTCGGCGTATTTGAACAGTGCCAGCATCTTGCTGCTGCGGGTCTTGATCGCTTCGAAGGCCGCTGGATTGTCAAGCGAATCCTCCCCCAGCAATCGCCTTTTTAGTGACGACAGTTCACCCTGCATTGCGATGATCCTGAGGGCATTCTTGACACAGGCGATCAACCTGTTGGACTCGGCCGGCTTATTCAGGTAGTCCAACGCCCCCAGTTTCATGCAATCCACAGCTAGATTCAGTTCGTTGGCGCCGGAAATGACGATAACCTTGATATCCGGGTAATCATGCCGGATAGTGCCCAGCAGCTCGTGGCCCGACAGATGCGGCATGAAAAGATCGAGAAGAACCAGCGCGGCGCCATGCTCCATTATAAACGGCAGCACATTCCGGCTGTCGTAAATGCTGTGTAAATTATTTACCCCCGCTTCCCGCAGCGTGAGCGTCATCATGGTGCAGCAGGTCATGTCATCGTCTACCAGCAAAACCGGAGGATGTGTGGTGTGTGTTTCAAGCATGGTCATACTCCTTGCGCTGGTAAAGAAACGAGCACGGTCGTCCCTTTGCCAAATTAAGTCTCAAGAGGTGCTCGAAGGAATGATCTCCGTTGGTATTCATTTGTTTGTTCCTCCCGCATCTGACGCGCTAGCGCACAGCTCTTCGATCTGCCTGCAGAGATCTTCCAGATCAATCGGTTTTGCGGCATAGCCATTTATTCCGGCAGCCATAAAATGCTCACGGTCTTTAGAAAAAGCGTGTGCTGTCATAGCTATAATTGGTATTTCCGGATCGATGCCGACACGCTCTCTATGACGGATAATTCTCGCGACCGTAGTGCCGTCTATAACCGGCATGGATATGTCGGTCAGGACAATTTCAAACTTATCCTTCTGCAACGTATCTAGAACGGATGTTCCCTTTTAATAAAATCGAGATTCTGCCTATATTATCCTTTATTATCAACATATTATCGGCTATCTGTCAGCTTTTTCTTAGTGGTTACAATTATCCCCTTGCTCGGCAGTGTGTCAGG
>CAIMXI010000029.1 GCA_903845365.1 uncultured Geobacteraceae bacterium | reverse complement strand
TAGAGGCCGCTCCTGGCCTGATCGATGGCGCGGCAGTCGATGTCGGTGGCAAAAAGTTGCAGTTTGTAATGTCTTTGCAATCTTTCCATCTGTTCCTGGAGCAAGATGGCAATGGAGTAGGCTTCTTCGCCGGTGGAGCAGCCGCAGACCCAGACTCTGATTGCACTACCGGTCGGTTTGTCGGCAAAGAGGCCGGGGATGACCGATGTCTCAAGTGCGGTGAAGGCCTCCGGGTCACGGAAGAAGTTAGTGACGCCAATCAGGAGGTCGCGAAAGAGTGCTTCAACTTCAACCGGTGTCTGCTGCAGAAAGCGGACGTAGCCGCCAAGTTCGGAAATCTGATGAACAGACATGCGCCGCTCGACGCGGCGTTTGATGGTGTTCTGCTTATACTGGGAGAAATCGTGTCCGGTCTGGGAACGGAGCAGGACAAATATCTTTTTGAGGGCGTCTTCAACTTTGGGGGGTGGTGGTGCCTGCAGGTGGGCAATCCGTCCGAAGGCGTGGACGGCGTAGGAAATCAGATGGCCCGGCATCTCGGCCGCAGGGAGGATATAGTCCACCAGCCCGGTGTTGATGGCAGAGCGCGGCATGCCGTCGTATTCCGTGGATTCGGGGTTCTGGGCCATGGCCATCCCCCCTTCGGCCTTGATCGCCCGCAGACCTTGAGTTCCGTCGCTGCCGGTGCCGGAAAGCACGATGCAGATGGCCCGCTCATGCTGATCCTGGGCCAGCGAACGGAAGAAGAAGTCTATCGGCAGCCGCTGACCACGCGGAGATGATGGTTCCAGAAGTTGCAACGTGCCGTTCAGAAAAGCCATGTCGCGGTTGGGGGGGATAATGTAGGCGCAGTTGGGTTGCACTAAGACATTGTCTGTCGCCTCGAAAACCTCCATACGAGTATAGCGGCGTATCAGTTCAGTCAGGATGCTTTTGTGATCAGGCGCAAGATGCTGGACCAGCACAAAGGCCATGTCCGGCTCTTTGTCAAGCGGCATGCCGGAAAAGAAGGCTTCAAAAGCGGCCAGACCACCCGCAGAGGCGCCGATGCCGACGATCGGGAAGTGCGGTTTGGCAAGCGGTTGGGTTTCGGTTTCAGGGTCGATCTGTTCTGCTGCTTCCGGTGCGGCGGATTTCTTTCTGGCCATGATTGTCTCCTCTGGTGAACAGTATTTTTAGCTACGGCGTCATTCATTGGTTAGATGATGTAATATACTGATTGGAGTTGTTATCAGATTGAGTTCGGCTGCCCCCCCACCGTAAAACAGAACCTGCTCCCTTTACCTTCCCCTTCCGACTCCACCCAGACCTTGCCGCCGTGAACCTCGATGATCCGCTTCACCAGCGCCAGGCCGATGCCGGTCCAGCCGCTGTTGGCATCCAGCTTGTTGAAGAGGCCGAATATAACCCGGTGATATTTTTCGTCAATACCGATACCGTTATCCTGCACATCGAAGTAGCAATCTCATTTCTGCAGGCTAACCCATCTTCTAAAAAATATCCGCAAATTTTTCACACTGTGCGATAACGGACATAGAGTGTGTCTGAAATTGTTGGATTTCATAACACATAAAACGAAAAAAACGTTTCAAGAACATAAATTTACTTCCGAAGGGGAGCCGGACACCGGCTAACAATGGATCATAATTATTGGTGGAAAAAACTGCTTAAGCAAATCGTACAGCGCGAAATACTGGACTATTTTCTAAAGGGGAGATCCTCACAAGTAATTAGTCTTCTTTGCCTGTTCACTTCATCTTCTTAATATTTCTCATCTGTTCTGCAAAGCAGTCAGGACATGCGCCGTGGCTGAACAGAGCTTCTGAATGATCACTGATGTATCTCTCTAATTGATGCCAGCTTTTTTGATCATCTCTGATTTTTTTGCAGTACGAGCAGATTGGGATAATTCCCTCCAGTCGTTTGACGCGGGCCAGCGTCGTTTCCAATTCTTCTTTCTGGAGAGCAAGCAGATTATGATGATGATGCAATTTCTCTTCCGCCAGCTTGCGCTCAGTGATGTCGCTGAAAGACCACACCCGGCCTACAACATTATCCCCGATTATCTGGGGTTGGGAATAACGTTCGAAAACGCGACCATCCACAAACTCTAACTGGTCGAAACTCGCTTCCTCCGGGATGGCATACGTTTCCCTGACTTTGGTTAAAAACTGCTCAGGGTCAGCCAATTGATTCATAACATGGTTTAATAGAACATCGTCATCATGTATGGCGAGGACATCTGCCGGTATTTTCCACATTTCGGTAAATTTCTGATTATATGCTGTAATCCTGCGTTCCCTGTCAACGATGAGAAGACCATCGGCAGTGGATTCCAGGGCGGCGCGGAGTAAAGATGAAGAAGATTTCAGCGCCGCTTCCGCCTGCTTGCTCTCGGATATATCTGATCCTACCGCTTGGTATTCTATCAGGATCCCATCAGTTGAATAGATTCCCCGCTGTGTCCAGTGCTGCCAGCATAACTCACCTGAAGGTTTTATAATGCGGTGAGTGTAATTTACGACAGGGTTATCCCTGGTTATTCCGTCCAGGCACTTGATAATCATTGACATATCAGGTTCGGGGATATTCGGAATAAAATTTTTATCTATAAGTTCGCCCTGACTTGTGCCGTAATACCGTGAATAGGCCCCGTTGACAAAAGAGAGCCTGCCGTCCGGCAGGTAACGGCAAATCAACTCAGTCTGATCCTCGATAATGGCATGATAGCGTGCCTCGCTCTCCAGCAACTCTTCATCCGCCCGCTTACGCACACTGATGTTGCTGAATGTAACCAGGTACCCGCCACCTTGCGTCGGTGTCGCCTGCAGATGTGCCCAGAAGGTAGAACCATCGGCACGCAGCATGCGCATCTCCCACTCATGCACATCGCCTGAGTTAATAAGCCGTTTGCAATGCAGATAATAGTCATCCTGATCATCGGGGGGAATGAAATTCGACATCGGATTCTGGGGTAGGAGAGTCCTTGCTGCTCCAAGCATTATGGCAGCGCTAAGATTGGCCTCCAGGATCAGTCCATTTTCGTTGAGGGTCAGATAGCCGACCGGCGCAAGGTCATACAGGTCGAAGTAGCGGGCACGCACGGCGTCCAGCTCTTGCTGCTTGTCGCGCAGTTCCTCATTCTGCATCTCCAGTTGGATCTGATGAACGCAGAGTTCGTGGAGGAGTCGTTTTGTTTCCTCAGGTGAGGTCAATTCCGGGATTATAGCTTCGCTCGCTCTGAATAATTCTTCAGCACGCTGGCGGAGATCCTTTGGTGATTCTGGTGTAGTTTTCATTGCGTCTCCTTATTCGCTGTGATAAGAACTCCGACTATACGCGAAAGAAATTCACTGCCCATTTCCCGTGAGGTCTCTTCATCTTCAACATACAAGACCGTGAGGCTTTTCATATACGCCTGTACATCTGCAACTGTGAGTGATGCCTGCATGATATTTTCCCCTCTATCTGGACATCATTTTTTTATAAATCGCTACGATAAAAAAGGCTATTAGCACCTGGCCGGAAAGGCCCTGAGCCATCATGATGGCCTTGCCGGCACCAATGGGAGTAATATCTCCAAACCCGACCGTGGTAAAGACCACGGTACTGAAGTAAAGCAGATTGCCAATGGTGTCGCCAATCGGCATGG
>CAIMXI010000028.1 GCA_903845365.1 uncultured Geobacteraceae bacterium | reverse complement strand
GAGGTGGCCCTACCTGTGTCACCTGTCATGGCAGCCATGACATAAAAAGTGCGACCCTTGATCTCATCAGCAAGAAGAGCTGCTCGCAGTGCCACACCTTCGAAAAAGCTCGCCTTATACGCAGCGCCATGTTGAAGCGGGATACCATGCTGATGGCAATCGAGGAAAAAATAAAAATACTGAAGAGACAGGGTATTGATACTGACCAACAGGAAAAACGACTGTTCGCGCTGCGCTACCGTTTTCATACCATGTTTCACAGCCTTGACATCAAACTGATTATCCTGGAGTCTGACCATATTCTAGCCGAACTTGAGAAGGCCAATGGAGCCGGCGGCAGAAGTGCGGCACCTCTGACCGGAGCAGTTGCAATTGGCTGGTCACTACTGTTGGCACTACTGTTTTATCTGATCAAGAAAAATGTAGATTGATTCAGTTGGCTCTTTTGAACGCGCCCCTAGCCCATATTACACTATGATCCCCAATCGATATCCAATTATTAAGATTCTCTCCTCCTGCTGCAATAGCTATTATATATCACTATTAATCTACTGTTAAATCACTATTGCAAATGATGTTTATTCGGTGCATTGTCTGCTCGATAAGACTCTAAAGTTGGAATCCTCATGGAGATGTCATGATAATACCGCGTATAAAAAATAAAAGTAGGGGGACTTTTTAAATGATTGATATCACAGTAGCCAGAATTACCCATATGGAGTGGATGCTTCAACTGGAAACATTTTTAGGGGAAACTGCCACCACGCCTGTAACACTCCCGTCCTATCATGATTGCGAGCTTGGCATTTGGCTCTACAGCGAAGGGCTACATAACTACCAGGAAATTCCAGAGATCAGCATGCTGGAGAGGAGCCATAAATCCTTTCATGTTGCAGCCGATAAAGTTGTTGCCTGGCATAACGGTTCTAAAACTGACTCCACAATGACGTCGCAGGCTGAAATTGACTTCCGTGACGCCAAAAGCACAAGTAAGGAAATTCTCTACATTCTAACGCTGCTGGAATTTAAAATATTACAGAAGTATCAAGAATCTCAGGAGGTTGCTCCAGCAGGAATAAAAAATATGATCAACCATCCCTGGCAGACGCTAAAATCAGTAATTGGAGAAAAAAACAGTCGTCTCGACGTTGCCAAGGTTTCGCTGGATCTGCTTAAAAAAGATTTGGTTAGAGGCTATATCAGGGTTTCTAAAGGCATATAATACGCCGCAGCTGGAAGAGGCTGAATAAACAGAGAAAAATGGCCGTTATTCCTGTTATAGCAGTTCATTCTTTCCCGGCGGTTCTGTTCCTTGATCAGAACCGCCTTCCTGTATCTGTCTAAATTATTCCTACAATAAATATTGTGCGAGGAGGCACTACCTATGATTGATATTACCATCGCCAGGATCACCCATGTCGAGTGGGTATACCAGCTTGAACGGCTTCTTCATAAAGAGACGACTTCGGCTTCCCTTCCTTCTTACTACGCTTGCGAGCTCGGCGTCTGGCTTTACGGTGAAGGGCTGCGGAATTACGAGGAAATCCCTGAAATCGGCTATCTGGTTGAGTGTCATAGAAAATTTCATGTCGCCGCAGAGCGCGTTATTGGGTGGCACAACAGTTCGAAATTCAACTCACAAAAGGCGGCACAGGTTGAGATTGATTTTCGTGAGGCTTTGGCAACAAGCAAGGAGATTGTCTATCACCTGACAATGCTGGAATTCAAAATTCTACTGAAATATCAGGAAGCGCAGGAAGTGCAGGAAAATGGGAGTGACGATCAGAAAAGCATGACCAAGCATTCCTGGCATCCTCTCAAGTCTGTTATTGGCGAGAGAAACAGCCGCCTGAATGTTGCCAGGGCTTCTTTGGAACTGCTTAAGAAAGATATAGTGAGTAGCCATACCAGCGACTCTATTCACAGAAGTAACATTGTGACCTGGGAAAAACATTTGGAAAAGGAGACTATATGAGCAAAGTATTTATCGGGGTTTTCTCAGGCATCTTTCTCGGTGCGGTCATCTATGAACTGATCAATAGATCGAATCCTGAGTTAATAAAAAAAGTGGAATATTTTGCTAATCGTAAAATAGATGAACTATGTGACATACAGCCAAGCGTCTCCGCATAACTGATGAAGTGGCTGAATTTTATTAAAAAAACCGACCCTGATAGGCAGGCTACTTGCGTTAGCGGTAGCGAGTTAGCGGAGTGTTTCACCTGTGAAAAGAAGGCGGGCTGGGCTGCGGTCTACGCGAACCTGGCACTGGCACTGTTCAAAGCGGTTATCGGATACCTCAGCGGCAGTAAGGCCATTCTCGGCGACGCGCTCTTTTCATTTAAAGAGTTTATCGCCTCGCTAGTCGTTGTAATCGGCGTCAAGCTGTCAGGAAAACCGGCTGACGATCAGCACCCTTACGGTCATGGCAAAGTCGAATATGTCGCCTTGTTCCTGATCAGTGCAGGTCTGATCATCTCGACGATCACTCTGTTTGTTCATTCGGCTCAGGGGCTCTGGCACTGTTATCAAGGTGCCGGCAGTGTTCCAAAGTCGATAGCCATCTGGGCAGCACTCATCTCGGTAGCAGCAAATTACAAGCTGGGCCAGTATCTGAGCTGTGTCGGTGACAAACGATTCAGTCCGGCGATGCTTGCCAATGCCCGCCACAACCGTTCCGATGCTTTATTATCGGCCATGGTTGCAGTTGCGGTATTTGGCGCACACTATTTCGACATGGCCTTTCTCGACCCATTAGCGGCGCTCGTCGAAGCGGTCAGCATAATACGGGTAAGCATTGAAATGTTTAACGACTCGATAAAAGGGCTGTTCGACTCTGCAGCGCCTACAGCCACCGTTGAACGTATTGAGGCGATTGCTCGGACAGTACCGGGGGTGCGCAAGGTTGCCAAAGTTGTAGCGCGGCAATTGGGGCAGGGTATTTGGATTGAGATGACCATCAAGATCGATCACACCTTAAGTCATCAGGAAGGGTATCTGATCGGACAGCATGTCAAGGAGAGCATACAGGCATCACTTGGCAACCACGTTACCGCAAATGTGCTTTTAGAGCCATACATTCCATAACTGATAACAATTATCATGAAGTACGCTGAATGCTTGAAATGTGGGCAAACTTCTCCTCGCTGGAGTTTCTTGGGGAATACCCTTGCGGCACTGTTCAAAGTGTTGATCGGAAGTCTTACCGGGAGTAAGGGGCTGGTGGCCGATGGTGTCCATTCAGCAGCCGATGCGATGTCATCGCTGTTCATCCTTATTGCTCTAAAGGTTGCAGACAAGCCGCATGACGATAAACATCCGTATGGTTACGGCAAGATCGAGTACATCAGTACCCTTTGTGCCAGTGCCTTTCTCTTTGTCGGCGCCGGTTCGATTTTTATAGATGCATTGAAGACTTTCAAGCAAGGGGTTCATGACATGCCGGGCAATGCAGCACTGCTTGCCACGGTAATATCGCTTGGTTTCAGCTACTTGATGTACGTCTCAAACCGATGTGCTGGCACTCAACTCTCCAGCCCGGCACTTCTGGCGGATGCCAATGAAAGCAAAGCTGACAGTATAACTTCCGTAGCAGTACTG
>CAIMXI010000027.1 GCA_903845365.1 uncultured Geobacteraceae bacterium | reverse complement strand
GATGGTTTTGTGATTCAGGTTTTACCCCAAAGAGCTTTAATGTTTTGATTTCATCTGTGTACATCTGTGCTCATTTGTGGCTAAAGAAAAGGTTTCGAGGTTAAACTTGGAATCAAGGCATTAGGCAGAATTGTAGAAGAACAAAATGAAGGTCAGTATGTGTTGAGAGAAGAGCCGATTGCTTATGATACTGTTTTTGACCCCCAAAAGGGGCTTTTAAGGCCAGAAAACAGCTATTTTTGGGATATAAACCTAAATAAATTGGTTAGTTAGCTTGGTCTGACCCCAAAGATATTCTTCCCAAAAATGTTGACAAAACCGCATGGAGCGTGGATGCTGTCAAGTCGTTTGAGGCCGCTCTGCTTGGTCTCAAAAGCGAGATTGAGAACTCTTTGACACCCACGCTGACAGCGTGAATTGTGGTTTGCTTGAAGAGCAAAACTTTTGGCGGTGGCCGTATTGGTGAATGATATTATGATGTTACGAATGCCGATGTACCGGCACTCAAATATCTAACCGGACGAGCCAGTGCGTAAGGAGAACTAATAATGAAACGTGAATTTAATGTGCTTATTGAAAAGGATGAAGATGGCTATTTCGTTGCTTTTGTTCCAGCACTGCGTGGATGCCATACCCAGGCAAAATGTCTGGACATACTGATGAAGCGGGTGCAGGAGGCTATTGAGTTGTGCCTCGAGGTGGAAGTGCCTACCATTAATGAATTTGTCGGCGTTCAGCGAGTTGCGGTTAACGCGTGAGCAAACTCCCTTTAGTTTCAAGGCACATAAAGGAATTCAAATATGGCAACGACCGTTGATAAAATTTGTAATGAGGCGCTGTTTCTCCCGGCGGAAGCGCGTATTGGTCTCATTGAGCGACTGCTCAACAGCCTTAACCTTCCCACTCAGGTAGACATTGACCGTTTGTGGGCTGAAGAGGCTGAACGCCGCATCACTGAAATTGATCGTGGCGATATCAAGCTTATCCCTGGTGAGCAAGTTTTTGATACTATCCGCCGGAAGTATGGACAATGACATTCAGTTTTCACCCGTGTGCTGAACAAGAACTCGACAAGGCGGTTGGCTACTACGAAGAATGTCGTTCCGGTCTTGGACTTGAGTTTGCAGAAGAAGTATACGCCGCCGTTGTCCGTATCGCCGCGTATCCGAAAGCCTGGACGAAGCTGTCAAAGCACACGAGACGATGCCTGCTGAATCGATTTCCGTTTGGCATCATATTCCAAGTCAAAGACTCAATAGTTCGTATAATTGCAGTTGCAAATCTGAATCGAAAGCCAGGGTATTGGAAAAGAAGAGTAACGCATTAAGGGACTAGCACCGCAGGTACCTGTCCCCTTTTACTTTTGCGATGACTTTTTCTGCTATTTCGATGATTGGTTTAGTGGGGAAGATGTTTAAGTTTTTTTGAAACGTTTAATAGAACATATTGGCCACAGATTGACACAGATGTTCACGGATAACTGCAAAAATAGCAAACGAATGGCTTTGTGATTCAGGTTTTACCCGAATAGCTTTAAGGTTTAGATTTCATCTGTGTGCATCTGTGCTCATCTGTGGCTAAAGAATAGGTTTCAAGGTTAAGCTTGGAATCAAGGCGATAGGCAGAAAGATAGAAGAACACTTGGTTTATAAGTGATAATTCAAGACTTGACCCCGAAGACCTGAGTGTTGGATTGGATGCGTAACATTAAAAGGTGCCTGACCCCCTCAGACCCTGAATCGACAGTATGCAGGCGGGGACGACCATGGGACAGTGATGTAAAGTAGCCTGTCCCCTTTAGATCCTGTGTTTGGTGATTGAAGGTCTTTACCTGTCAGAATACAAGACGGAAAGGAGACTACCATGACCATGTTGCGACAAAGAATTGAGCATGAGCTGGAGACTTTAGATAATCGTTCGATGGCGTCAGTGTATGAGCAGCTTCGACTGCTTAATTCCATGCGACGGACTTCTT
>CAIMXI010000026.1 GCA_903845365.1 uncultured Geobacteraceae bacterium | reverse complement strand
CGGCAGTTCACGGATGCTTTCCATTGAAGCCCGAAGTTACAGCTTCGGGCTTCTCCCTATTCTTCCTGTATTGACTCCTCAATAAGCAATAAAAAATCGACCCACCATTACCCCTAAAGGGTATCTGATGGGTCGAATAATCTGAACATTGCTACATGGATGGGTCAGTTTTATTGAGTAAACATGGGTCAATTCAGGTGAGCGTCAAAGGCCATACCTGCCTCCTGTGATCCGTTGAATTGTTAAAATCATGTTATTGCTATTACAGCAAACGTGCCAAGGTTTATGATCAGTCACAATCCTCACGCCAGGCGCATGAATGCTGACCACATTCCGCAGAAAGTTTGCTGGCAAAACAGTGCTGATTTCCCTCAGCCTCCTGGATAGAGCGTACAAGTTCACTCTTGGTTGCTTTGCCAACCTTCAGGTTGTGCTGCTTCGCGATTTCCTTGATCTCTGTGATTTTCACTTTTTACTCTCCTTTTTGGTTTATTATGACTCAGCCAACAGATATTCCATTATTGTCGAGGCAATTTTTTCTGCACTGTTCTTATTGTTATTAAATACGATATGGTAAAAACTCATATCTTTGGCATCCTGATTTAGAAAAGCCTTGATGAACATGTTTCGTTCCTGCTGTTTTTTGATAATCAGTTTTTCAGCTTCCTCGGGAGATATTTCCATTCGTTGTGCAATAGAGCGGATTTTAAATTCCATTGAAGCAAACATCTTGAAGTGATAACAGTGCTTCATGGATTGAGTAATGTTGGCGCTCCCGCGCCCCACAAGTATCACGTTGCCGGCATTTGCCAGCGATATGATATGATGGCTGAGTAAACGGAAATGATCTTTTTCCGTTCTCCAGTGTGGCGCGAACGTTGCCAGCATTTCATCCAGAAAACCTGCTTTTGCGCCGAGGTTTTTAAGTATTTTTTCCGAAAGATCGTTTCTTCGAGCCACCTCTTCCAACAGCCCTTTGTCCATTATAGACCAGGCATCTCCTGTTTTTTTCTGCATCAAATTTTGCAGACACTCTGACATGGGATAGGCTTCACAGCCAAATTCACGCGATATTGTGATTGTGCGCTTTTTGGTTTTGGATAGGTTGCCAGCCTCATACTCTAGCGTAGTTCTGCGCGAAGACTCTATTAACGCACCTAAACGCTTCTCAATCGACGGTATCAACATTCTTCCTGACATGATATTCTCCCTTTTTATCGTTTCAAAAATCCCATCGTTAAATGACATGCACCACATTTTGTATTGCGACCTTCATTGAGCAAATCGTGGCAAATAACACAGCGCCTATGTGCCCATTCCTTGCCGAAACCTGGTATTTTGCCGACACTTTCATCATGGCATACCGTGCAATTGCCTACTTTCTCGGTTTGATGCCCCTTGTGGTCGAATTTGACGCCATGCTTCAGAATAAGAACATCCGCAGCAAATGCATTGTATGCAGACAGAAACAGCAGGATAACAACCATCTTCTTCATCACTTATTCTCCATTTGCGGAACCGGCCTCTTGATCCATACTTCGAGCGGCAATAAAGATTTTGACTTGCCTGTTTTAAGATTGTACTGCTTCGCGATTTCCTTGATCTCTGTGATTTTCATTTTAATTCTCCTCTGTTTTAATTTTCTTTTCTTCAAATTCTTGTTTGGCCGTTCTTTTGGTTTTTTCAATTTTCATGCGTTGTTCTCTCTTTTTATGCTTTACAAATTCTACAGTTATAGCAATTTCCATTTGACACCTCCTGTTTTGTTTAGTTGATTGAGCATACTTCTTCAAAATCCTACCCCCGTATCGGCAAATTGTTGCTGTACAAACGTAACTTCCTGAATTTTAAGTAAGAATACATCAACAATCTGCGGATCAAAATGCTCGTCCCGACAGCGCAGAATTTCCTCTGCCGCCTCTGCCACAGACCAGGCTTGTTTGTAGGGACGTACAGTGGTAAGTGCGTCAAAAACATCGGCAAGAGCCACAATCCGCCCAAATAGCGGGATATCGCTTCCCTTGAGCCTTTGTGGATAACCGCTGCCATTCCACCGTTCGTGATGATTCAGTGCGATAGTTGCCGCAGATTGCAATAATTTGTTGTTCGGGTGGTTGCCAATAATCTTCTGGCCGATTTCGCAATGTGTGCGGATTATCTCCCATTCATTATTGTTCAGTTCGCCGGGCTTAAAGAGAATATTGTCAGGTATGCCGATCTTTCCGGTATCATGCAGTGCGGCGGCATGATAGAGCAGTTCTGCTTCGCTTTCCTGAAGGCCATATCCCAGGGCGATTATCCGTGAATACTGACAAACTCTGGCTACATGCAGACCTGTCTCGTTATCCCTGTATTCTCCGGCACTGCCGAGTCGGTGCAGGACTTCAAGATGTGTCTCTTTCAGTTCGGCAGTGCGTTCCTGCACCAGACACTCCAGGTCGCGGTTCTGATAGTACAGGGCAAGGTGCGTTCTGACCCGGGCAGAGACGATAGGCGCACGAATCGGTTTGTAGATGTAATCGACGGCGCCGCAGATAAACCCCATTGATTCGTTTTTAACTTCACCCAGAGCCGTGACGAAGATTACCGGGATAGAAGCGGTCAGAGGATTCTCCTTGAGCTTTCGACAGGTTTCAAAACCATCCATATCGGGCATCATCACATCAAGCAGAATAAGATCAACCTGCGAGGAGAGGCAGATATCAATTGCCCGCTTGCCGCTGGTCGCGGTTTTGATCGTATATTCGTCCTTCAGCGCGGCAACGAGCAAACTGATGTTTTGCGGCACATCGTCAACAATCAGTATATTTGCAGAACCAGGCGGGGCGTCTGCAACTTCAAACATGTCAATATCAGGACTTGCAGGCTCATCGCCCATGTTGTCTTCAAGCATTTCACTGAGAGGTAACCACTTCTGCAGTATTTTTGCCATTTCAGCTTTTTTCACAGGCTTTGCCAGATAATCATCCATTCCGGCTTCAATGCATTCTTCACGGTCTTTCGTCATGGCATTGGCTGTCATGGCGATGATCGGCACGGCATGATTGAGAACTTTCGAGCCTGCATCCCGAATCATGGCGGTGGCTTCAAATCCGTTCATCTCCGGCATCTGGCAATCCATCAGCACCAGATCATAGTTTATCAACTCAAGCTCACGGACAGCTTCCTCTCCATTGGCAACCACATCGGCCTTGTAGCCAAGCTTGTTCAGCAGTGCCTGAGCAACCTTCTGGTTGATGATGTTATCTTCGGCCAGCAGAATACGGGGTTCATGCAGAGATCCAAGATTTCGCGCCTCTGCAACGGTGTGCCGGGTGATGAGACCATTTGAAACCTCCGAGGTTTTCAAAACCTCGGAGGTTTGGTTTATGGAGGTTTGATTTGCACGTCCCAGAACAAGAGCAATGCAATCGTAGAGCTGTGATTGACGAACCGGCTTGGTCAAGTAGCCGGCAAAGCCGATCTGTTGCAGGGCAGCAGCGTCACCGCGCTGCCCAAGGGATTTCACCATAATCAGTTGTGTTGATTCCAGTTGAGCGTCGTCCCTGATCCGGCGGCCAAGCTCCAGTCCGTCCATGCCAGGCATCATCTGGTCAAGCAGGGCGATGTGGAAAGGATCGTTCTGCAGGGCGCCACTGCTTAGAAGTTCCAGGGCTGTTTCTCCATCTCCGGCCGTCTCAAACCTGCATCCCCAACTTTTCAGCATGGTAGTCATAAGCGTACGGTTGGTAGCGTTGACATTCACTACCAAGATTCGCTCCGAGGTTATATCCAGGGGAAGAGACAGAGACACCTCGGATGTTTGATTTAGGGAGGTATGCTTTCCAAGCCGTGCGGTAACCCAGAAGGTGGAGCCTTTTCCCTCAACGCTCTCCACACCGATCTCGCCCCCCATCAACTCTGCCAGTTGCTTGCAGATCGCCAGCCCCAGTCCGGTGCCGCCATATTTACGGGTGGTCGAACCGTCAACCTGGGTGAACGGATCAAAAATTGCGCCACGCCTGTCATCCGGTATGCCGATGCCTGTATCGCGGACAGAAAACCGGATCATTACGGATTCACCCTGATCAGATTCGATATCTGCGCCGATTACCACTTCGCCTGCATGGGTAAATTTGATTGCGTTACCGGCCAGGTTTGTAATGATCTGACGCAACCGCCCCGGATCGCCATTCAGATGTGATGGCATATTGGGATCAATCTGGCAGATCAGTTCCAGACCGGCATCAGCAGCTCTCATTGCCAGAAGGCAGGCGGTGTCTTCCAGAGTAGTGCGCAGATCAAAGTCGAGTATTTCGATATCCAGTTTGTTCGCCTCGATCTTTGAGAAATCCAGTATGTCGTTTATCAATCCCAGCAGATTTTCGCCGCTATTGCGGATAAGTTCGGCGTATTCCCGCTGTTCTTCCGTCAGTTCTGTTTCCAGAAGGACGCCTGCAAAACCGATGACGCCGTTCATCGGAGTACGGATCTCGTGGCTCATGCTGGCTAAAAAAGCGCTCTTGGCTATGTTGGCCGCTTCGGCGTCAGCTTTGGCCTGGCGTAATTCCTCTTCGGCTCGTTTGCGTTCGGTGATGTCGCACACCGCTGCCAGTACAACCGTTTTGCCATCCAGTTCCATGGCGCTCAGCAACACCTCTGTCGGAAAGTCCCTACCGTTATCGGCACGCCGGTGTATCCACTCAAAGTTATGGCTCCCCTTTTTAATCGCCATGGCGATGTGCTTATTCGCCAGCGTCTTTGATTTCCTGCCGCACGGCTGCTCAGGCGGTGAAAAATCACCAGGATGTTTCAAGTAGAATTCCTCCTCTGTTGCACAGCCGAAAATTTTCAAGGTCGCCTCGTTGCAGTCAAAGAAAAACTGGTCGGCGATCAGCATTGTCGCTTCGCTGGTGGAAGCAAAGAGTGTGCGGAACTTCATCTCGGAACGCGCAAGAGCTTCTTCCAACAGCTTCTTCTCGGTTATATCGTATCCAACAGCCTGGAATTCTATCAGATTTCCGTCAGATGAATATATTCCCCGCTGTGTCCAACGCTGCCAGCGCAACTCACCAGCAGGTGTTATAATGCGGTGAACGTAATCCACCACCGGATTGTCACGGGTGATTTCAGACAGATACCCGATAAGCAACGAGAGATCCGGTTCGGGGATGTTCGGAACAAAATTTGAGTTGATCAGTTCGTCCAGACTTATACCGTAATACTGTGAATATGCCCCGTTCACAAAAGAGAGCCTGCCGTCCGGCAGATAGCGGCAGATCAACTCGGTCTGGTCTTCAATGATGGCGACATACCGCGCCTCGCTCTCTTTAAGCATCGCCTCGGCCTGTATGCGACTCTTGATGTTACTGTCAGCCAACATTAGCGCGTCCTGTAACTCCCGGTTGATCTCGAAAAGTTCCTGCGTTCTTTCCTCCACTCTGGTTTCTAGTTCCGCGTAGAACTTTATTGCCGTTTCCTCCGCCCTGAAGCGCCTGATTGTGTTTTCAACCGTTATCGGCATAATCTTGAGATAGTTCCGCTCAAGATCCTTGACAAGGTAATCGTAGGCTCCTTTTTTCACCGCTTCTACGGCAATGTTTTCGCTGCCGGAGCCGGTGACGATGACAACAGGCCTCCCTTTTGCCAGTGCGAGTACATCAAGCCCCGTCCCGTCGCCGAGCGAGTAATCGACTATGAGGAGATCAAATGTAGCGACGTCCAGCGCCTCAGCAGCTTCTGCAACGGAGCCTGCAACTGAAAGGTCATAGTTGAGTTGCTGTTCGGCAACAAAGCGCCGAAATGCCTGTTGATCTACCTTGTCGTCCTCGACCAGCACTATCCGTACGACCGAAGGTGTGTCTATGAAGGACGATGGTCGAAATATGTCATGATCTGGAAAATCCATATATAATCCCCCACTGGTATGATTTGTCTCTTCGATTTTGCTCAAGTGCCTAAGGCAGACCCGCATCCGCTGTTACCAACAGGTCCCGGCCTTCCGACTTTGCGCGGTACAGGGCGCTGTCAGCGGCCTTGAGCAGGTCATGGGGTGACGACACGTGCGTGGGATATGACGCAACGCCAGCAGAGATCGTGACCGGACCGATGGATATATATCCATACTCCAGCGGATGCAGCTTAAAATTACCGATTATTTTCTCAAGCCGGCGGTGTGCGTTTTCAGGCGGGCAATCAGGCATAATGAGGCAGAATTCCTCGCCACCGTACCGGCATGCAATGTCTTCCTCGCGGATGCTGCAGGTCAGATGCTTGCCAAGTTCCAGTAATACAAAATCACCCGCTTCATGACCAAAGGTGTCGTTGACCCGCTTGAAATGATCGATATCGAGCATCGCTACGGAAAGCGGTGACTCTCTCCGCGCCGCCCGCCGTACCTCTTTGTCAAGGGCAATTTCCATATATCTTCTGTTGAAGAGGCCGGTGAGTGGATCGCTGATCGATTGCAGACGAAGCTCTTCACTAAGACGAGCCAACTCCTGGTTTCTCGCCTCAAGCTCTGTCGCACGTTCTTTTAGTTTCTGCTCCGCCAGCTTCAGCGCCTCTTCCTTTTTTCTGCGCATGAGCGTGGTTTCGATCCTGACAGAAAGCGATTTGAGATATCTTCCCTCGGAATCCTTGACCAGATAATCGTATGCTCCCGCTTTCATCACCTCTACGGCAATCTCCTCGCTGCCGCTTCCTGTCAGCAGGATCACCGGCGCATCCTGTTGCCGGCCGAGCAGTTCCGTTCCAATACCGTCACCCAAGAGATAATCGCAGAGGATGATATCGAAGCGTTCAGTATTAATGATGCTGCGGGCATCAGCGAGGGAACCTGCAATGCGATAATCGAAAGGGAGCGCTTGCTCTTTGACCGCCCGCTTGAACGCCATCTGGTCGATCAGATCGTCTTCAATGAATAAAACCTGTATATTTGGTTTATTCATTTACGGCTCCTCGTTCAATTTCAAGAAAAAACTAATGGTTCGCATCGCCTCGACGAACTGACTAAAATCGCACGGTTTTACCTTGTATAGCGCCACGTTCAGTCGGTAACTATCACTCCTGCCTCTATCCTCATTCGAAGTTGTGAACACTATCACTGGCAGGCTCCTTAGCTTTTCGTCCTTCCGCAGCTCCTCTAAAAACTCGATTCCGGTCATCTTTGGCATATTAAGATCGAGGATAATCCCGCATGGCAATTCGGCATGCCCCCGAAGCAGGTCGAGAGCTTCAAGGCCGTTTCCGGCGATGTCGAGCCTGTTCGTGATCTTCAACTCTTTGAACGCCCGTTTGACAGTCATCTGATCCACAAAGTCGTCCTCTACGAGCAACACTGGCCTCATTTCCTTCATATGGTTACCTCTGTAAATTTTTTGCGGTGCCAATCTTATTTCAAGCTGCATATGGACGCGTAGGCCAACCGGTTCTGATGCGGGGGGGGGGGGGGGGGGGGGGGGGGGGGGGGGGGGGGG
>CAIMXI010000025.1 GCA_903845365.1 uncultured Geobacteraceae bacterium | reverse complement strand
TGCCGACACGACTTCATAGCCGTCGGGAGACAGAAGCGCCTCCATAAGACTAAGATTGTGCGGTTCGTCATCCACGCAAAGAATTCTCGGTTTATGGGTCTTGTTGCCTTCATCTGTGAAAGATTTGTGGGACATACTGATTATCTCCTTCTGGTAATTTACAATAACATTTCTACTACTGCGGTATGGTGAAGCTGAACGTACTCCCTGCGCCAAACCGGCTCTCTACCCACATTTCACCGCCATGCTCTTCTACCAGTTGCCTGGATATCACCAGGCCAAGGCCAATCCCGGCGTATACCTTGGTGTTGGCCGGTTCCAGTTGGGTGCATATTTGAAAAAGATTCGGAATATCCTCTTGCTTAATCCCTATTCCGGTGTCTGATACGGTGAAAAGAATGAAAGAGTCGTTTTTTATGGTAGTTACCCTCACTGTTCCCCCCGCCGTGGAAAACTTGAGCGCATTTGAGATCAAATTTGCAAGAATGTGCTTCAGCTTCATCTGATCCGCAGTAATGTTGCTATCGATCTCTGGTGTAAGCTCAAAATAGAGGTCTATTCCCTTTTTTAAAGCTTTTTCCCGATGCACCATCAATGTGGTATTTGATAATTCCTGTAAAGAAAAAGTACTCAGTTCGAGCTCCACGGAGTCCTTTTTTGAACTGGTGAAGGCGAGAATGTCGTTGATCATCGTTTCCAGGCGCTTGCCGCCGGAAATGATGTGGTTAACAAATTCCTGCTGTTTGTCATTGATCGAACCATAGGTCTGTTTCTGAAGTACCGTAGAAAAACCGATCACCGCATGAAGTGGTGTAAGCAGCTCATGACTCATATTGGCCATGAAATCGGACTTGATCCGTGACACCATCGCCGCCTGCAGGCTCTGAGCAGCGTATTCACGGGCAGCATTTAGTCGGACATTCAGTGACTTAACTTCCAGAAGCATCTTTATCCGCGCAAGCACCTCGAAGCGATCAAAAGGCTTGGAGATAAAATCTTCAGCACCAGCCTCAATCCCCTGTGTGCGGTGGATGGAACCTGTATAAGAGGTAATCATCACGACCGGGATGTTTCGATACCGATCATCTGATTTGATCCTGCGACACACTTCAAAACCATCAATACCGGGCATCATTACATCCAGCAGGCAGAGGTCGATCTGTTCAGTTTTGAGCTTTTCCAGTGCCTCCAGGCCACTAGCTGCAAACACAATGTCATACCCACGGGGCAACAGCATCGCCTCCAGCAGCGCGAGGTTTTTAGGCTCATCATCTACGCAAAGAACTCTCGACATGGCGCAGCTCATACGGTTACCTCACCTTTCAGCCACTGTTTTATAAGGATAGGCAGTTCACGGGTGTTGACCGGCTTGGAGAGGTAGCCGTCGAATCCTGCCGCAATAAATTTTTCCTCGTCGCCCTGCATGGCAAAGGATGTAAAAGCGATAATTTTGATTCTGCTGGTTTCCGGAGCTCCCTTCAGGAGGCCGCAGGCGACTGTGCCGTCCATTCCAGGCATCTGTATGTCCATCAGGATCAGATCAGGCATCAGTTGCCTCGCCTGAGCAACCGCCTCATGCCCGTCAGAGGCTACCGACACCTCAAAACCGTGAATAATCAATATATCCTGGAAAAGGGTACGGTTCTTATCGTTGTCATCAGCTACCAATATCTTATGCGGCATCGTGATTACCCCCTGTTGCCTGCGTTAACGGGATAGAAAAGCCGAAGTGGCTTCCAACACCGAAAAGACTCTCTACCCAAACCCTGCCGCCATGGAGTTCCACAAGTTGTTTGTTCAGTGCCAGTCCGAGACCGGTTCCTTCATATGATTTGGTATAGACCGACTCCAGTTGAGTGAACGGCTTGAAAAGTTTGGGGATATCTTCCTTTCTGATTCCCAGGCCGGTATCAATAACAGTGATTTCTATGAGATCCCCTTTTCTCTCAGCGCTTACGTTCACCATTCCACCCGCCGGCGTGAACTTGACAGCATTTGAGAGAAGGTTGAACAGAATCTGTTTAAGTTTTCTCTCGTCAGCTATGATCTGGACATCGGCCTCCATAGACAGATCAATATTGATTGCTATTCCGGCTTTTATGGCCTTTTCATTAAGCATCATCAGTGAGGCATCCACTGCTTCCCGAAGATAAAAAGTACTTAAATTAAGCTCCATTTTTCCTGACTCCACTTTGGAGAGATCAAGAATGTCGTTAATAAGGGAGAGCAGGTGTTTACCGCTGGTAAGAATGTTATCAACATAATCGGACTGTTTTTTGTTTATTGCGCCAAAGAACTGATCTTGCAATACTTCGGAAAAGCCGATTATGGAGTTGAGCGGAGTGCGGAGTTCGTGACTCATGTTTGCCAGAAATTCAGATTTAGTAATGTTGGTTCTTTCCGCCTCCAACTTGGCGCTCTCCAGTTCGGCATTCTTTTCTCGTAATATTTGATCAAGGCGTTTGCGCTCAGTAACATCACGCGCGGCAGCAAACACGCCTTGCAACTTTCTGTTCCGGTCATAGAATGTTGTCGCGTTGAAGGAAACGAACGTTTCTTTGCCGTCTATGGCGCAAGCGGTAAGCTCGAAATTGGTTACCTGCTTTTCTCTCAGCACTTGCTTGATACTCATCGCGGCGCGATCCGGATCGCTGAAATAGTTTTTAAACGGTGCACCGATCAGTTCATCGCGGGTACAACCGGTAAGCAGTTCCATCTGTTTATTGACGTCAGTTATGATGCTGGCCGGATCGGTGGTCATAATTGCATCTAT
>CAIMXI010000024.1 GCA_903845365.1 uncultured Geobacteraceae bacterium | reverse complement strand
TAAGCACTCCGTTTCTGTCGCGTGCAAAACTTTTTGAAGTAACGCAGTCGCGGGATATGCTCACGGCTATAACAGAGCTATTTGATGCAAACGGCACGCGGCCAGTGGCATTGGTTGGTCCGCAAGCGAACCCTAAGCGTCAATCAGTTTGGACAACCCCCTACAAGGACGTGGTTGGCAATGGCATGATGGTGACCTTGCTGGCACCAGTGTATCTAGGTGATAACTATATCGGTGCAGTCGGCACCGATGTTACCCTTAGTGTGCTCGACACAGTGATGTTTAAGCACCCTTTGAGCATTGGTCGCGCTATGGTCATTGACCGCAATGGTATACTGCTTGCCGACAGTGGCCGGGCTTTAAAGGATGCGGTTGGTGTTGTGTCTCTGAATAAAATCTTCGCTTCGGCACCTATCACTAAACTTATCGAAGGAATAAGATTCATCGTGGATGAGAATGGGGATTCGTGGACTGCATTGCCTCTACAAGGAACCAATTGGATTCAATTGATTTATCTGCCGCATAAGGACGCACAGGCTCATGTTATTTCAGGTGTTTTGCCCCTTGCTACCATGTCGTTCTTTCTCGTAATCGCCATTTTCGTTCTCGGATGGATACAAAACAGTCGTTACGCGCGTCCCGCCCTGATGTTGGCAGAATATGTTGACCTGCTTGAAGCAGAACCAGACATCAAGCCCCCACCTGTACCAACAATCTGGCAGCGTTGGTTTGATCACTTAACTCGCACCACCGTTGAGCGTAGGCAACTTTTTCGACAAATACAAGATTATGCGAACCAACTTGAGCTTACTGTAAATGAGCGAACCAAGGAATTGAATTGCACCATCGAAGAACTAAAGCAAACTCAAGCAGTCTTGATAGAAGAGCAAAGTAACGCCACGGCATTAAAAGTATTAGCCGAGGAGGCAACTCACGCTAAATCGATGTTCCTTGCCAACATGAGCCACGAAATTCGCACCCCGATGAACGGGCTCCTGGGAATGGCACAACTGCTTGAATTAACCGATTTGACAGCAGATCAACAGGATTATGTGAATGACCTCAAACTATGCGGCAATAACCTGTTATCACTGGTGAACGACATACTTGACCTCTCAAAGATTGAAGCTGGAAAGATTTCGATAGAACCGCAGGAATTTGATCTGCGTCGTGCCATCTATGAAGTCTACAGGTTGCAAAAATCGGCCATATTCGAGAAGATGCTTGCACTGAATATAACTGTTGCTGAAGATATGCCGAACATTATTATAGGAGATCAACTTCGGGTCAAACAGATAATCCTGAACCTGCTTGGTAATGCTGCAAAGTTCACAAAGTCCGGGGGCATCTCCATTGCTGCCCAGGTGTATGAGCGGCATTATGATAGCTGTATCATTCAGATATCGGTTACCGATACCGGTATCGGCATTTCCCCTGAGGCATTCAACAATATCTTCAAACCGTTTGTTCAGGAGGATGGTTCAACTACCCGCCGGTTTGGCGGCACCGGACTTGGCCTGACGATCAGTCGCCGCTTGGCTGAGATTATGGGTGGTGATATTTCTGTAGAGAGCACCCAAGGTGTCGGCAGCAGCTTCATACTTAAACTTCCCTTCACTATTCCGACCACCATACAGCATACAGACGAAATCAAATCTCAGATACCGTTATTAGCCTGGGACGGCCCTCCTTTGCGGATTCTGCTAGTGGATGACAACCATGTTAATCTTAAATTCGCCAGCTTACTGCTTGGCAAGCATGGCCACCGCGTAGTGACGGCTGAGAATGGCAGAGAGTGTCTTGAAGCACTCACGCAAGAGGAGTTTGATCTCGTCATGATGGATGTTCAGATGCCCGTCATGACTGGCGAGGACGCACTCCGGGCTATCCGTGCGAAAGAAGAAGGTGCAGCTTTACACCAAAAAATAATTGCTGTTACAGCCCATGCATTGCGCAATGAAAAGGAACGCTTTCTTGGTGAAGGTTTTGATGGCTATCTATCAAAACCGATGGTACAGAAGGAGATGGTCTATGAAATGAAAAGGGTTATGAGTTTAACTTTTTGATAGCCATTCCGGGTAAATTAAAAAAACACCCGTCACTCCCCATCCGTCCTAACAAACCATTTTACATCGGTCGGCAGATAGCAGCTTGTTTCACGCAGTCTTCTGTAGTCGCTCAGCAACCCAAACCTTGATTATTGATTGCCTTGGCACTCCAATGCGCCTTGCTTCTTT
>CAIMXI010000023.1 GCA_903845365.1 uncultured Geobacteraceae bacterium | reverse complement strand
TTTTGCACCCTACACAGTTTGGGACGTTATATTTTTCGCGGAGTTATGGTCTTTTAGTTGGAGATATCCACTAAAAGGAGGCCATTATGAAGCAGATTCACCCCCACGCCCTGTTCCGACTCTCGGTACTGGGTCCATTACCCCTAAAGGGTATCTGATGGGTCGAATAATCTGAACATTGCTACATGGATGGGTCAGTTTTATTGAGTAAACATGGGTCAATTCAGGTGAGCGTCAAAGTTTTAAGTCGTTTTTTTGTATCTGGCGATATATTATTGTTCGTAATTCCACCTTGATTAATAACAAGTTTGAACGTCCCTGAGTTAGGATGATTCCTTTCGATCTCTTCTATACTCTTCCAACATGAGTAATGAGGTCTCCATCTGGTTGAAATGCTGTAAAGATCAATTGTTTCTCGCTTCATCATGGTATTCTTTCTCAATAGTCCCTTCCTTTCTGTCGTATTTTTTCGCTTCAGTATTACCAGTCGACAATAGCAAAAAAATACTTTAGCGTTTCTGGACTTTATGGGTACTTATTATGCCCCAAAGTGTCGGTTGGAGCGCGTTGTACGAAACAAAATCTTCAAAAAAAAGCCCGATTTGGAAACTATAGCGGTTCCGTAGTCGGGCACAAAAATGGCCACAGAACCGTGTGACATAACTCTCCCCGAAACTACTGGTGAAAGGACTTCTTTATGTCTTATTTAGTTGTGTGGCCCAATTATTAAGTTGTGTTTGTTACTTTATGAAGCTGTTAAGACCCGGTTTGAATTAGAAACCGTTGGTCTCCTCCTTATCGTAATTATCATTCAGAAGTTTGCTTTTGTCAAACTTTTTTTGCAAATCGGTTCAAACATGCATATCTGGGGTGAAAACTATTTATCTTGAGTTGTTCGGGAAGACGGATTTTGTACCATGAATAAATTAAGCGGCCTTCTTGAACGGTATCACCTTCGCTCCTTGCTTCAGACCGTCAAGATAATCCGACCAAAGTTGCATCATCTTCTTGCGTTCAGGCAGGAAAGACACACGGTCATAAGCAGTACCATTTGGGCTTTTAGTGGTATGTGCAAGCTGTAACTCAATGTATTCTGCCTCAAGGTGCAGTTCTTGCCGGATCATTGTTCGGGCCATAGCCCTATAGCCATGTCCGCTCATCTCTTCTTTTGTAAATCCCATCTTTCTTAATGCCAGCAATACTGCGTTTTCGCTCATACAACGAAGTGGGGAACGGTAGCCGGGGAAAACATATTTACTGTGTCCTGTTAATGGCTGTAGTTCTTTAAGAATAGCTATGGCCTGTAGTGATAGTGGAATTAGGTGCAATTGTCCTTTTGATTTTCTCTTTGTAGCCGTCGGAAGTTTCATGCGTTCTATGGGAATATTCAGCTCAGCAGTTTCAAAATTAATTTCTGACCACTCTGTTTTTCGCAATTCACCAGGACGACAGAACCAAAGTGGGGCAAGCCGCAAGGCACATTTTACGACAAACGATCCTGAATATTCATCAGAAGCCCTTAGTAGTTCCGCTACATCTTTCGGCTTGGTCAATGCTGCCATATTGTGAGTAACGGGTGGTTTGAGTGCGCCCTTGAGATCGGCTGTCTGGTCACGCTTGCATCTGCCAGTGGCTACACCATAGCGAAAAACTTGACCGCATACTGTTTTCATACGACGCGCGGTTTCATGCGCTCCCCGATCTTCCATGCGTAGAAGGACGGATAGAACTTCAGGAGGCTCGAGTTCGGCAATAGGACGGCTTCCTATCCATGGGAAAATATTTCTTTCAAGGCGGTTAATTACAACATGTGCGTGACTTTCTGACCAAGTTCCTTTAAATTTATTGTGCCACTCACGAGCGACTACTTCAAAGCTATTGGCGTTTGATTCTTCTCTTGATGCCTTTTGAGCTTTCTTTATTTCCCTTGGATCAACTCCATTGGCAATTAACTTTCGGGCATCTTCTCTTCGCTGTCTTGCATCGGCTAGAGACAATTCAGGGTAAGTTCCAAATGACATTAGCCTGCCTTCTCCGTTGAAGGTGTATTTGAAACGCCAAAGTTTTCCGCCAGCTGGTGTGATAAGCAAAAACAGGCCACCCCCATCAAATAGAGTGACCGGTTTAGTTTGTGGCTTAGCCTTGCTGACTTGCATATCTGATAGTGGAACAATCTTTTTAGGCATATAGCAATACCTCCTTTTTGGGTATACGGCCTATTTGTTTTAGTATACTTATCCCAAAACGTATACTAAAAGCATCTGGTTTTGAGTATATCTTGTTGTTCTTCGTTGGACAATGAAAAAGAAAAAGCCCCTGATTTATCAGAGGCTTTTGGATGATTCAAGATGTTCTCGGACTATGTTTTGGTGGCTGCTCAGGGACTCGAACCCCGGACCTAGCGAATATGAGTCGCTTGCTCTAGCCAGCTGAGCTAAGCAGCCATTTAAAAACGCCCCTCTGGCGTGCAATACCGAAGGGGCGAAAAATATTAAATTGTGGGACAGGACTGCACAAAATCGAGGCAGACTTATAATCCAGTTATTGTAAAAAATCAAGTCTTTTTTCACCGGCGGTTATCGGTATGCCCTTCACAATTCATACGTCAAATAGAATGGAAATGCTTCTTGAACATCTGGCCGTGGTTCTTAACGAGCCGGTAGGGGGAGTATTGTCGCGGGAAGCCATTGTGGTGCAAAGCCGTGGCATGTCGCGCTGGATTTCCATGGAGCTGGCTAAAAAATTCGGCGTCTGGGGGAATTGCGATTTTCCGTTCCCCAATAAATTTGTCAAGGACCTCTTTGCGGTAGCGATGCCGGAGATCGGTAGATCGAAGCTGTTTGACACTGAAATACTAATCTGGAGAGTTATCAGTCAGTTGGAGCTGTTGCTGGATAAGCCGGAATTCAAAGAGTTGCAGATCTACCTCACCGGCCACAGTCGCGGTTTGAAGATGTATCAACTGGCGGAAAAAATCGCCGATACCTTTGATCAGTACACAATATATCGAGGCGATATCCTGAAACTCTGGGAATCCGGAACTGGTGCGGAGTGGCAGGCGATCCTCTGGCGGGCACTCGCAGATGATGAGAAGGAATATCATCGGGGCAGATTGAAAACAGAATTTCTCACGCGCCTGAAAAATGGCGGCATTGATGTTTCTGCATTACCACCCAGGGTTCTTGTTTTTGGCCTGTCATATATGCCGGCCTTCCATATGGAGATACTGGCTGCCGTAGCTGAGTTTGTTGATGTCCATATATTTGTATTGAGTCCATGCAGAGAGTACTGGGGCGACATCCTGGCGGAAAAATCGCAGACATGGCGGAGCAGGGAGTTTAACGAAGTAGCCGAAGAAGGCAATGCTCTATTGGCATCGCTTGGCCGCCTGGGTAGGAGCTTCAGTAATCTGATCCTTGACAGCGGCGCCCGGCTTACCATCGAACAGGATGAATACCTTGAATCTGCAGGTAATACCCTGTTGTCGTCTCTGCAAAACGGAATCCTCAACCTCGTCAATGCCGATCCGGAAAATAAAATTGCCGTTGCCGCCGATGACTGCTCTATTGCCGTGCATTCGTGCCATAGCCCCATGCGGGAAGTGGAACTTCTCCACGATCAACTGCTCGACATGTTTTCCACTATGGACGGTCTCGCACCACGCGACATTATTGTCATGACACCTGACATTGAAACCTATTCCTCATACATATCGGCGGTATTTTCAGGAATTCAGGATCCGAAACGGCGTATTCCATTCACCATTGCCGACCGCTCACTCTGTAACGAGGGGAGTATCGGGGAAACTTTGATGTCAATCCTTGCTCTTCCCGGGGGCCGCTTTACCGCGCCGGAAGTCATTGATATACTGTCGTCAGATCCGGTCTGCAGATGTTTCGACCTTTCAGGGAGCGATATCGATCTCATAAAAAAATGGCTTGAAGAGACACATATCACCTGGGGGATGAGTGCCGATGACCGTACAGCATCAGGGTTGTCAGGTTATACTGAAGGGAGCTGGATGGCCGGTTTGGAGCGGCTTGTGTTTGGCTACGCGCTCTCTTCTGACGACACGGATTTGATTAGCGGTGTACTTCCCTTTGATAATATGGAGGGTGAAGCGGCGACGGTTCTTGGCCGTTTCGTCCAGTTTGTAAGATCGCTCCATGCCACAGCTTTACTCCTCAGCAAACCCCGAACTTTGGCACAATGGCGGGAAACACTCGGTTCGATACAAAAGAACTTCTTCAAATCATCTGATGCGGTCGTCCGGGAATACAGCGCAGTTGAAAAGCTGATCGACTCGCTCGGGAATATCGAGGAACTCTCCGGCTACACTCATGAAGTCGGCCTTGATGTTATCCGTTTATGGCTCCGAAAGCGTTTGGAGAGCGAAGGAGCCGGAGTCGGTTTTCTCTCCGGCAGGGTGACATTCTGCGCCATGCTGCCGATGAGAAGTATCCCGGTGAAAGTGGTTGTGCTTCTTGGTATGAATGACGGCTCGTTTCCCCGTCAGAGCAGCTCTCCCGGCTTCGATATTATTCCGGCAAATCCGAGGCCGGGTGACCGCTCTCTGCGCGATGAGGATCGCTATCTCTTCCTTGAGGCGCTTCTCTCGTCACGCGAGCGGTTCTATATCAGCTATACCGGCCTAAGTATCCGTGACAACAGCGTCATACCACCATCCGTCCTAGTCAGTGAACTGCTTGATTTTATTGATCGAGGCTATATGCGGAGTTTTACCGGCGATTCCCCGGGCGGCGATGGAGAATTTCACAAAAGTATCCTCACTCAGCATCGCCTTCAACCCTTCAGCCCGGAATATTTCAAAAATCAGGAAAAAGGGCTCTTCAGTTACTCGGCGGAAAATCTGTATGCCGCCAGAGCCCTTCTCACTCCGTCCAATACCCGTCCGCGATTTTTCAGTAAGCCGTTATCACCCCCTGCAGAACAGTTTCGTGAGGTCCGCATCGCTGATCTGCTCAAGTTTTTTGAAAACTGTTCTGCCTACCTTTTGCGGCATAGGCTTGGGATAAAGCCGGAAGAGAAAATATCACCTCTTGAAGAGCGTGAGGTTTTTGAACTTGACAACCTTCAGGTATACGGCATCAAAAAAGAGCTGCTTGAGCATGTAATAACAGGAAATAATGCGGAGGAACTCCACCCGATAATTCGGGCGAGAGGCGTCCTGCCTCCAGCCGGTCAGGGTGATGCGATATTTAATAAACTTGCAACTGAGGCGACTTTATTTGCCGGAGAGCTGCTGCAGGCGATGAATGGTCAACCCTTTCTGCCGCCGCTGGATCTGGATGTTGCCATCGGCCAATTCCGAATTTACGGGCGGATCAGCTCAGTTCTGCCGGATCGCCTGCTGCGCTATCGTAGTGCAAAACTTTCGGCAAAGGATCAACTGAAATTGTGGCTTGAGCATCTCATACTTAATTTCGTCGCTGCCGAAACCTATCCAAGACAGAGTGCATTGATCATGCTGAACGGGACTGTCGAATTATTGCCGGTGGCTGACAGCAAAGCTCTCCTCGAACGCCTGTTACAGCGCTACTGGCAAGGTCTGAGAAAGCCGCTGCATTTTTTCCCCCGCTCTTCTCTCGCTTACGCGGAAAAAGGGAAAATATCTGCCGCTGAAGCTGAGTGGAATAATGATAAATATCCTGAAAGTGACGATCCCGCCTACCAACTCTGCTTTGGGGAAGAGTCGCCACTTGACGGGGAATTTGAGGCTGTCTCAACAGATGTATTTGCTGCCTACCTTGAGTCAATGAAGGGGGAGCCGTGATAGAATTTGACGGCCTCACAATCGACCCGTCTGGTTGCAATCTGATTGAAGCAAGCGCCGGCACAGGAAAAACATACGCCATCGCCTCTCTCTATCTCCGACTTGTGATTGAAAATGAGCAATTTAAGCCGGAGAACATCCTTGTCGTAACGTTTACCGAGGCTGCCACAAAGGAGTTGCGCGACCGCATCCGTAAACGGCTGCGTGCTGCCCGTGATGCCGCAGGAGGCACAGGCGCGCGTGATCCGTTCCTGACGGAACTAATGTCGTCAGAGCACTCCGGTTGGCCAGGAAGTGAAGTGGCGCTTTCCCGCCTCGACCGGGCGCTGCAGAGCTTTGACTCTGCGGCTATTTTCACCATTCACGGTTTTTGCAGCCGTGCGCTCCAGGAGAACGCCTTTGAAAGCGGCGCTCTCTTTGATACCGAGCTGGTTACGAACCAGAAACCGCTGATCAGTCAGATCGTTGATGATTTCTGGCGCATCAGGTTCTTTGCCGCTGAAGCCCCGTTTCTGCCGCTTGCCGAGGCAATGCACTGGTCTCCGGAAACCTTAACCAGGTTTCTCATGGGAAAGCTTACCAATCCGTCACTCAAAATCGTCCCCAAATTCTCTCCGGGAGAGATCGATAGCATCAGAGCTGACTGCTGGAGTGCATATAACACACTTTGCAGCTTGTGGGTGGCCAGCCGTGTCGAACTTGAGCAGATACTTTTTTCACATCCCGGCTTGAGTAAAGGCCAGAAAAACTACCATCCGACCGAAGTTGTCCCAGGGTTGCTTGAAGGTATGGATTCCTTCGTCAGGCAGGGGACTCCTTATCTCTTTTTTGCAGGCTATGCGAAGCTGACGGCAAGCTTTATGAATAAAAAGGATGTTCGCCTCAAAAAATGCGAGCCGCCGGAACACCGGTTCTTTACCCTATGGGATGAGCTGGTTACCCTTGTCCGTAAGGTGGCGATCACCCTGTACGCTGAGCTGATTGAATTCGCCAGAAAACGGTTGCCGGAACTCAAAAACTCACTGAATGTACGTTTTTTTGATGATTTGCTGACAGACCTTTATCATGCCCTTATCGGACCTGGCGGGGAGTTATTAGCCGGGCGGATGCGCGGAAAATACCGGGCGGCGCTGATTGATGAATTCCAGGATACGGATCAGATCCAGTATAAAATATTTCGCACCCTGTTTAAAGAGGGCTCCATGCCGCTATTCCTGATTGGTGATCCGAAACAGGCTATCTACAGTTTCCGTGGTGCGGATATTTATGCATATCTTGAGGCGAAGTATGATGTGCCGGAAGAGAGTCATCATACCATGACGTTGAACTGGCGCTCGTCTGAGGGGCTGGTTGAAGCTGTCAATCGACTCTTCTCCCTGAATAAGGATTATCCGCTGGTGATTGATGGGCTCTCCTACCCGCAAGTCAAGGTTCCGGAAGTTACCGAAGTGGAGACTGAGGAGCTTTGCGTTGCAGGGAGGGATGTATCTCCCCTGCAGATCTGGTTTATCTCCCGGGGGGAATCTGAAAGCAAAGCCATCCCTCTCAATAGAGCAAACCCAACGATAGTAAATGCGGTGGCCGACGAGATAGTTGCTCTGCTAAAGGATGCTTCTGAAGGAAAATCGTTTATCGGCAAGGGGCAGCACTCCAGGGTCGTTGTTCCGGGTGATATTGCCGTTATTGTACGCGGTCACAAGCAGGCCGCGATGGTTTATGATTCACTGCAGTTGAGAGGGGTACCTGCTGTTGTCAGGAGTGATAAAAACATATTTCAGACTTTGGAGGCTCTTGAACTCCGCACCATTCTCAACGCAGTCGCTGAATCGGGGCACGAAGCGAGAGTGAGAGCCTCTCTGGCAACATCGGTTATGGGGGGCGCTGCACACGATATAGCTCGAACCTTTGATGCTGACGGTCAAGTGGCTTGGGAAAAACGCCTCCATTCGTTCCGTGAGTATCATCTTCTCTGGAAAAACCATGGTTTCATGACGATGTTCCGGGCGTTCCTCGAAAACGAGGCAGTTCGCGCACGGCTGCTGTCACTGCCGGGGGGCGAACGAAGTATCACCAATCTGCTCCACTGCAGCGAACTGCTGCATGCAGAGGCATCTGCGTCTCACCTCGGCGTTGATTCGCTCTGCAGATGGTTTAGCGAACAGGTGACAACGCCACCGGATGGTGAAGAGCATCAAATTCGACTTGAGTCTGACGAAAAGGCGGTAAAGATCCTTACTATCCATGTCAGCAAGGGGCTTGAGTTTCCGATTGTATTCTGTCCGTTTCTCTGGGGCGGAGTAATTGGCGGAGGCGATACGGCAGTGGCTCATGAAGGGTTTGAGCTGGTCGCTGACTTTGGTTCTGACAATTTTGAGCAGCATTGCAGGGCAGCTCTGGATGAAGGGCTGGCGGAGAATGTCCGGCTGGCGTATGTTGCGCTGACCCGTGCCAAATACCGCTGTTATGTGGCGTGGGGACGTTTTCGCTACACTGAAAGTTCTGCTCTTGCCTACCTGTTCCATGCTCCGGAAAAAGCCGCCGGCTCATCGTCATTTGAAAATCTGGCTACGGCCATGACAACAATTGATGACGGCGCCATGATCGAAAAGATACGTTCGTTAACATCCGAAGGGAGGATTAACCTGGTCGTTGACCCTGCAGACGAATGTACCACAGAGTTTACGCGCAGAAGAGATAACACCGAACAGCTCACCTGTCGAACCATGACCGGAACGCTAGATTCTGAGTGGCGGGTATCAAGCTTTTCATCGCTGATAGAGCGGCATGAGACCCCTCCGGAATTTCCTGATCATGACAGTTCCGAAGAAACCTGGCAGATCAAAACCAATGAATCTCCATCTGAAAATTCATTTTTTGCCTTCCCTAAAGGGGCCGATCCGGGCACATTTCTCCATTCGATATTTGAGGAGGTAGATTTCACGTCAGTCAGCGACGCAACGTTGGCAGAGCTGGTCTCCAGGGCGATGGAGAAATCCCCCACGTATGAAAAATATAGCGCTGCCGTTCAGGCGATGCTTGGCACTGTTCTCAATGCCGAGTTGCCGGGCGGTCTCCGGCTGTCAGGGTTACAGCCTGGCAGTTGGGTACAGGAAATGGAATTTTATTTTCCGCTCAAGTCAATTAACCCGAAGCTGCTGGTGAGTTTTTTTAAGCAGCATGGCATTACATCGCCTGTAAACCTCGGAAAAATGGCAGAAAGTCTGAATTTCCATAATGTCAAGGGGATGCTTCTCGGCTTCATAGATCTGCTCTTTGCGCATGAGGGGAGATATTACATTCTTGACTGGAAATCCAATCACCTTGGTAATGATCCGGAAAATTACACTCCGGAAAATCTGGCTCGCGATATGGAGCGCAAGCTCTATCCGCTTCAGTACCTCATCTATACGGTCGCAGTAAACAGATATCTTGAGAGACGCATTCCCGATTACCGCTATGAAACGCACTTTGGGGGCGCTATCTACCTCTACCTGCGCGGTATCAACAAATCCCATCCCCGTAACGGCATATATTTTGATAAGCCTGATGCCGGGCTTGTTCAAGGCCTCACGAAGAGTCTCATCGATGTCGAGGAGGCATGCCATGCGTGAGGAGTTGCCGGTCAGGGCTATAGATACCGTTTTTGCCGATTTTCTCTGCTCAAAGGAGGTAGGGAATACGGATTTCCTCCGAAAGGCGGCAACTTTTGCCAGTTCCGCTGTTGGTCATGGGCATATCTGCGTTGACTTTGCCGATCTTTTTTGCAGCAGTGAAGTCGCTGCTGCCGCCGACAGTTTGCGGAGTTCGAAGATGGTCGGTCAGCCGGGCGAATATCGTCCGCTTATCCTGGATTATGCCAATCGACTCTATCTGCACCGCTACTGGAAGTATGAGAGCGATCTGGCCAAAACTCTTGTCTCCATGGCATCTGATCTGCCTGATGTTGATACGGATCTTCTAAAAGATGGTATCTCCCGACTGTTCCTAAAAACTGCTGAAAGTCCCAATTGGCAGGCTATCGCTGCCGCCGCCGCGATTCGAAGCCGTTTTTGCGTAATTTCCGGCGGTCCTGGTACCGGAAAAACTACAACGGTTGTAAAAATTATTGCGCTCCTGCTGGAGCAGGCAAAAGGGAGCCGGATGCGAATTGGCCTTGGTGCTCCGACCGGAAAGGCTGCTGCCCGGTTGAAGGAGTCGATATACAAGGCAGGTAAGGAGCTTGAAGAACGAACCACGGTTGCTGACAGCATTCCTTCAGATGTTGCCACAATTCAACGTCTGCTGGGGGTGATTCCGGACTCATGTCGCTTCAGGCACAATTCTGACAACCCACTCCCTTTTGAAGTAATTGTAATTGATGAAGCCTCCATGGTTCCGCTCGCCTTAATGGCCAAACTGGTAGAGGCGCTTGCGCCCGGTTCCCGCCTCATCCTGCTTGGTGATCGCGATCAGTTGGCTTCAGTTGAAGCGGGAGCTGTTCTTGGTGATATCTGTAATACGGGGCATGTTTTCGGATTCTCATCTGCGTTTCAGTCGTTTATCGCTGAGACCACCGGTAGCATAATTTCGGAAAGCTTTGTGGGGGTTGATGTGCCGCCTCTTGCCGACTCGGTTGTCGTTTTGCAGAAAAATTACCGTTTTGATGAGGAGAGCGGCATTGGCCTGGTAAGTGTGGCGATAAATAACGACAATGTCGCGACTGTTCTAAATGGGATGAGGGATGGCACGATGGGCGGAGTTATGCTTTGTGAAACGCCTCCCCAGGGTTCGTTGCAGAAAAAACTGGCCACTCTGGTTGTTGCAGGATTCTCTGATTATCTGCAACATGAGAACCCTGATGATGTCATGCTCGCCTTCGACCGGTTCAGGGTATTGTGCGCTTTGCGGCAGGGGCTCTACGGGGTTGAAGGGATCAATAGTTTAATTGAAACCTGTCTTGCCGACGCCGGTATTATCAAACCGGATAAACAGTGGTATCACGGGCGTCCGGTCATGGTAACAGTTAACGATTACAGCCTCAAGCTGTTCAACGGCGATGTTGGAATCGCCCTTAGCGACCCTGAGAGTGAAATTGGTTTGTCGGTTTATTTTCCTTCGATAAACGGGGAACCCCGAAATTATTTCCCCTACCGTCTGCCGGCGCACGAAACGGTATTTGCAATGACGGTACATAAGAGTCAGGGATCAGAATTCGAGAGGGTATTACTGCTTATGCCACCATTCGGCCATCAGATATTGACTCGGGAAATCATATATACCGGGCTTACCAGGGCGCGAACTGCGGTTGAGTTGTGGTGTAGTGATGAAATTTTTGCTGAAGCATGCAGCAGAAGAATTGTACGGCGTTCCGGACTGCGTGACGCCTTGTGGAGTTGATTTAAGCCGCTCATCATACTCTCCAAAAAAAATAAATAATAGACTGTTTTTTCAAATTTTGAGTGATATACTGTATACAGATGGAAAGAGGTAGAAACCAGCGAAAAGGAGGGCTTAATATCTATGAATGAGACTCCACCAGAGAATCACCAGACATAGGAATCGTGAACGTTCCGATTGAAGTAGGGATCGGATTAAAACCTAAAAGGTAATCAAAGGTATGTTGAAAAAGTGAAGCCCACCGCGTGATATGGTGGGCTTTTTATTTTACAACCCTTTCCTGGCCAACTCCTCCACCAGTTTCTGCTGTTCAGCATTTAAAGTTTCCGGAATATGCACACCGATCTTGACGTAGAGATCACCTTTGGTATTTGAACCATGCGATTTAATACCGCATCCCTTCAGCCTGATTTTGGTGCCGGGCTGAATGCCGGCGGGGATTTTAATTCGCTTGTCACCTTCCAGCGTCGGTACATCAAGAGAAACTCCGAGACAGGCAGCAGTGAATGAGATGGGGCGCTCGACAAACAGGTCGCCGCCGTCGCGAATAAACACCGGGTCAGGTGTGACATGGAGAATCAGGAACAGGTCACCTGGAGAACCGCCACTGTCGCTTTGAGCCCCTTTGCCGCTGATTCGTATTTTACTGCCATTATCAACTCCGGCAGGGATTTTTACTTTAAGCTCTTCCCTCTGGCCATTGCGTCTGAACGCAACCTGCTTTTCAGCGCCCTGTGCCGCTTCACGAAAGCTGATGGCCAACTCCATTTCGTGGTCTGCTCCATTCTGCTGTGCAGAGCGAAATCCGCCGCGTCCCCCGGTGCGGCTAAAGGAGCCGCCGAAAAGGCGTGAGAAGATATCCTCGGCCCCTCCACCGCCCCCCATATCTTTATAGGCATTGCCGAAGTCGAAGCCACGGAAAATATCTTCCTGACTGTATTTATTATGGAAACCGCTGGAACCGAAAGTGTCGTACTGCTGTTTCTTTTCCGGATCGGAAAGGACAGCATATGCTTCGTTAATCTCTTTGAATTTATCCTCAGCACCCTTGTTGTCCGGGTTCCGGTCGGGGTGGTACTTGACCGCAAGTTTACGGAAAGCCTTCTTGATATCGTCTGCCGAGGCGCCCTTTTCAATTTCGAGCGCCTTGTAATAATCTGTCTGAGCCATCGCGTTCTCCAATATTCAATAGTTGGAAGTCAATGTAAGCACTAACTCCGTGGCTGTCAACTCTGGCAGTGGTCTACGGCTGCTGTGTATGGCTTGACAGAGTGGGACGGCACACGTAGTATCACCTGCACTTTAGACAATCACTGTGGAGTATACAATGAAAAATATAATCATCATTGGCGGCGGCATATCCGGTCTGGCTACAGCCTGGCTGCTGCGAGCCAAGGCGCAGGCATCCGGAAAAGAGCTCGAAATTACCCTGCTGGAGAAGGAAGAGAGACCTGGCGGGAAGATCAGAAGCATCAAGGCTGATGGCTATACCTGCGAATGGGGGCCGAACGGCTTTCTCGACAGCAAGCCGCAGACGCTTGATCTCTGTCGGGCACTCGGCGTAGATGGCAACCTGCATCGCAGCAACGATAACGCCCGCAAACGTTTCATATACTCAGGCGGAGAACTGCACCAACTGCCTGACGGTGGCCCGACATTTCTTACGAGCCGTCTGATCTCCTGGCCGGGCAAATTGCGGCTTGCGCTGGAGCCGACGCCGTTCATTGCGTCTGCGCCGGTCGGAGTAGACGAAACGTTAGCAGACTTCGGGCGGCGGCGACTGGGGGGAGAGGCGCTCGATAAACTGATCGCCCCGATGGTTTCCGGCATCTTTGCCGGCGATCCGGAAACAATGTCGCTGGAGTCCTGCTTTCCTCGTATTGCCGAGCTGGAGCGGGAGTACGGCGGACTGATCCGCGCCATGATCATGCTGAGCAAAAAGAAGAAAAAGGATATTGCCGACGGCAAGGTTGTCTCCAGCGCTGCCGGTCCTGGTGGGGTGCTCACATCGTTCCGGGAGGGAATTCAGTACCTTTCCGATGCTCTGGCTACATCGTTGGACGGGGTCGTTCAGACTGGAATTACGGTGACTTCAGTTCAGAGGGGTGCCGGGGGAGTTTACCAGGTGACTAGTAGTGATGGCGCCTGTCTTGAGGCTGATCAGGTTATTATGGCGTCACCTGCTTTTGCGGCGGCGGAAATGCTGGCAACTCTGGATAACGACATATCTGCGGTTTTGCGGCAGATTCCGTACGCCAGCATGACGGTGGTCTGTTTCGGCTACCGACGGGAGCAGATCAAGCGTTCTCTGGATGGTTTCGGCTATCTGATCCCGAAAAAGGAGGGGCGCAGCACTCTCGGCACTTTGTGGGATTCAAGCATGTTTGAAAATCGCGCTGCGGAGAATAACGTTCTGCTGCGAAGCATGATGGGGGGAGCCTGTTTTCCGGAATACGTCAATTTGAGTGACGATGAAGTTGTGGCACGGGTCAGGCAGGATTTACAGATGACTATGGGAATTGACGTCGCTCCGGAATTTGTCAGGATATTCCGGCACCCGCAGGCCATCCCGCAGTACACCGTCGGGCACGGGGAGCGCTTGCAGAAGCTGGCATATCTGCTAAAATCGCATCAGGGGTTGATTCTGACCGGTAATTCCTATCGCGGTATCGGGCTAAATGACTGTGTTGCAGCGGCCGAACAGGCGGCGGATGAGGCTCTAGCTAAAATTTAGAGCAGTCCCCGCTCCACAAAACTGTTGTTTATTACCCTTTATACCCAGTCATTAAGGCGACAATCAAACCACCGCCAACGATGACCCGATACCAGACAAATGGCGAAAGAGTCTGCTTTTGCACAAAGCGGAGCAGGAAGGCAACACTGATATAGCCGGCAACTGCCGAGAAGATTATTCCGACCAGCATCGGCAAACCTTCTCCGGTCGGAATACCATGCTTTAACAGATGTACTGTTTTTAACAGCGCAGCGCCCGCGACAATCGGCAGCGAGAGCAAGAAAGAAAAACGGGCGGCACTCTCGCGGGTGAAGCCGAGCGTCAAGGCTGCGGTGATCGTTATCCCGGAACGGGAGACACCCGGGATGAGCGCCAGACACTGCATCAACCCGATAGTTATTGCGCTGACAGGCGTAATCTCTTCCACTGTCAGGCGTTTACGTCCTAACTGATCAGACAACCCGAGAAGCAGAGCAAAGCCGACCAGAACAGAAGCGATCAGCAGTGGATTAGATCGGAAGATCGCCTCGATCTGATCTTCAAAGAGCTTGCCTACAACCGCAGCCGGAACAGTGGCGGCGATAATCAGAAATGGCAACTTTCTAGCGGGAGTGTTCAATCTGCGGGCGACAATGGCATCAAAGAAAGAAACAGTCATTTCCACGATGTCACGCCAGAAATAGAGCGACAGCGCCAGAAAAGTTCCAAGATGAAGCGCTACATCAAACGTCAGGCCGGATTCAGGCCATTTAAGCAGCCAGGGGATAAGGATCAGGTGGGCCGAACTGCTGATCGGCAGCACCTCTGCAAAGCCCTGAATGGCTCCTAGGAAGGCGGCATGGAACATGTTCATAGTGTAGGCTCCTTTGTATTGGAAGGGCGGAGAATACTGCAACTGATCGGCAAAGGCAATTGTTGTTAGCATTTTCGCCGCTTTGATGGCACAAATATGAAAATTTACTCTGTGAACAGGGTCAAAAATATGATATTGAATGCGCCTGTTATATATGATGATTGATGCCGACTTTGCGCTTTTAAAGCGTGAATGGGGGGCAGAAGGATAGCGTGACTATGATCCGAGCATTCCAAAACCTCCGTCCGAAGGTCGATGAAACCGCTTTTATCGCTGAAACCGCCGTGATTATCGGTGATGTTGAAATAGGTGCAGAAGCGAGTGTCTGGTATAACTGCGTGGTTCGGGGCGACGTGAACCACATCCGTATCGGAGCCCGCAGTAACGTACAGGATCTCTCAATGCTGCATGTTACGCACAAAAAAAATGCCGATGACACTGGTGCGCCTCTGATCATAGGTGATGACGTTACGATTGGTCACAGCGTTACCCTGCACGGCTGCACCCTGCAGGATGGTTGTTTTATCGGTATGCAGGCTATGGTCATGGATCATGCTGTCGTCGGTGAAGGTGCGCTGGTGGGTGCTCGGGCACTCGTCACCGAGGGAACCGTTATTCCGCCACGCACACTGTGGGTTGGCGCTCCGGCAAAATACAAGCGTGACCTGACTCCGAACGAAGTTGCCTGGCTGCAGAAATCGGCCGGCAATTATGTAAAATATTCGTTGCAGTACATCATTGATGAGCAAGAGCGTGCTTCGGCTGCCCGTGGTCCCGATTTGCCGTGACAGAAGAAAAATCTCCCTTTAAATTATGAACTGGCTCTCCCACATCGGCAAACAGGCTTCGCGCCTGGCCTCGCTGGAGCTGTTCCGCTATATCGGCCCCGGTTTTTTTGTCACGGTAGGCTTCATTGATCCGGGCAACTGGGTCACAAATGTGGCGGCCGGTTCGCAGTTTGGCTACAAACTACTCTGGGTTGTCACCCTCTCCACGATCATTCTGATTATTATCCAGCACAACGCCGCCCATCTTGGCATTGTCACCGGTTTATGCCTTTCTGAAGCGGCCTCAAAATTTTTCAAGCCCTGGCTGCGCATCGTCATGCTAGGCAGCGCCATGATCGCCTGCGTTGCTACCGCCCTGGCGGAACTGCTCGGCGCCGCAATCGGTCTCAATATGCTTACCGGCTTGCCACTGATTTTCGGTGCCATAGTTGCTGCATTTTTTTCGGCTTGGATGCTCTTCTCAAAAAACTACCAACGGCTCGAAAAATGGATCATGGGCTTCGTCTCGCTTATCGGTCTGGCCTTTGTCTTTGAGATATGCCTGGCGGATGTCTCGTGGGCTCAGACATTTGTCGCCTGGGTAACACCGACATTTCCTGTCGGGGCACTACCGGTTATCATGGGTGTCCTTGGTGCCGTCGTTATGCCCCACAACATCTTCCTGCACTCTGAAGTTATCCAGAGTCGGCAGTGGAACGAGCGTGGTGACGATGTTATCAATAAACAGCTCAGATATGAATTCTTCGACACACTGACCGGGATGGGCGCAGGCTGGGCCATCAACAGCGCCATGATAATCATGGCAGCGGCGGTATTCTATAAACAGGGTATAGTCGTCAACGATTTGCCGCAGGTAACCCTGACCCTCGAGCCCATTTTTGGACGGGCTTCAGCCGTGGTATTCGCCCTGGGACTACTCTTTGCCGGCCTTTCCTCCTCAGTCACCGCAGCGATGGCAGGCGGCAGCGTTTTCGCCGGAATGTTTATTGAGCCGTTTGACATAAATGATCCGCACTCCCGAGTTGGTCTGACGATTACCCTGGTCGGAGCGTTGGCGGCGATCATGCTTCTTTCAAATCCTTTCAAGGGGATACTCTGGAGCCAGATCGCACTTTCTCTGCAGCTCCCCTTCACAATTATCCCGCTGATCATGCTGACTTCATCGAAAAAGGTGATGGGTGGCTATGCCAACAGGCCGTACGGTGCGGCAGTTCTCTGGATCGTCGGAGTGGTAGTTATTGGTCTTAACATCGCCTTATTAATTGATCTGGCTCGATAAGAATGAATAGAAAGTTGGCGAGCATGAAAATCACAATTATGGGATGTGGTACCTCCACCGGTGTCCCGATGGTTGGTTGTGACTGCCCGGTTTGTACCTCGAATGACCCACGGGACAAACGCACCAGGGCATCTATCATGATCTGCTACGATAATCGCACAGTTCTGATTGACACCTCTCCCGATTTGAGAGAGCAGGCGCTGCGGCACCATGTCAAAAGGATCGATGCCGTTCTTTTTACTCACGCCCACGCTGATCATGTCAACGGCATTGACGACCTGCGCGGTTTTCATTTTCTTCACAAAGAAATTATCCCCTGCTTTGCCTCGCGGATCACACTTGAAACTTTGCAGGGTGGTTTCAGTTATATATTTAACGAACAAGACGGTTCCGGCTACACAGCGCTATTGGCTGCACATGAGGTTAACTCTGCTTTTGAGCTGTTCGGACAGACCTTCATTCCGATACCGCTGCTGCATGGCAATACCTCTTCACTCGGTTACCGGATAGGGGATTTTGCCTATCTGACCGACTGTAGCGCTATTCTGGATCCATCCTTTGAATTGCTGCAGGGTGTGCAACTGCTTGTGATAGACGGCCTGCGCTGGATCGAGCATCCGTTTCATTTCAATATTTCCGGGGCAATTGCGGCCGCTCGTCAGATACGCGCGCCTCGTACAATTCTGACGCATCTGACCCACCAGATCGCCTATTCTGAGGAAAGCAAGCTCTCTTACGGCTTTGAATTGGCATATGATGGCATGGAGTTTCACCTTTAGTTTTGAGAGGAGAATGATCAGATGCACGAAGACGTCCGCTTGCACGGCATGAGGGGGGAAAAGATAGAGTACTTCGTCACGGCTGTCGGCAACGATGTATACCAGCGCTATTTTTTTACCACTCATCAGGGGGACGATCATCTGCGTATTTTTTCCCCCGGAAACGAAGTGGTATTAACAGATGATGGGATCAGTTATCAAGGGAACGGTGGTAACTTTTGCGAATATATGTTTGGTGTCGATCAACCAATCTCTGATCTATCCAAGCCGGAAATCATCAACCGACTCGTCATGTATGGAGCCCACTCTGAGGATGATGGTACAGTCCGCTTCAGTGACCATACTTCAGGTACGGAATCATATAACAGCATTTTTTTTGAAGGGAATGCGGTCTGCAATTATTACTTTTTTGTCCATTCAAACCAGTTGCCTCTAACATTAAAGAATCAGCAGGAAGAGCTGGTCAAGCGAGTCGGCAAGTGCATCAAACGATCCCAGGCCATCGGAGAAGAGCAAGAGGATATTCTTATTTCCGATATGTTCCCGCTATTAAACGACGACTCTTGCCAACTATTTATCATTAAATTGGTCAATCTCCACCATCTTGAATACCGTAACCTCTTTCGCAGTTTATATTACAGGAATAGAAAAATAGCTGATGAGGATTTTGGTAAACTTGCCAATCTCGCTACGACCTATAAAATTGATGGCTATCAGCAGGAGCGGATTCGAATAGATGTCATGTACCGCTTCCCTGCTAACAAACGCATTGTAGACGAATATCGAAATATCCTGCTGGAATGTAATAGCAAAGGTGAGATCAGCAACCTTGACAATGCCCGCCTTACCCGCTTGAAAACCTTATCGCTACGTAATAAAATTCCGGGATCCCTGTTTTATGCTCTGGATGAAATGCTGAAAAAAGGCCGAAAGCTCAAGGACTTTCAGGAGCAGGATTACATCGCTGAAACACGTGAGGTGCTTGAGGGGATCTTCTTTCGGGAAATTGAGATTGAAAGCCGTATCGATCGGGCTGATATGCTTAAACTGATCCGGGCCAAGAAAAAAGCGCAGGAAAAACAGGATCCTGGTTTTGACCAGGTAATGCTTAGCGCCAGCAAGGTATGTGATGAAAAAATCCGTGACGGCGCTGATGCATCCCTACTGGACGGTTTTTCGTATGTCGTAACGTACCTTGATCGTTTTGATTCGGTTTCAAATCTGATCAGCCAACTGGCTTTTATGGAAAATGTTAAAATTAATGTCGAGATGCTGCGAGGTATGCTGGAGCACAAGGCCGCTTTTGATAATCTCCATGAGGACTGTTTTTATGAGCTGTTCATCCGTGAGCTTTTTACCAATGCCTACCTTGGAACGTTCGGTCGACGCAAGGTAATGACCCTTATGAAAGGTCTGAAATTGGTTGAGACAGAGTTATCAACGATCGAAGAGTTGTACCTCAAATTGTCCGAGATTGATCAGGAGGAGCGGATATCGATAGTACTTCTGGAGCATGTACGTGATCGTATCCGGAATTTTTATTCAAAGTTTATCTCAAAGGCCGACCAGGATGCCCTGCGTAGGGAGGTAACAGAAGAATTAAAAGCAAAAAAACTGATCGAAGCTGACATTCCTGATCGCCTATTTAACGAGACAATCGTTACGATCAAGAAAGAAGCCATGTATCTGCATTCACTGTTGCCCCAGATAATTGTTGAACGCAACGTCGGTCTGCGGGAGGATTTTCTTGAAAATTCAGGGCTTGACCGTTTCTACGTTGAAGATCTTGAGCGCGAATATTATGGAAAAAATGGTTTGAATATTGAGGAGCTGTACCTGATCAGGAAGGGCCTTAGCTGACCTCAGATTATTGTGACGGTAGCTCGCCAGTTTTTCCTCCGTAAAGTCGTTGAACACCTGATTTTGATTCCCTAATTTTTTCAGACTCATCAGAAGGATATGAGTTGCTGCATCCAGAGACTAGGAAGGGTGCTGCTGGCAGTGCCGCAATGAATGGCACTCCTGGTGAATTCGGTAAACTTCTTGGATCAGACCGAGTGCCGGAAGTCCGATGTCTGCGTAAAAAGATGGACGACGTGAGCGCAGGCGATGCCGCCGAGTTATGTGCAGCTCATCTTGCTAAACATTGGATGGCGGCAGGGCCTTCAGTTGTTGATACTCTTTATATTGACGGTCATGTCCGCGTATACCATGGGCATCAAACCAAACTACCCAGGCGATTTGTTTCACGCGATAAGCTGTGCTTGCGCTGAATACTGAGAATTATGAGGCGATGAAGGAGTATTTGGGGGATGCGGAGTGGTGCGGATTGCAGGATAGTGTCGTTGTTACGCTTCGCGGAGATAAACCGGAGAATAAGTTGCTTGGGGTACAGTTGCCACCGGAAACTGGGACGCCTACAACGCGCAGTCAACCTTCGAGTTTGCGGAGGATACCCGGCTGAGTCGGCTGGTGCTGCCGCCGGAACTGGATGCGGCGGTTATTGTTTTTAGAAGAAGGCTGGTATGATACCTGTCATGTAACAAATGATTTTTACGGAGCTTAGATATTCAAATGAAGATACTTGTTACCGGCGCGGCCGGTTTTATCGGTTTTCACCTTGTACAGCGACTGCTGTTGCTTGGACATCAGGTTACCGGTCTTGATAATTTGAACGACTACTACGATGTCTCTCTGAAAGAGGCTCGCCTTATGATTCTTAACGCTCTGGACGGTTTTGTTTTTGTCCGTGGCGGCCTGGAGGATCGCTCCTCTGTTGAAACACTTTTTGAGACGGGGCAGTTCGACTACGTAATCAATCTTGGTGCCCAGGCGGGAGTGCGCTACTCGCTGCAGAATCCTCATGCCTATATCGAGAGCAATCTGAGTGGTTTTCTGAATATTCTGGAGGGGTGCCGCCATACGAAGGTCAAACATCTCGTATATGCCTCGTCAAGCTCAGTGTACGGTGCCAACGCAACGGTGCCGTTTTCCGAACATCACTCCGCTGATCATCCGGTATCACTCTACGCCGCCACAAAAAAATCCAACGAACTGATGGCTCATACCTACGCGCACCTCTTCTCCATGCCGACTACCGGTTTACGATTCTTCACCGTTTATGGCCCCTGGGGACGACCCGACATGGCGTATTTCACATTTACCAAAGCGATTCTGGAAGGGCGCAGTATCGACGTCTACAACCATGGCCGGATGCAGCGCGACTTCACCTACATTGATGATATCATCGAAGGGGTGGTGCGGATCATGGAGCATATTCCGGAACCTAACTCATCCTGGAATCAGGAAAAGCCTGATCCGGCAACGAGCTCGTCACCGTATCGGCTGTACAACATAGGCAACAACCAACCTGTTCAACTCGGGCGTTTTATTGAAGTGCTGGAAGAGTGCCTCGGTAAAAAGGCGAAAAAAAATCTTCTCCCGATGCAACCTGGAGAAATCTCTGTGACGTGCGCTGATGTCACGGATTTAGCGGATGCGGTTGGATTCCGTCCTGGCACGAGTATCGAAGATGGCATTGCCCGTTTTGTCGACTGGTACCGGGGTTATTTTCCATGATCTTGAGCAACTGGCCTTATGCATACCGTAAAAGGGTGCTTTACCTCATATAAGGTAGCGCGTGTCGTGTATGAGGTGGTTTCGGCAGTAGCCATGATTCGATCTCTGGGTGCAAAGGCCGTAAATACAGCTTGTTACAATTTATTCAGTTATTGGCACGGCATCTGCACTAACTAAATCAAACACATTCCCTTTGGAGGTATTACCAATGAAAAAAGTTCTGTCCACAATCGTAGCCGCCCTCGTAGCCGTTTCCTTCTCCGCTGTTGTATTTGCTGCTGATGCTGCCAAGCCTGCCGCTCCTGCTGCCGCTCCTGCTGCCGCTGCCGCTCCTGCTGATGACGCAAAAAAGGAAGCTAAGCCTGCTAAAAAAGCAAAGAAAGCAAAGAAAGCTAAAAAAGCAGAAGAGAAGAAAGATGCAGCGGCTGCTCCTGCTGCTGCAGAAAAGAAATAATTTCCCCTTTACAGAACACAAAAAAAGCCGCATCGAAAGATGCGGCTTTTTTTGTTTCAAGTCACCGAAATTATTCACGTTTTAGAATTTTTGGCTGTGACTACGTAGTCAACGATAGTATTAGAACTTACTCGTAATTTATTTGCTGAATATTTCCTCAGATATGTAGCAGTTGTCCCTAGACTTTTATGTCTCAGAAATTGATTAACGGCGTAAATGTTCCCATTCGTTTGCTCTTCAAGAAATATCGCTCCTGCATGGCGTAACAGGTGGGCACTCAATGCTATTCCGGTTTCCTTTTTGAACTTTGCAAAGAAATGTCCAATCTTGTAATAAGGTTGTCCCATGTAACCGACGAACACCCATCCCTCCGCTTGCCGATTCTTGTCAAACCACTCCTGCAGTATTCCAGGCAGCGCAACAATAGCCTCGTCGGTTTTCGGCGCGTCGATCCTGAATTGTCCATTCCGGTAATCTTCCCATTTCAATAATCGAACTTCCTTCCATCTCAGGCCGGTATAAACCATTAACTGCAACATGATTTTGATGCTGTCCTTTTTGCATGTATCGATGAGGCGCAATACCTCCGCAGGATCGGGAGTCGGACGTACCTTGTAATCAGGGCGCGTGAAGTCTATTTCAAATGGCAGATCATCGGAATACTTTCTCCGCTTCATCCACTTGACCAGGCTCTTCAGCGACGTAATATCATCATACGCAGTGTACTTGCTTCGACCAGAAATATAGCGGTCAATGATTACCTGCGACAGATCCTTAATCCGATATTTGCCGAATGTTGGCAGCAGACGCTTGAAACACTGTTGACGCTTTTCGTATGTAGCAGCTCGTTGATTTTCTTTTGTCCACTGAAGGAATTCATCTGCGATTTGTTCAATATGGGGGTGGGTTGTCCCGACCGGGGCGTTCTTGTATTTCTTAAGTGATACTTCAAAGCTGGATGCATCTTCGTATGTAGGGAAGGCTTCACGTTCTCGCTTGCCGTGCCGACCGTTAGGGTAGTGATCGACTATATACCAACCTTCATGCGACGGGTGAGGACGGATGCTCATTCGGTATTTTGCTCATTGAATTTATTTAGTACTTTTTGCGCCATACTTTGTACTTCGAAAAGATGGTCAGGGTTTGACTGCTCCTTCAACTCATCCGAAACATTCAAAATTATTTGAGCACATCGGACAAATTTATTTTTTTCCTCATCTCCAAAGCTGATATCACTACTTAAAGCAATGGTGAATAAAACTTCACTTGTTTCTAACATCTTCGAAGACCAGTTATAATCGGTCGGAATATTTTCTCCCCTTAACCATGGCACCGTAACCATGAAGTAGTCAGAAAGTTTTTCTAAGTTGGCTTGTGACGGCTCACCTATCCCTTTAATATAATTTTGTACTGACTGCAAAGCAATACCAGTGGCTCTTGCAGTTGCCGCTTGGCTTGTTCTTATCACCTCACCGCGTAATAATTCCATCACCCTATTTGGCGTTTTGCCGCCACCTCTACCCTTTGCCGCCATAAAATATTTACCTACCTATTTATTTGTTGACACACTACATATAAATAGGTATACCTACAAATAAATAGGTAGTCAAACAAAAAAGGAGGTACAGACAATGCCTGAATTCCTGAATATTGAACAAGCTGCACAAAAAATGAATGTTCCGAAATCTACCATGAACTTCTGGAGGCTGAGAGGTAAAGGGCCTTCATGGTGCAAAATTGGGAAAAGAGTTTTTTATCAGGAACCGGATCTATTGGAATGGATCGAAAGCAAGAGAAGGAAAGCCGCTTAACCCATGACTCTCGACCGCGACGATATACACGCAATCTGCGAAGCACTGCTACCCCGGATAGACGTTAGTTTGATTATCGTTGACACCCTGGCGCGTCATATCAACGGACACGAAAACGACACTCTTGATATGGGTACGTTTGTTAATCACATCGACGCGCTCAAATACCGCCTGGGAGCTGCTGCAATAGTCGTGCATCACACAGGGCACCAGGACACAGGCCGCGCACGTGGCAATACATCCTTCAGGGCGGCTCTTGATACTGAGATGATATGTGACAAGGGCACTCTTACCTTCACAAAATCCAAAGATGCAGAACCGCCTGAAAAGATCGAATTCAAGTTGCATCAAGTGGTAATCGGCACCGACGATGAAACCGGGGAAGATATTACATCAGCCGTTTGTGTGTATGGTGAATGCTCGAAAAGCAATAAGGCCGCTACCATGACGCCTTTTGAATCAATGGCGCTTGATGCTTTGATTACTGTTTGTATCGCAGAAAACGACCTCCAAAACGGTCAATACTCGGGGAGTTTTGACGCATGGAGAAACGAATTTTATCGACTCAGGCGGATTGAAGATAACAGTTTGACGGCTGGAACATTAAAAAAATCGTTTCAACTTGTCATCGGAACTACAAACCGGGGCGGCGGATTGAAGGGCAAAGAGTTTGTTGGTTTTGCCGAAAATCGGGGGGCTATTCCTCTCCGATTATCTGACCAGGATAAAATTTTTAACTCAATTCTGAGCAACGGGAACAGGGAACAAGACGGGAACAAAGCGGGAACTGTTCCCGTATCAGGGGGCGGGAACACGGGAACACACCTATATAATAGGTGTTCCCTGTTCCCGTCTGATATTCCAGAAATTACCGACTCAGGAGAAATCGAAGAAATTGAAGAAATTCCGGAGGTCGTATGAAGATCAGTGCGACCGTAACCAAATCATTCAAATGGAGGGGAGTCGTTCAGGAAGTTGGAACCGTCATTCACATTCCGGTAGATCGTCGCAGTCAGTTTGAAAAGTTCGTGACCGTGGATGTTTACACGCATGTCGATTTGCTCCAACAGAAAGACCCGCGAACATTTCCGCACTATTGTCGCCCGTCCGGATCGTGGTGCTCTGAAAAGCTAACCGGCGTATGCAAGGTGACACAATGCGAATACCAGGAGCAACCATGAGACCGTCTTGCAAACGTTGCTCGGGATTCATTACGTTGCGTCATGAAAATATTGAAGTACCGGAAGACTTCATTTTCTGCTGGCTGTGTGGCTGGCGGTATTACAGGCCACCACAAGCAACGCCTCGATTTATTGGAGAATCAGCACGGCAAAGAGCTGAAAGAAGATTCCAAGAATTGTTGAAGGAGCAAAACCATGAATGATCAAATCTGCATAACTACCAAAGATGGCCGACCATTGACGGTGGCTCAAAATAAAATACGGTCGCCACGGTCGATATTGTTGTTCACCCTGGATGCCTTGTTGAAGAGAGGTAACCGATGGGAGATTATCCAGTTTATTCGGCAGCAGGGGGAACGCCTCGGTTTGGAGCTGGGAGATTATCACATTAGGCAAATTCACCAGGATAAAGACAGAAACTGAGTACATTTACAACACACTTATTGACATTAGGGTAAAACGATGATAAATCTTATTTCACAACTGAATAAAAGTTACGCAAAGCTCGCCGGCCAAGTATCGGAAAGCTACCGCGTTTCACGATTAATCATCACTCCCCAAGTAGGCGTGAGTTATCGACTGTAAACTAAAAATTACATCCGGTGACTCACGCCTTTTCGCGTTTCACCGGAAACAAGGAGCAACAAATGACCAAATTACAAGCACGAACAGAGCTAGTTAACAAGCGCACCGCTACAGAGAAATTCAACTTGAAATCCATAGCCGGAATATCGCACGACGACCTGACAGTCCCGTGGGATAACGAGAAGCACCAGATGAATATCAAAGATGCCCACGCCCGGCGTTCAACACTCAGGAAAGCGGGTAATGCTCTTGCGGAACGTATTGGCTCTCGTGACGCGACACAACAGGAATCAGAAGCAATGAAGCTGATTTATGAGATGTTGACCGACTTCGAGATTGCTTTCGATGAGGCGACCGAAAAAGAAGAGATCGAAAAACAATTTGCGCACACAGGAGCAAAAAATATGAAAAATACCAATTACAACGCTGAAAAATGCTTTGAAGTCTGGAAGGACACCAACACCGGCGCAAATATCCCGGTACTCGCAAAAAACCATAATTTTTCTGACCACTGCCGCAATGACGTTGAAATGACTGCTCCAGAATATTTCGGCGCACTCGCAGCCGGTCAAGACGTGAACCGGATTATGGGAACGTTGACTACCACCAGCGATCCAGGCGGCGGCTACCTGGTGCCGGAAAGTATCTCTTCAACCTTGATTGACTTGATGCGCTCCAAAAATACGGTGATTCAGGCCGGGGCTTTGACCGTTCCTATGCCTACCCAGACGGTTAGAATTTGCCGTGTAGTCAGCGATCCTGTCGCAACCTGGGTGCCGGAAAACAACCTTATTCCAGATGACTCCGGAATGCAGCTCGGCGCGCTTGAACTGACAGCGACGAAATTAACCACTCTGGTCAAAGCGTCACGCGAACTGCTGAATGACGCTTCAAACTCCGGACAAGTCATTATGGATGCCATTGCTGTTGCTCTTGCTGGCGAACTCGACCGCGCTGCACTTTTCGGTACAGGAGCCGGTGAACCAAGAGGTATCTTCAATGACTCCGATGCTTGCGAGTATTCTCTCGGTGCAGCTGGCGCGAATCTGACCGGCTATGACGACATCCTCCAGGGCGTTAAAGCGATCATCACTGCAAATGGCCCACTGCCTGATTTTGCGATCATGTCACCACGGACGCTGATTGACTATTCGCTTATTAAAAATGGAGAAGGCTCGCCACTTCAAAAACCAGACATCATCAAGAATCTGACATTCTTGGATTCAACAAAGGTTCCGGTTAATCAGGTTCAAGGCGGATCAGGTGCCGTGTGTTCTAGCATCATCCTCGGCGGCTTCAAGAATCTGGTTATCGGTCTCCGTCAGAATCTTGAAATCTTGGTGCTGAAAGAACGTTACGCTGAATATGGCCAGATCGGTTTCCTTGCCACGCTCAGAGCCGACATCTGCGCTTATCAGTCGAAAGCATTCTGTAGGATCATTGGCATTAAACCTTAATGATCAGCGTCGTTACGGTGGCGTTTAAGTCTCTCGTTGTCACTGAGACCCGTAAGAATGGGGAGCTACGCCCCGACAGGATTTCTTGATTCCTGTTTGACGTAGACTGGATTAGTCGTGAGTGCCAGGTCAGAAAACCGCGACAGTCAACAGGGAAATTCCTTCCCGTGGTCGATACTGGGCGGCTGGACTTCACAGTCTAGCCGCCTTTTTAATTCAGACGCAACAGATCACGCTGAAAAGGCGAACGAATGCCGGGGGGGGCGCTGCTGTATCAAGGCGTGAAATTTTAGACGGTCGCCACCGTTATCAGGCATGTATTGAACTGGGCATTGAGCCGAAATTTGAGAATCGAAACGATGTTGACCCTTGTCAGTACGTCAAGGATGCTTTGCCTCTCAGAGAGTTCACGGCAAGCATAAGAGCATTAACATTTGCGGAGCTGGACAAGGCGCGTATTGACGAACTGCGGGAGAAGGCGAAAGAAGCTCATTCAGAAAACAGCAAGATACAAGGCGGTGACAAAAAGTCAGAAAATTATCATGCGTTTGCAACGTTGCAAAAGCACGGTGACGACTCTTCATGGCCAGATCCACCGCAGCCAAAAGAAACCGCAAGAGTAAACGTAGTCTCAGCACAGCAAGCGAACGTATCCCCGCGCACAATGGCGGATGCAATCAAAGTGTCAGAGCAAGGTTCCGAACCGCTTAAAGCCGGCAAAAAGAATTCAACCGTAGGCAAAAAGAATTCAACCGTAGGCAAAAAGAATTCAACCGTAGGCAAAAAGAATTCAACCGTAGGCAAAAAGAATTCAACCG
>CAIMXI010000022.1 GCA_903845365.1 uncultured Geobacteraceae bacterium | reverse complement strand
GAAGAAGATCTGCAGGACTGGAAAAACCTCGTGGAAGCAGTTGTGGAAAATGTCCCACTCATGATTTTCTTGAAAGAAGCGACGGATCTGCGTTTTGTTATATTTAATCGTGCGGGAGAGGAACTCGTAGGCTATGACCGTAAGGATTTCCTCGGTAAGAATGACCTGGAGTTTTTTCCGCTAGAACAGGCGACTAACTTCATGGCCAAAGATCGGGAAGTACTTAATTTGGATAGCGGCTTTGTGGATATCCCTGAAGAATCTATCATGACAGCCAAGAAAGGGCTACGCCTGCTTCACACACGAAAGGTCTGCATCCGTGGTGGTGATGGGGTCACAAAATACGTATTGGGCATCTCAGAAGACATCACCGACCGCAAAAAGGCTGAGGAAGAGAAGCAAACTCTCGAACAACAACTTCAACATACTCAGAAACTGGAAAGCCTCGGCGTACTGTCAGGAGGCATCGCTCACGACTTTAACAACATCCTGGCGATCATCATAGGCTATTGCGGCCTGACAAAGAAGGACTATGAAACAGCCCAGAAACATATTCCGATAATAGAAACAGCCGCCGAACGCGCCGCCGCACTCTGCCGCCAGATGCTGGCCTATGCCGGGAAAGCCCAGCTTACCAAGAGTAAGGTCAATATGGTGACGAAGGTAGGCGAAATAGTGAATATGCTGAAATCGACCCTCCCTCAGAATGCTGTTATCAAAACCGATTTTACAGCCGAAACTCCCTTTATAGAAGGTGATGCCAGCCAACTCCGGCAGGTAGTCATGAACCTGATTATCAATGCGTCGGAGGCTATTGGTACAGAACAGGGTGAAGTCAGTGTATCGCTCACCAAGGTTAATGTTATAGCTGGTAAGCCTTATGAGGATTACCACGGCAAAGAAATTCCACCCGGTGAATATGTCTGCCTCGAAGTAACAGACAACGGCTGCGGAATGGATGAAGCAACAAAATGGAGAATCTTCGAGCCGTTCTATACAACCAAATTTACAGGTAGAGGCTTGGGGATGTCAGCGGTACTCGGCATCATCAAATCACATGGTGGAGCGTTGCAACTCTTCAGTCAACCTGGTCAGGGTTCAACCTTCAAAGTTTATCTGCCAGTAAAGATCAGCAACTCAACTGGAATGGAACCAATTCAGCAAGTCACCTCAAATCAATGGCAGGGAAGCGGCACGATACTGCTGGTAGAGGATGAAGACGAGGTTCGACATATTGCAAAAGCACTGCTGAAAAATTTCGGATTCACTGTTCTGGAAGCTGTAAACGGCAAAGAAGCTTTGGAGATGTACCAGAAAAACGGAGCAGATATCACCCTGGTTGTGACCGACATGGGAATGCCCGTTATGGACGGTTATGAGATGTTCCATAAACTGAAAAGTCTTAACCCTGAACTACCTATCATCATTTCCAGTGGTTATGGTGATGCTGAGGTCAGCTCACGGATAGGGAGTGACAATATTGCCGGACTCATCAGCAAACCTTATAACCCCGATCAGTTGCGGGATGTGGTGAAGAGGGTTGTTGGGGGATGCTTCGTTGAAAAGGCATGAGGTGTGCTGGTGATAAAAAATGAAAGGAAGCTGCCATGCTTACAGACAATCCGAACGCTCCGTTGATATTGCTCGTTGAAGACGACGACAGCCATGCCGATCTGATGAAAACATCGCTTGAGGATGCAGAGGAAGAGTATCGCCAGGAACATGCCGTGACCTTGAAGGAGGCACGTGCAGCCATAGAAAGCCTGATGCCTGACCTCGTCCTGACAGATTACCGTTTGCCTGACGGTGACGGTAGCGAGATGGTAGCTGCAGTAAACGGATTCTGCCCGGTTATTCTACTGACATCACAAGGCAACGAGCAGGTGGCGGTGGATGCCATGAAGGCCGGGATGCTGGATTACGTCATCAAAACGCCGGCTGTTTTTTCCGGAATAGTACGCATCGTTCAGCGCGGTTTGCGTGAATGGGCGCTGCTTCAGGAGCAGAAG
>CAIMXI010000021.1 GCA_903845365.1 uncultured Geobacteraceae bacterium | reverse complement strand
GGTGGGCTTTTGCGATTGCGTCTTTACATTATCTGATTCCAAGAATACCACCTCAACAGCGGCATGCTTGCATTTGTATGCAAAATGCAGTAATGTGCTTACAGGAGGTGTGCCATGCCGTCATTACAGGTTCGTGAATTACCGGAACATATCTATCAAACTCTCTGCCATGAGGCTGAAGCTGCTCACCGCTCCATTGCCCAGCAGGCGGTGGCAACACTGGCGAAAGGATTGAACCTTGATCTTGCGCCGCAGATGAGACGTAAGGCGCTGTTATCGGTTATTCGTGTGGGGGCGGGGAACGCGATCATATGCGGATTACCAGACCCGGCGCTGCTGGTTCGGGAGGATCGTGACCGATGAATATTGTCATTGACGCGAGTGCAGCCGTTGGTTTGGTGCTTGCCCTGCCCGGCACGGAAATCTTTACGCCACTGCTGGAACAGGCCGCGCTGGTTACAGCGCCGGATCTTTATATTGCGGAGGTCAGCAACGCTATCTGGAAATATCGCAAGGGTGATCTTCTACCCTTGGAGCGGTGCGAACTGATACTTGAACAGGCGATAAGCCTGCCGGATCGGATTGAATCGAGCTCGGCTTTCTATCAGGAGGCGTTCGCTCTTGCCTGCCGTCATCTGCATCCAGTGTACGATACCATTTATCTCATCCTTGCCCGCAGAACCAATGCCACCATCCTGACTATGGATCGCCGCCTGGCTGCGCTTGCCGGACAATTGGAAATCAAGGTCATCATTCCATCTAAACCGTAATTCCTGCACCAAATTAAATTGACATCGCCTCTGCACCGGGTGTACTCCTGCCGGATAAAAACAGCAAATCTTATCTATCGAAGGAATAGATGAAGCATAATCTGCCAAATAGCGAAGGGCCCAAACTGCGGATCATTATTGTTGAGGATGAGGATGATCTTCGAGTGGTGCTCTTGGAGATTCTTACTCGTTTAGGCCATGACGTCCGTGGAGCATGGGACGGGGCATCACTCGATTGCGCAATGGCTGAATATCCAGCGGATGTGGTTGTACTTGACCTTAATCTGCCTGGTGAGGACGGTGTTGAAATTGCTCAGAGAATGCGCCGGACATGCAACTGCGGGATTATCATGACGACTGCCCGCTGGCAGGTAAATGATCGGATAAGCGGTTTTGAGAGTGGAGCTGATCTTTATTTTGTCAAACCCATCGATCCAATGGAGCTTCATGCAGCACTGCTTAACCTTAAACGTCGCTTGGAACCGACTGTCGTACCTGCATGGTATTTTGACTCGAAGTTATCAGTGATGCGGACTCCCAAAAACGCGACCATCAGCCTGACAACGCACGAATGTATCGTAATGAGACTCCTGTTTGCGGTGCCGGGCAATATAGTCCCCCGCACAGAAGTATTTGCCGCATTGGGGCATCCGGATGATGAGTATTCCTACAAACGATTGGACGTTCTACTGAGCCGCTTGCGCTCTAAAATACGTACTATTGACCCCGAAGCAGAGCTTCCTGTTCGTGCCCGACGTGGTATGGGCTACGCTTTTCTGGGCAATCTGCAAGAGTAATCACTGCCTCACTTCTGTCCCCAAATCACTCTCTTGTCCCCACTCCTATCAGAAAATCCCGGAATCTGTACCAACTGAAAATGTAGGAAAATGTAAGTATTTATTTCTATATCAGAGTGTTATCTATCACCCTCACAGTTCACGTGAAGGAGCAAATCATGGACATTTCAAGAACGAACAATGCAATTCAAGGAAAAGCCAAAATTTTTGTAGTTGATGATGTGCAAGAAGCTCTTACCATTTTGCGCCTTCTGTTATTGCGCTCCGGTTACGAAGTGTTTGCGTTTAATAATAGCATTGAAGCATATGAAGTTGCGGCCTTGAATCCGCCGGATATGTTTCTATTAGATGTCAACATGCCGGAGATAAATGGTTACGAGCTCTGTTGTATGCTCAAACGTGTTCCCGGACTTAAAGAAATACCTGTCATTTTTTTGAGTGGACTTAATACACCCGAACACAAAATTAGGGGGTTTGAGGTCGGTGGAGTTGATTACATCGTTAAACCGTATTCTTTCGAGGAAGTGCAGGCAAGAGTAAAGACCCACATAAGACTGCGGCAGGCTGAGGCATTATTGCGGCAGCAAAATGAACTCCTTGAAATGACAGTGTTAGAACGTACGGCAGAACTTCAGAATGATATTGAGGAAAGAAAGCTTGTTGAAATTGAACTGGCCCGACAAATAGAGACAACTAAAGAAGCTTTCAACAACACAATTTATACGTTGGCTAGAGCCGCTGAAGTAAATGATGAGGATACCGGCAATCATATTCTCAGGGTCGGCGAATTTGCGGCTATCCTGGCAATGCGACTCCATTTAGACAGCGACTTTGTTGAAGCTATTCGTCTCCAGGCCATCTTGCACGATGTGGGCAAGTTGCATGCTCACCCGGATATATTCAAGAAGTCGGGCAAATTGACAGAAGAAGAGTTCGTAAAAATGAAAGACCACACTTCAGCGGGTGCGAAAATTATTGGAAGCGATAAGAAGCTAACGATTGGATACAAAATTGCGCTTACTCATCATGAAAAGTGGGATGGTAGCGGGTATCCTGCAGGACTTCGAGGAGAACAGATTCCCATAGAAGGGAGAATCACCGCTCTTGCCGATATTTATGATGCGCTCAGAAGTCCACGCACCTACAAGGATGGTTTTGATCATGATGCCACTTATTCCATAATTACCGAAGGAGACGGCAGAACAAAGCCAGAGCACTTTGATCCTGCAGTATTGAAAGCATTCAAGGAAACATCTGGCTTGTTCGAGGAAGCATATAAAAAGCTGCAAGGGTAGTAGAAGACATACATAACAAACAGAAAGAGAGGGAGTTCCCATGAACAGCACAGCCAAAATACTGATTGTAGATGACGAGCAGAGCATCCACGAAATCCTCGAAAATCTTTTCTCTCGCGGGGATTTCGGAGTAACCCCGTTAATTCTCCATGCCAATAATGGACAGGTAGCGCTGGATATCCTCAAGAAGAATCCGGATATGGATATCATTGTTCTTGATCTGAACATGCCGGTGATGAACGGTTTTGAGACAATTACGCAGATCAAGGCGGATCTGCGCTTGCAAGGAATTCCGGTTTGTGTCCTCAGCGGCAATAAGCATGATTCCACCAAAGCCCTTAAAATGGGCGCTCATGACTTTATCAACAAGCCAGCCGATTTGCATGAAATCAAGATACGTGCACTAAACCTGATTGAGAGCAAACGCCGAACCGAAGCAGGCGAGCTTGCCAAGACAAATTTCCTCTCCACTATCAGCCATGAATTGCGGACGCCAATGAACGGTGTGGAAGGTGCGACACAACTGTTACAGATGACAGAGCTGACAGACGAACAGTCCGAATATGTCGAGATGCTTGAAAAATCGGCAAACAACATGATGACGATAATAGATAATTGTCTCAGCTTTCTGCAAAGCGAAAATCCGCTTCACAACCTGCCGGTCGTTACCTTTGATCTCCGGACAACTGTTCAGGAGTCGATTGCCTCCCTCGCCTTTGAGGCGAAAAGAAACAGAGTGACGGTGATGGAGGTAGAGGTTCACCCCGATATCCCGGAAAATCTGACAGGACTGCCGGATAAATTGCAACT
>CAIMXI010000020.1 GCA_903845365.1 uncultured Geobacteraceae bacterium | reverse complement strand
CTTCGGGAGAACGATGCATGATTTCTAAAGGGAATGTAAAAAATGGTGGGTCAATAAGAAGTGAGCAAAGTTAGTAACAAAAACGGTTAGGTGGGTCAACTAAACGGCGTTGGGTGGGTCAACACATTACCGGTGGTGACAATCTCAACAGGCAGTGGACATTCTCACAGGACTGCGTGCGTTGACAGGTAGTGGCAAATATGTTTTTCCCTGTGCTCGATCCAATGGTAGACCTATGAGCAATATGGCAACCAACGCCGGCCTTGCTCGCATGGGATACAAAGGGGAAATGACCTCTCATGGATTTCGTGCGATGGCACGGACGATTCTTGATGAAGTATTACAGCAACGAATAGACCTGATCGAGCATCAACTTGCACATGCAGTTAGGGACGCAAACGGCAGAGCATACAACCGGACTGCTCACCTTGCCGAACGGAAAAAGATGATGCAGCTTTGGGCAGATTACCTGGATGATTTGAAAAATGGAGCAAAGGTGATACCATTGCGAAGGGATGCAGCATAACTGTTTTCCAGATTAGGATTAGGAGTCTGGCCATGAAACTACCTGAAAAGAAACATTTTTCTTTGTCTGAAGTCGCTGATACGCTGAAATGTACTACAGGGGATTTGCTCCATTATGGTGCAACCGGAATGTTAAAGATTGCTGCCTACTTGAATCTTTCTGGTATCAAAATTCATGGATTTACGTCGGACCGTAAAATCGAAAGCGGATATGACGGTCTTTATTATCTAACCACACACGATCTTGAACAATTGGAATTTGGTGAAAAAGAAATTTGTATATCGATGTTTTTCCCTATAGCCCCACACTTACCTATAGCTAAACTAAAAACTATTTCTCCCGATGGAGATGAATCTTCCAAAGAGATGCCATACTACACAATTGAAATTGATCAAGAAGGTTTTTCTGTATCTATCGATACTTTGGTGGTTATTCATCAAGATTTAAAAGAGTTTCTGAAAGGCTGCTCTGATCAAGCAGCAGTAATAAACTGTGGGACAAAACCAGAATCAAAAAAAGAAATAAATAATGGTGGTAGGCCTGATGGGACACTCACAGAAGTTGTTAAGCACGCCTACAAAACGCTGCAAAATAAAGATGAAGCGTGGCGCTTGCAAGATGGCAACATAAGAGAATTTATAAAGTTTTTGAAATTAATGGTTACAATAGGCAACCCAAATGCTGACAAATATGTTATGGAGCGGATTGAAAGTGTGAAAATCCCAGCAAGTGGTGACTGCACCATCAAAACTCACGAACGACGTGATCTGCTTGAAAAAGGCAAAAGTGCTGGTTTGTCAAGGAGTTATAACAATAGTCATATCACAAGAATCCTCATGAGATTGAGATTGGGCGATAAGATTACAACATAATTTCCTTACATAACCCCCGTTTAGGAGTTCCGCAACCACGGTTGTGGATTAGGAGCAATAGGACAACCTCCAACGTAGTTAAATCTAGTTGGAGGTTTTTTTATGTCCCAGTCGAAAGTAGCATCTCTCCCGGAAACCGGATATGTCCGGCTTCACCAAATCATCGGCAACCCGAAAGCCACCCCGCCGATCCCAGCAATTATTCCCGTTTCAAAATCAACATGGTGGAATGGCGTCAAGGAAGGTCGCTTCCCCAAGTCATTCAAACTTGGACCACGCACGACCGTATGGCGTGTTGAGGACATCAGGGGTCTGATTGAAACTACAGGAGGAGAAACGAAATGACAGATACTACAATTCAATCAAACCTGCCATCTCCACTTGTAACAGAAGAAACAAGGCAACAGTCTGTTCCACCCAGAGAAATAGAGGTTATGAGTTTAGCCGGTGGCGGTAGATATCTCATACGCACAAGAGGTAATAGTTCAGGGGTCTACTATCTTATGCCAGACAAGAATGAAGGGTTTATCCCGAAATACCTCTGCTCGCTAATATTTGTAATCGCCCTTTTTCGCGACACAAATAATACAGGTTGGGGAAGATTGCTCAAATTCAAAGATATTGATGGCCACGAACACGAATATGTTCTCAACTCTGCCAGTGTCACCAAGGATGAAGCCGTCCTTATAAGCACACTGCGGAATGAAGGGGTCACCGTTACGACGATAAAATTCAATCACAACAAGCTGGTTGATTATCTTCTGAATACACCTCCAATTACTGATCGCAGGATCAGAAGCACCAACAAGACCGGCTGGCATGGCAGAAGTTTATTTGTCACCCAGATGGAATGTTTCGGTAAAACGGATGAGGAATTCATCTATGACGGCAAAACTACTCACCACTCATTTGCTGTAAGCGGAACCCTCAAAGATTGGCAAGACAACATAGGGCGCTATTGTGTTGGAAATCCTGTACTTATATTCAGTACATCAATGGCATTCGCCGCACCACTTCTCCATCCTCTTGATATGGAGAACGGCGGATTCAACCTGATGGGTGAAAGCAGTATCGGTAAGTCAACGGCCTTGAAGGTTGCAACAAGTGTATTTGGCCGTCCGGAGAAAGGTCATGCTATCCAGCAATGGAATGCCACCGTGAACGCTATGGAAGCAATAGGTAACGCCTACTGCGACATCATGCTGCCACTGGATGAGATCGGACAGGCTACCGGCAATGAAATCGGGAATACCATTTACATGCTTGGTAACGGAATGGGAAAAGGAAGAATGTCTTCCAATACGGAATTAAGAAATCGCCAGATCTTCCGTACTCTGTTTCTTTCCACCGGCGAAAAGACCCTGGAAGCGCATATGGGTGAATCTGGTAAATCTGTCCGTGCCGGTCAGGAAGTTCGTCTGGTTGATATTCTGGCCGATATGGGCGCAGGGTATGGCATCTACACAGATATACACCATCAGAATAACAGCCATGACTTCAACGAATTCCTGCTTGGCAATCTGCTCCAGTACTATGGCGCTCCGATGGAAGCCTACCTTGATAAACTGGTAAATCTCACAGAAGAGGACATCAAGTGGATGCAGGATTTCATGAGCGACTTTGCCAAAGAGATAGCTCCAGAAGAAGCCTCTGGTCAGGTAAAAAGGATTGCTGGTAGATTCGCACTGGTTGCTTGTGCCGGTGAGCTTGCCACTCGTCTGGATATAACCGGATGGGAGCAAGGAACAGCTTCACAAGCTGCCAAGGTAATGTTTGAGCAATGGCTGAATGAACGTGGTGATGCAGGACAGAGTGAGGAAAAAAAGCTGATTGCCCAGGTACGCAGATTTTTTGAGCTACACGGTGAATCCCGCTTCGCACTCATAGCCCCACATAATGATAACCGCCCTATAACCAACAGAGTTGGATTTCGAGAGGTAACCATAAATACCCGCGAAACTGGTGAACTGATCGTAAATGAGACGGAATACATCTATTACGTAATGACGGAAGGTTTCAAGGAGATATGCTTCGGATTCAGCTACAGACGTGCCAGTCAAACTCTACTGCAGCAATCAATCCTGAAACCCAACAACGAGGGGACAGCGATGCACTCCAAGCGCCTGCCTGGGATGAATGGCCCCAAGAAGGTGTACATCTTCACTTCTAAAGTTGTTGAGGACTACGTCGAAACATAAAACTCAGGAACTTATGTTTTCGTTGCGGGTACAGCGGGTACACGGGTACAAACTGCGTAACCAGCTAACATACCACGCAAAATAATGTGCCGGTTCAGGTAACACCTGTACCGGCATTATTTATTGCGGGTACAAATTTAAGGTTGATTGCTACGGTGATTTTAATTAGTGCCGGGCCGAAATGACTTTATCTGCAATAATAACGAATAGTTATAGACTTTTTTGCGAATGAAGAGTATACTCCCCCAAGTTGGTAGAAGCCAAACCTGATGCCGTAACAGCCTGAATTAGCCTGTTTTTTATGTT
>CAIMXI010000019.1 GCA_903845365.1 uncultured Geobacteraceae bacterium | reverse complement strand
GCGACGTGAGTCGTTGCAGGTGTTATCAAAGACCTTTACCTTTTTTGCTCCTGCGGCCAGGCACTCCTCTACCACTGTCCGTACCACCAGTGGATGGGTATTGGCGGCAAGTTCGCTCGATCTATCCCACCCCATATTAGGTTTTACCACTACAACATCGCCAGACTTGACAAACCTTCTCATACCGCCGACGGCATTGATTGCTTTGCGGGTGATTGCCGGGTAATCACTACCTTCCGCCACGGCCACCAGAGGCTGCTCGCCTGCGGCAAAAACATCTTTAACCATAACAGGGGCAAATAAAACTGCGCTGCCGGTAGCTTTGATAAACGTCCGTCTATCCATGGACTCCTCCTGAAGCGATTAGTGGGATTAATGCGGTGATTGTACTCTACCGTTGGGATTTTTCAAGTGCTCTGATAGATAAATTAGTTCTGCTTTGACAATCCCTCAGATTCATGGTACACGAAGCGCCAAGGGATTCGAGAAAAGTAGAAGACACCATGAAGATTTGTTCAACACAATGCTAGCAAGGCGCCCTGACAGACTCGGGGCGTTTTTCATTTATTTTACGCAATAACCATTTAACTTCACCACCAGCGGGAGAGCAATGTGATTGAGATAAATTTTGAAAAAATGGGGGGTCTTATCCCTGCCATAATCCAGGACTACGAGAACGGCGAAGTTCTAATGGTGGCCTTTATGGATAAAAAAACCCTTGATTTGACCCTGAAGGACGGCAAGACCTGGTTCTTCAGCCGCACTCGCAACAAGTACTGGATGAAGGGTGAAGAGTCAGGTAATACGCAGGATGTCATGGAAGTTCTGACCGATTGTGATGCCGATACGGTTGTCATCAAGGTAAGACAGAACGGCCCGGCTGCCTGCCATACCGGCAACCGTAGCTGTTTTTATGTCAAATGGGAAGACGGAGCATGGGTGGAGCATTCAAACCCGCTGTTCGACCCGAATGAAGTATACAAAAAAGCGTAACTAAAAGAGAGGTCTGTCATGTCTAACGTATTAAATTTCGGTATCCCCAAGGGAAGCCTTGAAGACGCAACAGTCGGCCTGTTCAGAAAAGCCGGCTGGCAGATAGGAATCTCCTCACGCAGCTATTTCCCCGTGGTTGATGATACCGAGATGAACTGCAAGCTGATCCGGCCGCAGGAGATGGCCCGCTATGTTGAACGGCAGACTATTGATGCCGGCATTGCCGGTCGCGACTGGGTACGTGAAAATGAGTCGGATGTGGTTGAAATCTGTGAAATGGTCTATTCCAAGGTCTCCCGCCGCCCTGCGCGCTGGGTACTGGTGGTCAACGGTGATTCAAAGGTGCAAAAGCCGGAGGATCTCCGTGGCGCAACCATTTCCACCGAACTGGTCGGCTTTACCAAGCGCTATTTTGCCGAGCGGAATATCCCGGTTAACGTCGAGTTTTCATGGGGGGCTACCGAGGCAAAGGTAGTTGACGGCCTCTGCGACGCCATTGTCGAAGTCACTGAGACAGGATCTACCATAAAGGCGAACGGCCTGCGCATCGTCTGTGAACTTATGGAGTCGGTGCCGGTGCTGCTGGCCAGCAAAGCAGCATGGGCCGATCCGTGGAAACGGGCAAAGATCGATCAGATTGCCACGCTGCTCAAATCATCGCTGGCTGCAGAAGGGATGGTCGGCCTGAAGATGAATTCACCGGCAGACAGGGTAGATGCGATTACCAAACTGTTGCCATGCCTCAAGAAACCGACTGTCTCTCACCTCTACAAATCTGACTGGCTCTCAATCGAGACTATTATGTCTGAGAAAGAGGTCCGCCGGGTTGTTCCGCAACTCATTAAGCTGGGCGCTGAAGGGATAATCGAGTATCCACTGAACAAGATAATTTGATTTTGAGGCTTTTATCAGCATTAAGAAACAGCCTGAAATAGTATGAAAAAACAGACCATTAGAGCTTGACAGATTGAACTACACCCGCGAATCTTTAAGACAGATTTAGCGGGTTTTTTAGTTCTAGTCACTAGAGTATTCATATATCCAGAATACCATCACTTCGTTGGGGGATTCCTTCGATGATCACCCATCATTTTTTTGGAAGAACAAACCAGACTTTAGTGACATTATCCTCACTTCTTGCGCCAACTGAACCGCCGTGCGCCTCGATCAGTTCCTTGACAATCGCCAGCCCGATACCTGCTCCTCCCGGATTCCTGGAACGGGAACGATCCGTCCGGAAAAACCGTTCAAACAGGAAGGGAATATCCTTATCTGCGATCACGGAGCCGCTGTTGGTAAACGCGGTTTTTATGCCGTCAGCGGTGCGCTGGGTAGAAATCGTTACGCTTCCGCGTCGTGGGGTATATTTCCAGGCATTGTCAGCCAAGTTGCGAATCGCCTGCAGCAGTTTGTCGCGATCCGCCGTCACAAGATCGCTCCCCGGTTCGAGTTGCCACTGCACATCAAGCTCCTTCTCCTGGAAGTTTGGCCGATAAATATCCATGATCTGGCCGAGAAGCTCATGGAGCGACAGTTCCCGGCAATCAAGAAACGCCCTGGCGGCATCAGCCCGTGCCAGTTGCTGGAGATCCTCAACCAGATTGACCAGCCGCAGCACCTCTTGCTCCAGCATCTGAAAGGTTTCCCGCGTCGGTGGTATGACAGAGTCACTCAACCCCTCCAGGTAACCCCGGAGATTGGTCAATGGGGTTCGCAGCTCATGCGATATGTCTGCCACCATGTTCTTGCGGAGCTGTTCAACCGTCTCAAGGTTGTCGGCCATATGGTTGAAGGCATCGGCAAGCTGCCCCCCTTCGTAGCGGGATAGTACGTTTACTCTTTCGGAATAATTGCCGTCGGCAACCTTTTTGGTGATGGCTGTAATCTGCAGCAGTGGGCGGAGGACCCAACTGGTCAAAAGGTATGTGAAGAGCAAAATGAAAAGCAGCGCTACAAAAACTCCCCAGAACATATGCTGATGGATGGCGTCAAGAAATCTGCCATGCGCTTCAACCGGCGAGACGTGGAAACGTTCTTCCAACTCCTTATAATACTCTGCCGCCCGCTTATCTACGGCTTGCCAGACCACCATGGAAAAAATCGCAAAGATCGGGACAATGTGCCCTATCAGCAGTTTCCAGAGCAGTCGCTGCCTCATGTCTCATCCCTCATCCCTCTTCTCTCATCATCACTGAAGCGGTACCCATGGCCGCGCACGGTCTGAATAAATTGGGGCTGGGCAGGATCGTCCTCGATCTTTTGCCGCAGCTTACCTATATGCACGTCAATAACCCGATCAATCACCGCCTCGCTGTTCTGATAGCAGTGGCTCAGGAGCTCCTCGCGTGAAAACGCCTTTCCGGGAAAGCTCATCAGCGCCAGCAGTATCTTGTATTCGGATGCAGTTAACGCAACAGGTCGGCCATCCCGGGTGACGCTATGCTTCTCCTGATCCAGTTCGATACCACTGAAAGAAATCACGGCCTTCTGGCGCATAGTGGCCGGTTTGCTGCGACGCAGTATCGCCTTTACACGTTCCACCAGTTCGCGAGGACTGAACGGCTTGACAACATAATCATCGGCACCCATAGCAAGGCCTTCAATCCGGTCAGCTTCCTCTTCCCGCGCCGTCAGCATCAGGACAGGGACATCCGAGATCTTTCTCAGCGTCCGGCAGATCTCCCTGCCGTCCATATTAGGCAGCATGATGTCGAGGATGACGAAGACAGGATTGCAATCTGCGGCGGCCTGAATCGCCATGCCACCATCATGGATCACCACTGTCGTAAAACCCTCGCGCTCAAGATAGGTTGCTACAAGAGCGGCAGTATTACGGTCGTCTTCGACAATCAAAATTGTGCCTTGCCGCCCAATAAGTTGCTGCATACCGCTTGTCCTCACTTTACCCTCTGCACTGTAAAATTCATCTCTTCTCTCTTCCTCTCCGAAACTCCTCCATCTTCGCCGGAATTTTGCCAAGGATGCCAATGCCCAATTTTTTCATGACAAAAGAGCTACCCATAAACAGTTTGGTGATGCGCATCAGAAAGTCACGCCTGAAGGTCGCTTTCATAGTCATATATTCCATGATCTTGCCCATGTAAAAGCGACGGTAGCCATCTGCTATCGCTACTTCAATCTGAAGAATACTCATGTTATGCGGTTCAATAACTGGGTCAACCATATTATATCTGGCATAATCACGGGTCTGGATAAGCGGTTTAAGGGTATTGTATCCATCCGAATACGGCCAAGGGGTGAAGGTGAAAAAATTTGCAATGTCCGGGTTGTACTGCTGGGCCAGTAGCATGGTTTTTTTTATGCTGTCGGGGGTCTCACCGGGGTAACCGACCATGAAAGATGCCTCGGACACTATCTCCTGCTCGCGAAGGAGATCAAAGAGCTGCCTGGTTTCTTCCAGAACCTGATCTTTTTT
>CAIMXI010000018.1 GCA_903845365.1 uncultured Geobacteraceae bacterium | reverse complement strand
ATGGGCGGACTTATCATGTGCGAGGAGCTGTAATCTATGCGCTAGGTCGCCACGAGGCTGAAATCTGTCGTATGGATGGCCTACGACCAGACCGTATCGAAGGGCTTCAGGTCGTATGCGCTGCACAAGACGACACGGTTATTACAGTCTACCGCAATAACGACTTTAGCAGCCTGAAACGACGGAATAATCAGAACTACAAATATCAATCGAGAGGATAATACATGTTGGCATTCACTTGGCCCGGACAACCGCATCGGGATCACATTGTTGATTATGATGAGAATAAATACCTGACAGGTTGGCGACTAGGATGCCCAAACTGCGGAGAAATGATTGCCGCCTCCAGTTCACAACATATTCATGAGGTCTCTGACTTCCATGCTGGTGGTTTACTGTACGCACAACTATCTACTGTCTGCCTTCACTGCAACTCCGAGCTAACGGAACTCTGGAGCATCAACTGAAAGCTTTCATTTATTCAAACTGATTGAGGAGCCACTTATGAAAACAACCCTTACCAGTAAAAATTCACCTTTGCGTATCGATACAATCGCATTACCAGGCAACCGTGGCCATATCGGTATGACTTTCTGCCCAGGCAAGAAAGATAACCAAGGATACTCCGGCATAACCTGGGATCGGGATTTGTCTACTGACTTGGATTCGATTGAAAATTGGGGAGCGAATGCCGTTGTAACCCTGCTGGAGGAATTTGAATTGAAGATGCTTGGGATTTCAAATCTTCCTTCACTTCTTGTTTCCAGAGGCATTGAATGGCATCACCTGCCGATTCGCGACGTGGATATTCCTGATAATCATTTTGAATTGAAATGGAGGGAAAACGGGCAGCGGATAAAGTCGATACTTTTTGGAGGTGGTAGAGTCCTCCTCCACTGCCGGGGCGGTATTGGTAGAACCGGTACAATTGCCGCAAAACTGCTCGTGGAATTCGGGTTCAAGCCTTCAGATGCCGTTGACTTAGTGAGAAGTGCACGACCTGGAACAATTGAGACTGAAGCCCAGGAGCAGTATGTACTGAAGCTGAGAAAATGGCCGAAATATTCCAAGGTTTACAGATCATCAATGGCGGAATTGTGAATTTTATTATCTGGTAGTCCGTCACTTCACAGGTGAGATACCTGGATAAATCAGGCATATAACAATCAGGAGGCACGCAAATGGAATCAATTTTGAGAAAACACCTTGCAGACAGGATGCAACTTGGCGAAATGAAGATCCACAAGGAACTGGCAGTGGTACCGCTTTTCAGCTCCGAAGTTGGTGGACCCGACTATATCACTCTCAAAGAAGCACTTGCTGGTGGTGAACTCACAATCAGCGAAGTCAGCCAAGCCGGTAACGTTCCGGAATTGAAGGTTATCAACTCTGGCAACAGCAACGTCTTGATGATTGATGGAGAGGAACTTGCGGGTGCCAAGCAAAATCGGGTGTTGAACACTTCTATTCTGGTAGCTGCAGGCAACAGTGCTCTAATCCCTGTTTCGTGTACGGAACAGGGGCGCTGGTCATACCGCTCTGCCAATTTCGAGGATTCCAATGTCAGTATGTCTCCGTCATTGAGAAGTCGTAAGAACGCGTCGGTATCGTGTTCATTGGCAGAGTCACGAAGTTATCGTTCCGACCAGGGTGAGGTTTGGGAAAGCATTGAAGGATTCCACTCCAGCCATCGTACATCTTCTGGTACTGGAGCAATGAAGGATGCGTACGAGGCACGAAGGGAAGATATAACCACCTATCTGGAAGCATTCCCTTGTCAAGATGGTCAGTGCGGAATGGCGGTGCTGATAAAGGGACGCGTAGCCGGTGTCGAAATGGTATCAAGACCAGCAGCGTATCGTCAACTGCACGAGAAGCTGTTAAACAGCTATGCTATGGATATCCCTCAGTCAAAGCCGGGTCAGAGTCCGCCTGTTATTGCCAAGCTCAATTGAGTGGAAGCAAGCTTTTTGCGGCTTAAGTCAGATTGCAACCTGATGTTTTTTTGTCAGGTTAAAAAGAAAGGTGGACGCTGCATGTGCCCACCTTACGTTAAAGTTCACGAGGCCT
>CAIMXI010000017.1 GCA_903845365.1 uncultured Geobacteraceae bacterium | reverse complement strand
GGTATCAGTGTTGAATCGAGTGAGCCCATGCGTTCTTTGCCAAGCTCTTCCAAGGAAACACGTACTCGTTCTGAATCCGCTATAACCCTACAACGCAACTTATGTCTTGGCATTTACCGTAGCCAGTTTTTTACGCCGATGTGATAAATACGAGCGGTGATTTCGGTATTGTATCCAGGCTACGAGCGATATTATCATATCAGCGTCGTAGACTCTCATTGGCAGTACTATTTTCAGTATCAATCTAATCTGCGAAGCTGTAATAGCAGGTGCTTTTTTTTTCCAATCTGACTTTTGTATGCCAGAGGAAGTAATGCGCAAGCATCGATGTTAATATATGATGATTCCATCCGGTGAACTTTCGCACCTCATATTGATCCATACCCAACTCCGTTTTGGTCTCTTCAAAGCACTGTTCGATTGACCAGCGCAGTCCGCTCAACCATATGAAAGTGTTCAATCTGGTACTGAGCGGAGCATTGGATGTGTAAAATGAATATTCAGGCTCTTTTCCGAGGGTTCTTCGAATAAGCAACCAAACCGTTTTTTGGGGCAATCCATGGTTAGAAAGCACAATCCTTCTTTTCGTGAATTCATATTCAATTGGTCCCTTGGTCCCTTCAGAAACTGTTCTTCTGTACCAAAAATAGTCGTTAATGCTCTTAGCCAAGGTCTTTACTGTAATGCTACTATTAGCTTTGATAGAGAGAACTTTTTTTGATCGCTTTTGCCCACGGTACTTGTATTCTTTTTCTACGGTTACCGGATTCTGAAGCCAGCAGCGTGTATCCTCCGCTATTTGCAGAAGGTATGTTACTCCAACAATGGATTCTGCCGCTTCAACGAAGTCCGGATTAGCATATACCGAATCTGCAAGTACATATCTGAAAGGAAGTTGTTTCTGCTCGGCTATACCCCTAAGTATTTCTGCGGCTAGTTGAGGTTTGGTCTGGAACTTGATTTCTGGTGGTAAAAGACATTTCTCACGCCTTTCACTGTACTCATCTGAGAACCAATGCTCTGGAACATAAAGCCGCTTATCGATTAAAGAATAGCCATGTGGAGAAGTGTAGGCGGCAAAAACACCAACCTGGCAGTTGTCTACTTTTCCGATATTGCCAGAATATTGCCGTGCCACCCCAATAGAGTCATCACCCTTTTTTGCGAAGCCACTCTCGTCAAATATGATCGCGCCGTCAGGATGACCAATATCATCATTTAAAAGACTACGATACTTGGACATAATCTTGTCTTCATCCCATGGTGCATCAGAAACAAAGCGCTGCATAGCCCTGACTTTAGCGCCTTCTATGGCGAAAGCAATGGGCTCTATTGATTTTCTTTCCAAATGGCAGAGCTGACCAGACATGTACCGATAGAAATTATCTCTGGATTCACTGCGTTGAAAACAATCGGTAAAGTTTTCGTGAAATCCTTTCAGTTCAGTAATCAGGTCGGGGATATCGTCCCGAACTAAATCGAATTTCGGTACTGCATACTTGTAGTCTAATTGACGAATATCCGGCAACATAACATGTCCCCCTTCTGTTTTTTTGCCAGAATAGCAGACAAGCTTTTAAGGTTCAATTACTAATACACAATAAGTTGCGTTGTAGGGATAAGAGCCAATACGTCTACCCAAAGGCATACGTCTGATACGCACTTCAGGTACTTAACGCCGCTTTCAAGGAGACTTACTGCACCTCCATGATTGCCGTTACGCCAATGAAGCAGGGCTACCGAAATCTGGAGAGTTCCT
>CAIMXI010000016.1 GCA_903845365.1 uncultured Geobacteraceae bacterium | reverse complement strand
GATATCAATGATTTTATCGAAGCGTCAGAAGAGGGGGGCCTGGTTAACGAAGAAGAGAGTGAAATGATCCGCTCGATTTTTTCTCTCGGCACGACAATTGTCCGGGAGGTAATGGTAACCAGGACTGAAATGGCCTGCGTTACCGTAGACGCCACCGTACGGGAACTGCTCGACACCATTATCGCTTGCGGTCACTCCCGGATTCCGGTTTATGAAGATTCAATCGACAATATTATCGGTCTGCTCTATGCCAAGGACCTCCTTAAGCAGTGGGGCATCGATGAAAACAGCCTCTCTGTCCGAGACATCATGCGCCCCCCCTATTTTATTCCGGAATCCAAAAACCTTGAGCAACTGCTGCAGGAGTTTAAAAGTAAACGTATTCACCTGGCTATTGTCATTGACGAATATGGCGGTACCTCGGGGCTGATCACGATCGAGGATCTGCTGGAAGAGATCGTGGGGGACATTCAGGACGAACATGATCGCGAAGAGTCGCTGCTGACCGTTAATCCGGACGGCAGCGTAACCGCCGACGGTCGTTTGCCGGTTGAAAAGCTTGAGGAACATTTTAATATTGAGATAGAGCGTGACAACTTTGACTCTGTTGGAGGACTCGCCTTCCACCTTACCGGAAAGATTCCGGCGGTCGGAGACTCTTTCGAGGGTGCCGGACTCTGCTTGAAAATTGTTGACGCCGATCTTCGCCGGGTAAAAAAAGTCACTATCAGCCGCATCAAAAGCGCCCCTCAAGAAAACTCGGGGCGTGAGTGAACGTTCCTCCTTTTTTCTCAGCGACTGCCCAGCTCTTCGACCGCCGGGGATGCCTGGCTATCGCCAGCGGCGTCCTGATTGCTCTCTCCTTCCCGAACCCCGGCTTCTCATTTCTGGCCTGGGTTGCCCTGATCCCGGTGATGATTGCCATGGAAGAGAGTCCACCGCGTGTGGCTTTCCGCATCGGAATGACCTGCGGCATTACCGGCTATGCCATAATCCTCTACTGGCTAAACATCGTGTTTGTCCGCTATGGGCAGCTCCCATGGTCTGTCAGCATACCGGTTTATCTGTTACTGGTACTCTGGCTGGCGATGTTCTACGGGCTGAGTACCTGGGTTGCCCGACTCGGAGAAGATGTTGGAATCAAAGCCGCCTTTACACTCCCGGTTGCCTGGGTTGCCTTCGACTTCATCCGCTCATTCCTTTTCTCCGGCTTTGCCTGGGCTATGCTCGGCCACTCGCAGTTTCGTACCTTGCCGCTGATCCAGATTGCCGATCTAGCCGGTGTCTACGGCATCACCCTGTTGATTGTGCTGGCAAATATCGTCCTGTATCGCGCTCTGCGGGCGCTCTCCGGTGCCACAGTCCCATACCCGGTGAAAAGCGCTGTTGTTCTCCTGACCCTTCTGGTTGCAACGCTTTTTTATGGTTTTAACCGTTTAAACGAAACGGAGTCTGATCATGAAAAACCGCTCCGGATTGCCCTGATCCAGGGGAACATCCCGCAGGATGTCAAATGGAGCCCGGCGTTTCGCGAACTGACGATGAATACCTACGTGCGTCTTACCCGCGAAGCATCAAGGGGAGGCGTCGACCTGATTGTCTGGCCTGAAAGCGCAGTGCCGTTTTTCTTTCAGGATGAGCCGCTTCAGGCGGAACGGATCAGAGGGCTGGCACGAGAGCTGGGCGCATGTTTGCTGTTCGGCAGCCCGGCCCATGAGCTCCGAAACGGCAAAAGCACGTTCCTTAACAGCGCATTTTTGATATCCCCTCAAGGAGAGACGCTTGGACGGAGCGATAAACTTCATCTGGTACCATTTGGCGAATACGTGCCGCTCGGCCGTTTCCTGACCTTCATCAACAAGCTTGTCGTCGGGATTGGCGATTTTTCCCCGGGCGAGAGAGCTGTATCTCTGGATATGGGGAGCACAAAACTAGGTATTCAGGTCTGCTACGAAGTCATCTTTCCGGAGCTGGCCCGCCAATACGTCCAGGCCGGTGCCCGCGTCCTGGTGGCGATCACCAACGACGCCTGGTTCGGACGCTCTTCTGCACCCTATCAACATCTGGCCATCTCGACCTTCCGGGCGATCGAGACCCGTACACCGCTGATCCGTGCGGCAAATACCGGAGTAACCGCAATTATTGACCAGAACGGTTACATCAGCACTATGACCGGCCTGTTTGTAGAAGCGTACCGAACCGGAGAAATTAAACCGGGGAGCGGAAAATCGCTCTACCTCACAATAGGAGACGCTCCAGCCGGGCTCTGCGTCTTTCTGACCGGAGGAATTGCACTCTTTGCCTGGATTAAAAGAAGGGGGGTAGTCGGTTAGTTACACCAATTGGCTACTTCCAGTTATATCCATTAGTTACGTCTTGCTCAGTAACGGGTCCTGTAGCCACTGCCCGTTCAAGCAATCTTCTGAAAACGAGGCCACGACTCCGAGATTTGCGTCTGTTGAATCTAAAAGTGAACTCTTCCAGAT
>CAIMXI010000015.1 GCA_903845365.1 uncultured Geobacteraceae bacterium | reverse complement strand
AGTATTATGCGGAGTTGATGGCAAACAAGGCGACGGCGCTCATATCAGTTTCAGCAGAGACAGGTATCGTTATAATAAGGGTCGGTCCGGTTGCTGTCTCCCTGCCTTCCCCCGTCTTTGAGCACTTGGCGGAGAAAGGCAAAATGTATGTTTACCTGTCCGACTATGACAACTACGTTATGGAGCCTTGGCTGGAAGGAACCGTTAACCAAGCGGATTTATGGTCTGTAAAAGGAATTGCTGATTACATTCTCGAAACAAATCTGGAAAAGGAAAAAGGTGATAGAGCATTCGAGCAGGCAAGAGGAGTGTGAAAAAACACGAAGAAACAAGGATTCAAATATCGCTTCACAGTCGATCGAAGTTTTCCTGTATCCGCTTCATGACCGTATCAAAAGGAACCAATCCCGCATAGTAAAGCCCTTCAGTTTTTGCATATTCTGCTTTGTAGAGCTTGAAAACCGCAGGCTCCTGGAACAGGAACGCCTGATTTTCAGAAATACACATGACATCTTCTTTGCGAAAGCGCTGTTCCTTACGTTTCTGATATGTCTCAGTGCCAATAAACTCCTGAACTCGCGGATCAGCCAGCAAACAAAAGATATCGTAATAATGCCGCAGAAAGTTTACTGGAAAACCTCTCGATTCCTGTTGCTGACGAAATTTGGTCGATACCGCCTGAAGCTTTTCAACCAGCGTATAGGCAGGATGGTAACATTTGACCTGCAAAGCTCTGTTGTCAGAGAATTTTACACCAGTTGTCGCAGCCTTATCAAGCGCCCACGACGAAATATCCACCGCACTATTGGGCGTTGTGTCATCGAAGCCAACTTCCAGCAGTATTCCTGGTTTCAAACCTGTGATGGCCTGTAATGTCGTCGGATATACCAAGCGGATCCCTGCACCACGAAATTGATCATCATCAAATTCGTTGTCGCGATTAATACTCTCGATTCCCGGTATGCGGATGTTTTCAGCCAGCCAGTCAAAGAAGCGACGGCGGGACTCCACATGTGCAGCTTTTTGGTGATTTTTTCCTGCCATGACCTGCAACTCGGCAGGTGGTTCGATCCGAATATCAATGTCTTCAGAGAAGCGCTCAATAATCCGGTATCCCTTTGAAAGCGAAGTGCCACCTTTCAGCTCAAAGAGAAAGCCCTGTTTCTCCAGGCCATAAAGAACATGCATGATCCAGTAATCTTTCTCTATCAACTGCGGCAAAATACGCCGTTCGTTGGAGACCACCTGAATCAAGTCTCGGAAATCTTTTTGTTCGTGCAGATAGCTGTCATTTCGCATTGGCAAGCGCCTCCTCAAACAACTTTCGTGTGGCCACCTTGGCGAAACTATGAACAGCGGTTTTCAGACGCTTGGCATCCATTTCCGGGACCTTTGCCCGAACCCTTGCAAGAACAGCGTTGCGATCTTCGGCCAACTGGTTCAGATTATTCACCAGATCAACCAGTAGAAACTCGGTAGTGGCTTTCTTCGGGAAGCGTGGTTTTCTATGAAACTCAAATAGCTGCCCACCAAGCTCGAAGCGCCCATGTCGTTTGTGGTTGTAAACAATTTGGTAGTTGTAAAGCTGCGTGGTACCAAGGCCGAGAGCATTGTAGTCGTTGGGTGATGTAACCAGATAATCATCATCCTTCAAGAATGAGGTGAGCAGTTTATCTGTACTGGCAGGCAATACTCCAAAACGTGAATGTTGCGGGCATTGATACAGACCACTACCAACCTTTACCAGTGTACCCTCACTCACTAAACCGGCGACATCTCGATCAACACTTCGTGACATCTTTTCAAGATCAGAGCGACGATACACCTGACCGGGTTTCAATTTAGTTTTGACGTTTTCCAGAGCATTCATGACGTTTACCTCCAGGAAAGCATATCAGCCTTTGAAGATAATTTCAATAAATTTGTTAAAAATACATGCAATATACATCGGTAAACACATAATTATATGCTGTTTTATCTGCATAACCGTGAAAAGACTGTATTCACGTACACTATGCGAACGGTGGAGGATATTGTGCTTCAGTTCTTGTTCATACCCAAAAACCGCCTATGGTTATAGGAGCAGCAAGGCTCCCATAGTGTTATCCAAATGATAAAACAAAAAATCATCAACACCACAACAATTGACCGGACCCATATTGTTGGATGAGCGGCAAGCAAATAGCCAAGTCCGCCTCCGATTAGTGCGAAGACCATGACCAACAATGTACCACGTAGGCCAACCACTAAAATTTCTTTCAGGTTCTGCCATGTCACTTTCAGATAATCTAGCACGCTGCACTCCTCTACCCAGACGATTAGTTATTGCTATTTTCCCAATACGGCCTTGACTCTGCGGTCAATCTCGCCAGATTCGACAAGTGCATCAAAGCCTTTCTCAAGGAAATACCCGATCAGTTCAGGTTCTTTTGCATCTGACGAAATTTCATCGTCGAACAAAGACACTAGCTTTTTCATTTTATGGAGAGTTTCAGGTTTTATAGCTATCCTCTTGCTAATTTTATCCATGGACGCCCCGTTCCTTTCGCCCATTTCAAAAACAGCCCCAGAGCTCAACTCATTTACGTTTTTCACCATATTACCCTCCAAATGTTTGGTTTATGACTGAATGAATATAAAATACGCTCTATTGCCATCAATATCAATACTTTTTTTATTGATTTATGTATTTAAAGTAGATAATATAAAACAAGTTATATGGCCGTGAGACCGAGTTCTACCAAGCCTGAGTGTCAAACAATGGGTATATAATATATTACAACTATCACTTGTTTTATATGGAGGTGGCAAATGAAGCTTGAAGTAGATAACCTGGCAAAAGATTTACAGAGATGGATGTCAACGTATATGCAGGAAATAGCCAATAGAAACCTAGCTGCACGCACTATGTCTATTTACACGGGAATACTAAACAGTTTTCTTGAATATGCACGTCAGTACCAAGGTGAAGTAGGGCTTTCGGATGTAAACCGAATCTTCCTGAACGGCTATTTGGCAGACATGGAGAATATAAGTAAGAAGTTTAGTGCAAACTCTAAAAAACTACACATTACGGTATTAAAGGCATTTTTTACCTATATTACAGAAAATAACGATCAAAACGCTGATTACACCAAAATGTTCAAAAAAATGGTAATTAAGGTGGATATAAAAGAAAAGCCCGGTCTCAGTTCTGATGAGGTTGCAAGATTGCTGAAATATCTTGAGATAGAGAAAAAAATACCACGTAACCGCTTTATAAATTACCGTAATTCACTGCTTATAAAAACCATGCTGTATGGAGGGTTAAGAGCCCATGAACTTTTAGACTTACAGATGAAGGATTTTGAGCTTAATGCGGAACATGAAGTTTACGCTCTGCTCGTCCGTGGGAAAGGCGGAAAAGAGCGACATGTCTATGTGCCATATTCTATTGTCGCCGAGGAGATTGATACCTTGACTGAGGCTAAGGGCCGAGATTGGTCAGTATGCTCTACACGAACTGGTAGGCTCATCAACCTGACGAATATGTACCAGATTGTTACGGGAATATATAAAAGGGGTGGGATCGAAAAAAAGGGTCTGCATATCCTGCGGCATACAATGGCAAGGAGGCATGTCAGTGCAGGAACGAACCTTGAAACTATAAGGGATTTACTTGGGCACTCGAACATCAGTATTACAGCGACATTTTATGCCAAGACGAATGAGGAAAATAAGATGGCGGCTGTTATGAAGGTCGCTAAGTGTTAAATTGGATTCGACCCAGCCAAGACCGACTATTGATTGGAGTCACTTTTCGGTCAGCTTGGATTGTGCCACATTGACACCGCCGGTAATATGTTTACCCGTTTTTTGAATTTAGGTTGACCCACCATAAAGTTACTGTATTGCGGTTTTATAGCGAATATTCACCGGAACCTGATCCACTTATTATATACTACACGACCCTGTTTTTTTGATTTTGATAGGATTTTATTAAGGGTCAGCCAGCCCAGTTAACTGCCAGT
>CAIMXI010000014.1 GCA_903845365.1 uncultured Geobacteraceae bacterium | reverse complement strand
GCAGCGTTTCTTACCACTGTGCACGGAATCCCGGGTCTCTTCATTCCACCCGAAATCACACATTGCGCGCGCAATTGACTGCGCAACGCGTGGGTCAATTTTCATGAGCAAAAAAGGGTCAATTCTGATGAGCGTTGAGGGAAACAACTAGGTGTCAATTTGACAAAGCGAAAAGCACTCCAGGCAATCCCTGCAATCGGGGCACTCGTTGGAGCTTCTGTGAATGGCTGGTATATCAAAGAGGTCGGCTGGATAGCACGAAGAACGTTTCAAGAGCGGTGGCTGATCGAACACCATAAAATCATTGAAATCTGACTGGGAATTGAGTCTTGACAGTACATACTATTGTGCATACAATAAAACCATGAAAATCATCTGGGATTCCAAAAAAGCAACAGTAAACCCGAAGAACCACGACGGCGTGACCTTCGAGGAAGCCCAACATGTACTGCTTGATCCATTTGCCCTGACCCGAGAGGACAGTGATTCAGAAGAAGAACAAAGATTCGTCACATTGGGAATGGGTGGTAAAGGACGGATTCTGATGGTTGTCTACACTTACAGAGATGAAACAATACGACTCATATCTGCATGGAAAGCTAATGAGCCGCAACGGAGGCGCTATGAAAACCAGTTCTGACAAAATGCATGAAAAATACAAAGACTTTGATTTTGCAGAGGCAAGATCAGTAAGTGAAACTCCTCATCTTGCAAAGCTTCAGGCGGAAACCGGAGGGAAATCACGCATTACCATGCGAGTGGACAACGATGTGCTAGCGACCTTCAAAGTACGAGCTGAGATGGTTGGAGGCAATTATCAGACACTGATGAATGAGGCATTAAAACAGTTCAGCCAAGGACTGAAACTTACCGACATAGTACGCGAAGCTATACATGAAACACTTGAAACCTGCCTAACTACAAGACCAAGTGGACGCACCAAAAAAGTACGCATCGGCTAGGGTCCCTGCCTCAGAGTCATCTTTTACGGAAATGCACAGAGAAAAAACGAAGTTCCAACTAACGGCAGCACCGGTCAGCGGGATAAAGAGGGGCGTCCCATTATTTCAGCAGGGGGAGATCACTCAGAAGGCAACTGTTCGGAATTTCCGAATAGTTCAAAAAGAGGGGAATCGGGAGGTTGCAAGGGCTGAATGCCTTTTTACAGTTCAATGAACGGGAAATTCTCGACAATCCCGGCAAAGTTTCCCAGGAAATCGCTAAGGTGTTTGCGGAAAATGAATTTGAAAAGTACCGCATTGTGCAGGATCGGTTGTTTGAATCGGATTTTGATAAACAGATCAAGCGACTGCTGGAAGGGGCTTGAGAGTAAACACTTTTACAAGGAGAACATCATGAAGTGCGTAATCTGCAAGCATGGCGAAACAACTAATGGATTTGCTACGGTAACCCTTGAGCGTGACGGGCTTACTCTGGTGGTAAAGAAAGTGCCAGCCAGAGTTTGCCAGAATTGTGGGGAAGAGTATGTTGACGATGCCGTTGCCAGTGAACTTTTCATTACTGCCGCGACGACTAACGCCTGAAATTTGTGTTGAAGTGGCAAGAAAAATATTACACATCCACGCAAAAGCTTATAAATAAAGGGCTTGAAGGCAGCTAAAATAATTTTCCAACTGGATAATTTATCTTTGAGTTTAAAAGGTTTCATCCGCCTTTATCTTTCTTTATCCCTGTTAAAAAGTCTTTGAAGTTAAAAGCAAAACCTTTTATTTACATGGATAAAAGGGATAAAGGCGGATAAAGGCAAAAGCAAAAAGATTTTTTGTGTAAACCATATCAGGAGCATTTTAAGGAAGCGACGTGTAAAAGAGATGTTCAATTTACTAAAATCACGGAGGAATTCATGGCAATAGATCCAAACAAGATAATTTATTCAATGATGCGCGTAAGTAAATTTTACGACAAAAAGCCAATCATTAAAGACATTTCTCTCTCCTATTTTTATGGCGCCAAGATTGGTGTCCTTGGCTTAAACGGCTCCGGAAAATCATCCCTGCTGCGAATTATGGCTGGTGTTGACAAAGATTTTAACGGTCAGGCGGTTCTGTCACAAGGGTATACCGTCGGTTATCTGGAGCAGGAACCGCGACTTGACGAGACTAAAACCGTTCGCCAGATTGTGGAGGAGGGGGTCCAGGAAACCGTTGATCTGCTTGCTGAATTTAATGCCATTACTGACAAGTTTTCAGAGCCGGATGCCGATTTTGAGAAATTGTGTGATCGGCAGGCGGCACTCCAGGAGAAGCTGGATCACCTGGATGGATGGGATTTGGACTCCCGTCTGGAAATGGCGATGGACGCGCTCCGCTGCCCTGACGGAGATATGCTGACAAAAGTTCTGTCCGGTGGCGAAAAACGGCGGGTGGCACTCTGTCGCCTCCTGCTCAAAAAACCGGATATTCTTCTGCTTGATGAGCCGACCAATCATTTGGACGCGGAAACAGTCGCCTGGCTGGAGCATCACCTGCACAGTTATCCCGGCACGGTCATCGCCGTCACCCATGACCGTTACTTTCTGGATAACGTGGCCGGCTGGATTCTGGAACTCGACCGAGGAGAAGGCATCCCTTGGAAAGGAAACTATTCCTCCTGGCTGGAACAGAAACAGAACCGCCTTGCAAACGAAGAAAAGCAGGAGAGTGACCGCCAGAAAACTTTGAAACGTGAGCTTGAATGGATCAGAATGTCACCAAAAGGGCGACACGCCAAGTCGCAGGCACGTATCACGGCGTATGAGGATATGGTCACTCAGGAGAATGAAAAGCAATCACGCGAACTTGAGATTTATCTGCCGCCCGGTCCCCGACTGGGGGATATTGTCATAGAGGCGGAGAATGTTGCCAAGGGCTACGGTGACCGCCTGCTTGTCGAAGGAATGACCTTCCGTCTGCCACGTGGCGGTATTGTCGGCATTATCGGCCCGAACGGAGCCGGTAAAACAACCCTCTTCCGTATGATCACCGGACAGGAACAGGCGGACTCCGGAACTTTCAAAATTGGTGACACCGTCCAACTGGCGTATGTTGACCAGAGCCGCGATGTACTAAATCCGGATAAAACCATCTGGGAAGAGATTTCTGAAGGGCAGGAAGCCATTCAGCTTGGTAAACTGCTCGTGAACACCAGGGCGTATGTTTCTCGTTTCAACTTCTCCGGCAGCGATCAGCAGAAAAAAGTCGGAACACTTTCCGGCGGAGAGCGCAACCGGGTACATCTGGCCCGGATGTTGAAAAGTGGCGCCAACGTGATTCTGCTGGATGAACCAACCAATGATCTGGATGTCAACACCATGCGGGCGCTGGAAGAGGCTCTTGAAAATTTTGCGGGCTGTGCTGTGGTTATCAGCCACGACCGATGGTTTCTGGACCGTATAGCCACACATATCCTGGCGTTTGAGGGTGATTCCAAAGTGGTCTGGTTTGAAGGTAATTATTCCGAGTATGAAGAGGATCGCAAAAAACGGTTAGGCTCCGCCGCAGACATCCCGCACCGGATCAAATACCGGCAGTTGACAAGGTCCTGATCAGCTCCGCTTTTCCATGCTGGCCTGCATCAAATCCATAAAGGCCAGGCGGGTTTCCGGATCTGATATTGAGGCTGATTGCTCTTCAATCATGGTCATCTGCTGAGGGGTGAGTTGGCGCGGTTCTCTCACTTCATCCGGCACTTCTGCGGCTGGCGGATCCGCCCTGCCAGCCTTGAGCACGATCTCCCGGACAACTTCGCCACCAAGGCGGAGGTTGAGTTTTTCTTTCATCATGGCGGTCATGAAACGAAGTTCCTGCATCCAGGGAGCACTCGATACCGCAACAGTCAGCGTACCGTTGATAATCCGCAACGGTTGTGCCCGACAGGCAAGAGTCGCCCCGACAACTTCCGGCCAGACACGCCATATTTCCGCGTCTCGTAATCGTTCAGCTAAACCGGTTCCGGCAAGACTCTCCTTCATAACCCCCGACAACGGCTGCGGGAAAGCCATTCTAGCCCTCTTTGCCATTCTGCTTTCTCCGACGGCTTAATGCGCCGCCAAATATCTGGCCGGCAATGGAACCGGCAAGTGTAAAAGGAATAAAATGCCAGTTGAGACCGGCTTTAACACGCAACAAGATGATAAAAGGGATCGGAATGTGGATAAGCATAAACCACATGAATGAATATTTTGAATAGCTCTGGCGGAGATAACCACAGGGAATACTAATGACAAACGCGAGAATAATGAGCCCGATAGCTTCAAGTGCAACTCCCATTTACAGCTCCTTTTCGCGCAAAGCAGAAACTTATCAGATTACGGGGGATTTTTTTTGTGATTCAAAATGGACAGTTACTTGCGGTATTTAACTCGGCACATCGAGTCATGAAAGCTGAAAGTATCCTCAAAAAGCTTCGACTGGCTATTCTGCTCATACCCGCCCCGCGAGCTTTATCAACGGATTGTGGACTGGCTATTCGCTACGACGGTGATATTTCTGACACCATATTTCACTCTCTCGCATCTGAAAAACTATTACCGACCTCAATTTATCGAAAAGAGAGCGATTCTCACTATGAACTAATCTGGGTATCTGATAGGGGTGAAGAGCCAGACGTGTGACGATACTCTACCCTTTGTTTCTCTGCGCCAATGAGGCGGCGATAAATGCCCTGAAAAGCGGATGAGGAACCAGCGGTTTCGACTTGAACTCGGGATGAAACTGGCAGGCCAGGAACCAGGGATGATCGGCAATTTCTACCACTTCAACAAGATTTTTATCTTTATACACCCCTGAGAGTAAGAGTCCTTTATCAGCCAACTGCTCGCGATACGCGTTATTGAATTCAAAACGATGACGGTGGCGCTCAGAAATCTCGGTCTCATTGTACGCCGCATGTGCGAGCGTCCCCTTGGTAATTGAGCAGGGAAACGCACCTAACCGCATGGTGCCCCCCTTTTTGCTGACCTGTTTCTGCTCTTCCATCAGATGGATAATTGCCTCTCCCCCTGCCTCTCGGAACTCGCTCGAACAGGCTTCTTTTATACCACAGACATTGCGGGCAAACTCGATCACCGCCATCTGCATGCCAAGACAAATCCCGAAAAAAGGAATTTTACGGGTACGGGCATACTCAATAGCCATAACCTTCCCTTCCGTACCACGCTCGCCAAAACCTCCAGGAACGAGGATGCCGTGAATATCATCAAAATGGCCGTCAGCACCGTCGCGTTCTATCTTTTCTGCATCCAGATATTTGAATGTGATCCGGGTGTCATTGGCTATCCCACCATGAGTCAGCGACTCGGCAAGTGATTTGTATGACTCCGTCAAGTCGACGTATTTGCCGACTATCGCGATACGAACTTCACCATTGCTGGGATGCCGCAGCTTTTCCACAACATCTTGCCATTTGGTCAAATCTGGCGCCTTGGTCCAGATATTAAGTTTTTCGACGACCTGATCATCGAGATGTTCTTTATTAAGCGCCTGTGGGACTGCGTAAATATGCTCGGAATCGACAACCGGGATGACGTCTTTTTCGCCGACGTTACAGAACAGCGCAATTTTCTTCTTCATATCTTCCGGCAGGTCGCGCTCGCAGCGGCAGAGCAGAATATCCGGTTGAATACCTATTTTACGCAATTCCATGACTGAATGCTGGGTCGGCTTGGTTTTCAGCTCCCCGGCAGTGCGAATGTAGGGAACAAGTGTGACATGTATGTACAGTGTATTCCCCTGACCACGGTCAAAGCGGAACTGGCGAATCGCCTCCAGAAACGGTAGTGACTCAATATCGCCAACAGTCCCACCAACCTCGATGAGCGCCACATCGGCACCTTTGGCGTTTTCAATAATTTTGAGTTTGATTTCATCGGTAATGTGAGGAATGACCTGCACCGTCCCCCCCAGATAATCGCCGCGTCGCTCCTTGGTAATAACGGAAAAATATACCTGTCCGGTCGTAAAATTGCTCTTCTTTGAAAGGAGAGCAGACGTAAAGCGCTCATAATGCCCCAAATCAAGATCGGTTTCGGCGCCGTCATCGGTCACAAAAACCTCACCATGCTGAAACGGAGACATAGTTCCCGGATCAACATTGATATATGGATCAAGCTTCTGCATGGTTACCCGCAGTCCTCGAGCTTCCAGCAACGCTCCCAGCGAGGCGGCTGCCAACCCCTTGCCGATTGAAGAAACAACGCCCCCGGTGATAAAAATAAACTTGGTTTTCATAGCTTTCTGCTCCTGAATATCGTAAGCCCCGCCTTGCGGAAGAGTACCCAAATACGTAGTCTAAAAGTGTTGTGATTGGTTATTATTATTTATGATGTCTACGATACTGTTCCTGCGCTTTAACCAGATCATCAGGCGTATCAACGCCTATCGACTCGAATCCGGTCTCAACAACCCTGATTTTTATACCATTTTCAAGGGCGCGCAACTGCTCGAGCTTTTCTGATATTTCCAGAAACGTTGCCGGCATGGCGGCAAATTTCAATAAAAAGTCACGTCGATATACGTACATGCCGACATGTTTATAGCAGAGGAGCTTGCCGCAGCAGAAGGAGTCGTCTTTCAGATCTTTCCATTTATCGCGAAAAAAGGGGAGTGGAGAGCGGGAAAAGTAGATGGCGTCACCACAACTGTTCGTCACCACCTTTACCACATTGGGGGAGAGAAAATCATGCAGGCATTTAATGCGCGTTTTGAGAGTTCCCATCAGGAGATCCGGCTCTTCCAAAAATGGCTGCAACGCCTGATCTATCATGGCTGGATCAATCAGCGGCTCGTCACCCTGGACATTGACGATTATATCAGAATCCAAACCGGCAGCGACTTCTGCAAGACGGTCGGTGCCTGTCTCATGGCCTGTTGACGTCATGACCGCTTCACCGCCAAAAACAGAGATTGCGTCAGCGATGCGCGGATCATCAGTCGCGACAATAACCCGAGTCACCAGTTTTGATTGAACAGTGCGCTCATAAACATGCTGAATCATCGGACGACCGTCAATTTCTGCCAGAGCTTTACCAGGAAAACGCATCGATGCATAACGGGCAGGGATAACCGCTGTAATTTTCATGCCGGAGTGACCTTTTTAACGTGCAGGAATTTTGACAAAAACGTCAGGTGTCCTCTGGTAGGACGTGCCAAGTTACCGCAAAAGATAAGGGGTGTCAAGACACGAACAGACACCTCTATTGAAGGGGCTGTTTCTAGCAGATAGCAGCCATCACTGTCGGAACAGGCTTCTGAACGGTAATATAGCGTTTTCTACTTATTCCGAATATTTGCTAATTGCAGTAGTTTTTCTTTGGCTTGGTATCTTTTTTATCTTCGGATGATTGTTGTTCTTTTTCCTTCTCTTTTTCTTTCTCCTTCTTCTCCTTCTCGGCAGCTTCTTTCTCTTTGGCTGCAGTCTCTTTCTCTTTGGCTGCAGTCTCTTTCTCTTTGGCTGCAGTCTCTTTCTCTTTGGCTGCAGTCTCTTTCTCTTTGGCTGCAGGCTCTTTCTCTTTGGCTGCAGGCTCTTTCTCTTTAGTAGTCTCTTTTTCTTTAACATTGGCGTCTTTACTGCTGGCGACCGTATCTTTAACAGTGGTGTTTTTACTGCTGGCCGAAGTTTGCTCCTTTGTACCACTATCAGCGGGCTGTGAAATGGCTGCAGCAGTTGCCTGTGCTGGTGGACTATCGGGCGAACTTGCGCTGCTCACTGTCTGTGCAGGTGGACTCTCTGAAGAAATTGCTACTGGGCTGGCAACAGTTTTAGATGGTGTCGGTGCAACAGCCATCAATGTCGGTGGAGTGTCTGAAGAACTTGGCGGAGCGCTTGCCGGTGCAGACATTGGTGCTGGTGCTGGTGCCGGCGCTGGTGCAGGCGACACGTTCTGAGCCATTTGCAGGGAAACAGGAATAAGCCCGGTCGGGGCAACCGGAGTAACCTGAACCAAAGCAATATCCTTCACGACCTGAGAAGTCGCTACTGCCTGAGCATCGGCTGCAGCCTGTATCCCAGCCTGGCATCCAGGTGCCATTGGATTTGCAACACAGGGATCTGCTGACGGCGGTGTTTCTATCGTTACGGCGGTTAGAGTCGGTTTGCTTCCAGTGAAGTTGGTAGGGCTTGAGGTGATCGTCCCGGCATTTGCTTTGTATGAGATGGTGGGTGCGCTGGTAACTGCTCCGCTGACGACATTAATGCTCCCGACAGTGCTGCCGATATCCACCGAGCCACCACTGATACTGGCGTTCTGCGCCACATTACCGTAAGAGACTACCGCCACTGGACCACTGACCGTCTGGACTGCACCGTTGACGGTAATAGCACTGTCAGCACCGGGCGTGGACGCCTCCAATGTAACACCGGTGGCTGCATCCACACCGCCACTGCCAATCACCAACGGACTATGCGTAACCAGATGCACGCTGCCGGTGCTGGATTTAACCTTTTCGTTGGTGGTAGTCAAACCCCCGGTAGTTTCAATCTCGATGTTGCCGCTCAACGCATTTACCGCCCCCAGTGTTAAGGCTTGTAAATTGCTAAAGCCGAGGTTACCGCTGGTTTGGTTAATGGAGAGTTTGCCCAGGGTACTGGCCATAACTCCACCGCTCTTGGTAAAGCTGTTGCTCACAGTGACCGTAGCAGTACCGCCAAGTGTGCCGCCGGTTTGCAAATAATTGGGCGTCGTCAACGAGTTCTTGATCGTCAGGGTACTGCCCGCAAGCGTCAGTCCGCCATTAGCGCCCACTGCGAGGGTGCTCAAGATAGTGGTGGGATCTACGCCGGTATCGTAGATGACGGTGGTGTTTGCCGGGATAATGGCACTCGTAACGTTGGCTAGATCAGGCAAAGCGCCACCAGCCCAGTTTTCAGCAGCAGACCAGTTGCCAACGGTGTTGCCGACCCAGGTCACGCTGGCAAGTTTGGTAATGCTAGCCGCAGCAGTTTGTCCGGAGGTAAGGCTGTAGTTGCTGGCCAAGCCGCCGTTAGTGCCATCGGTCAATGTGATACTGTTGACGGTGATGAGGTTGGCTTCGCCCACATTCTTGCTATTAAAACTGGCGTTAGCCTCGGCGTTAACCGTTTCTGTGCCAACCAGGCCGGCGGTGATGGTGAGTGTCGGACTCGCTGCAGTGGAACCATCGTAGGTTTTGTTCTGCCCGGTGGCTGTTACAGTAAGGGATTTGGCGGTTATGTCGGCAGTTGTTGCCGCTGCCGTATTAAAGGTGTAGTTTCCGGCATCGACGCCGCTTACGGATATACCAGCAACATTGACTGTTTTGCCGCTTGCGACGTTTTTGTCGATAAAGCTGGCTCCGCTGTTGGTAAGCGTCAAGGTGTCGCCTGTAATACGGTTATCAGCCAGGGTTATTGTCGCTGCTGTGTTGCCGTCGTAGATTTTGTTCTGGCCGGTGGCTGTTACAGTAAGGGATTTGGCGGTGATGTCGGCAGTTGTTGCCGCTGCCGTATTGAAGGTGTAGTTTCCGGCATCGACGCCGCTTACGGATATACTAGCAACATTGACTGTTTTGCCGCTTGCGACGTTTTTGTCGATGAAACTAGCTCCGCCGTTGGCAATCGTCAAAGCGTCACCAGCAATACGGTTATCAGCCAGAGTTACTGTCGCGGTTGTGGTGCCGTCGTAGATTTTGTG
>CAIMXI010000013.1 GCA_903845365.1 uncultured Geobacteraceae bacterium | reverse complement strand
TCTCGGGCCTGACTACCTGTTCACGTTTCAGGAGGGGATTGAGGGTGACCCCTTTGATTCGGTGCGCAAACGAATCCTGAACGGCAAGGGGAAAATTCGCGGAATGGGGGCGGATTATCTGGCCTACGCTCTTATTGATGCTGTTGTTGACGGCTATTTCACAGTTCTGGAAGAGTTTGGCGAGAGGATCGTTGACATTGAGGAAGAGCTGGCTCGCACTCCTGACCAGAGATCCCTCCATCAGATCAATGGTATAAAAAAAGAGATCATTTATCTGCGCAAGAGTGTCTGGCCACTGCGTGAAGCGATCTCATTTCTGGAACGGGGTGACAGCCACCTGTTGAATGATGCGACACGACTCTATTTCCGCGATGTGTATGACCACACTGTTCAGGTGATAGATTCCGTTGAAACCTACCGTGATCTCCTCTCCGGCATGCTCGATCTGTACCTGTCAAGCATCAGCAACCGTACGAACGAAGTGATGAAATTTCTGACAGTTATCGGCACTATCTTCATGCCGTTGACTTTTCTTGTCGGGGTCTATGGCATGAATTTCAAGTACTTTCCAGAGCTGGAGTGGCATAACGGCTATTTCGTTCTCTGGGGTATAATGATCACTCTCTCTCTGCTGATGATTGCCTACTTCAAAAAGAAGCGCTGGCTGTAGGGCTGCCATGAAGCCTAACGACTCCGCACTCGTTTCCCGCGTTGAGAAAACTATTCGCAAGCAGTGTCTCATTCGTCCGGGGGACACTCTGGTCGTGGCGCTTTCCGGCGGTGCGGACTCGACCGCTCTGTTCGATCTCCTTACCCGGCTTCACGGGTACAATCTTCGCTTGATCGCCACACATCTGAACCACTCTCTGCGTGGTGCCGAATCTGACGCAGACGAAGAGTTCTGCCGCCTGTTGGCCGAACGTTACGCAATTCCGTTTGAAGTTAGGCGTGTGGATATCAGGAAAATGGCGGTAGATAACCGCTTGAACCTTGAGGATGCCGGACGGCGTAGCCGGATAGCATTTTTCGACGAAATTTGTGCTAAGTACGATGCAGCGGCGGTCGCGCTTGCCCATCATGCCGATGATCAGGCTGAGACCGTGCTGATGCGTCTGTTGCGCGGTTCCGGAATGATCGGATTATCAGGAATGGCGTACCGCAATGAGAGAGGTTATGTCCACCCTCTGCTGGATATAACCCGCATTGAAATCGAGCAGTACCTCCGCAATCGCACCCTGGAGTGGCGTGACGATGCCAGCAACAGCGACACGCTCTATCTGCGCAACCGTATCCGCCATCATCTGCTGCCGCTGCTTGAAGAATATAACCCGGATATCCGCTCGACACTTACCGCAACGGCGTCAATTATCGCAGGTGATGAAGCGCTGCTGGAGGAGCTGACGGAACAGGCTTTTATTGAGTCGTGTCAGGCAGGGGATGGGAGGGTAGTCTGTGCCATCGGCCAACTCCGCAGACTCGCCCCGGCACTGCTGCGCAGAGTGCTGCGTCTCGCTTTCAAAAAGCTGGCCGGCACGCTGGAAGGTGTCTCCCTGCTCCATATTGTTGCCATCAATGCCCTGATTGATTCTGCCCGTCCCAACTCACACCAGGCTCTTCCGCAAGGGGTCACGGTTGCGAGGGAGTATGATAATCTTTTGTTCATTCGGAATGACTACGCTGTTATTGATACAGATTTTGAACTGCTGATAACTAAACCGGGTAGTTACCGTCTTCCATGCGGCGGCTCTCTCACTATCGATAAGAACAGCTCGACCGCTGTCTTAAAAGATCCATACAGCGTATGTCTTGACTTGAACAAGTTCCAGTTCCCCTGGCTTCTTCGTACCTTTCGCCCAGGCGACCGGATGACGCAGTTCGGTATGACCGGGAGAAAAAAGGTTAAGGATATCTTTATCGACCGGAAAATCCCGCTCTCTGAGCGGAGGCTGATTCCGCTTCTGTTTTGTGGTGAAGATCTGGTCTGGATTGCCGGAGTCTCTGCGTCAGAGTCAAGCAGGATCGATACCCCGTCTGATGCTATGGTTCAAGTGTTTTGGCACCCGAGAACGAGATCAATTAAGAATACAATTTCCAGCAAGCTGTTTCAGTTGGAACGCTTGAATCAGGAGGAGAGATGAAATCAACCGCTTTTTGCATTATCCTGCTGCTTTGCCTCTATTCTCTTGCGGAAGCGGCACGGTTTGACGCCACGTTTACCTTTTCAACGATCGAGACACAACACTTTTCGATCCATTTCCACCAGGGACTGGAGGAGGCCGCGCGGAAGAGTGCTCTATTTGCTGAGGAGGCGCATCGGACACTGACGGGGGAGTTGGCCTGGCTGCCGAGAGAAAAAACCGAGATCGTACTGATCGACGACAGCGACTTTGCCAACGGTTTCGCCACAGCGCTCCCGTATAACGTCATCTACATCAAGGTGGTACCACCCACTCTTGCTTCTATGATCGGCGAGTACGACGACTGGCTGAAGGTCATGATCACGCATGAATACGCTCACATCCTTACGCTGGATCCTTCGCGGGGCTACTGGGACGTGATGCGCGTGATATTCGGCAAACCTGTTCCGGCCATTGATCCGGTATCTGGACTCTTTTTTCTGGTGACGGCTCCCCCGAACAGTTTTCTGCCGCGCTGGTGGCATGAAGGGATAGCCACCTGGGCTGAAACCGAATACGGCGGGAAGGGGCGGGGCAGAAGCAGCTTCTACGATATGTTCTTCCGTATGGCAGTCGCAGAGGATAATCTCCCGACTATCGCGCAGATAAACGGCGATCTCCCTGGGTGGCCCTCCGGCAATCTCCCCTATCTGTACGGCTACCGTCTGCAACGCTATATCGCAGAGACTTACGGAAAGGATGCTCCAGGGAAGCTGAACCTGGCGCACGCCGGGCGCTTTCCCTATTTTATCAGCGCGCCGCCGCAGGAACTGACCGGTGGAAAGAGCTATCGCGACCTCTATGCCGACATGTTAACCGCCATCAAACGAGAGGAATCAGAGCGTATTGCGACTCTTTCCAGTGTTCCCTTCACTCCGCTGAACACTGTCTCCACAATTGGGGAGTCTCTCGGCAATCCGAGGTACTCTCCGGATGGCAGCCGTATCGCTTTCACTAAACGTGATCCGCACGACCATACCACTACCGTCATTACCGACAGGAGCGGAAGCCGTGTGCTGGCAGAATTCCGACGTCGTTACTCCGATGGAAGTATCTGTTGGTCTCCCGACGGCGGGACTCTCTACTTCACCCAGCCGAAGATCATCAAGGGCAATGTTTATCAAGATCTTTTTTCTTACGACTTTACGAGCAGGTCGGCTACCCGCCTGACCAAAGGCCAGCGTTTGGGGGATCCGGATCTCTCCCCTGATGGCAAACTGTTCGCCGCCGTAGTTACTGCGCGAGGGAGCCAGAATCTGGCGCTGCTGGAGATGAACGAAGCCGGAAAGTTGTCGGCTCCCCGAAAGCTTACCGACTACTCTATGCAGCGCCTCTCCTCTCCGCGCTGGTCGCCTGATGCTGCAAATATCTCTTATTCGCTCACAGATAATTCAGGCCGGAGTGCGATCCATCTCTATAACATCGCTACCGGCAAGGACAGCCCCCTGATGACGGTTGATCATACCGCTGCCTACCCCGTCTGGTCCCGCGACGGCTCTTTTCTTATCTACGTCTCCGATGAAACGGGGGTTTTCAACCTCTTCGCATATAACCTGGAAGAAGGGAAGAGCTACCAGGTGAGCCACCTGCTCGGAGGCGCGATGCAGCCGGACATCTCGCCTGACGGGAGCGAGATTGTCTTCTCCAGCTATAATTCGCGAGGCTTCAGCATCGTCAAGATTTCGCTCGACCGGGAAAAGTGGTCGACAGGGAGGGAGCCTTCGCTGCCGTCGTCTCGTCAGGTTCCGGCATCTGTATCGCCAGTGAACGGCGAAAAAGGGGAGGGCACTGTTCTGGCAACGGCCACCAGTTATAGCCCCATACCAACTCTCTTTCCGACGTTCTGGCTTCCGAGGCTCACCGGTGATGGTTCAGGAAGCCCGGTCTACGGACTGTTTACCGCCGGCTCAGACGTACTCGGCTACAACTCATACGTGCTTTCAGCCGACTACTCTCCAGGGAGGAGTCGCAGTTACTTTGACCTGAGCTACCAGAATGATAATTTTTACCCGACCATTTTTGTTAAAGCGCATGCGAAACCTCTTCTCTACTCAAACCTGCAGCAGAGGGGTGATTACTACGAAACGAGCCGGAGCCTCACTCTCGGCACATCATTTCCGATCATTTCGTTTGAATCCAGATATCTCATAACGACCGGATATCAGATTCAGGATCAGGAAGCTCTCAGTTCTCTGGACAGTAGAGATCGCTTCAACGGTATTCCGGTTTTTCAGGGGAGGCGGGACAGTTTCTTTACAGCTCTAAGTTTCGACAATGTTTCCAGATACCCGTATTCCATCAGTTCAGAGGAGGGGCGACGGATTTCTCTAAAGTATCGGCGATATGGCCGGGAACTCGGCAACGAGCAGGAACTTTCGGAATATAGTGCAGAGTACCAGGAATTTATCCGCCTGCCGACAGCAGCCATGAAGCATCAGGTGCTCTATCTCCGTCTTGCCGGCGCACTGGCCGACAGCAGCCGGAAGTACGGCCAGCAGTCATTTCAGATTGGCGGGATTCCATCGGAGCTCAATCCCTACCCGCTGCGTGGCTATTCGGAGCGCCTCGTAGCCGGCAAGTACGTCGCTTCAGGGACTCTGGAGTATCGGGCACCGCTTTTCTACCCGTTTAAAGGCCCCGGAACCCTCCCTTTCTTCGCTGAAAAGGTACATGGCGCGCTCTTTGTCGATGCAGGAGAGGCTTGGGACGACAGTGTCGCGTTTCGCGGTAGCAATCTGAAGGTCGGTGCCGGGGCAGAACTCCGCATGGACGTGACGCTCGGATACTGGCTCAAGGTGACACCTGCTCTAGGTTTTGCACAAGGCTTAAGTTCCGGAGGAGATAAACAGATATACCTGACTCTCTACATCAATCTATGAACCAGGGGGGATAAAACCGTTATTTCAGGAAGCTCTTCAGTAACGCGAGCAGCAACACGTGACGAGGAGTTGTTTATGTGCGAGAGTGCGTTCAAGTGATAGTGGCTGGATCGCTTAAAGCACTAAAGCAGGAACGTCCCCCAATGCCGGAACGTCCCCCAATGCCCCCTGCAGTCAACCGGTCTTTCGGAAGAGATTAATGTACTCCGTAACAGCAGCTCTTCTTCTTCTTTCGATCTTGGCATGACATTGATTTTATAATTCCTCCGCCCATTTTTCCCAGAAACCGGGTTCATCGTGATGTGCGTTCTTCATTGCGACCTCAAGCGGTAGATAGCAGAAATATACTTGCTTATCCCGCATAGTGCCGTCAGAGTTTTCAAGATAATCCTGTACAATCAGGTATTGCGGATCATTCTCGTCAAACGGAATATCGATATAGACATCACCAAAATAAGGGCATTCGATAACATTTTCATTGGCGACTAAACCGCACATCTGCCAAGGAATATTGTGTGTATCAAACCATGAAAGGACTTCAGCACGTCGTGGCTGATTTCTATAGTCGTGTTCAAGCCATGTATCGATGCCATCGTCTATACCACAATTTTCCGGTACAAATTTTATGTAAAGGGCATCACGTTGTTTTTCTCTGGCAATCTCATCAATATGTTTAACACCGATTTTCGCAGTAGGGTTTTAGAATAACAATAGTAAAATTTGCCCCTTTGCAATAAGGCTATAACTTATTTAAATATATTGTGTATCTTAAACGCTGAAAATTCGTATCTATGAAAGGTGTTATACTGTTTGACG
>CAIMXI010000012.1 GCA_903845365.1 uncultured Geobacteraceae bacterium | reverse complement strand
GCAGCGTTTCTTACCACTGTGCACGGAATCCCGGGTCTCTTCATTCCACCCGAAATCACACATTGCGCGCGCAATTGACTGCGCAACGCGTGGGTCAATTTTCATGAGCAAAAAAGGGTCAATTCTGATGAGCGTTGAGGGGTTTAGTAGATAACTTATCTAAACCAGTGCTTTTTTCTACATTACTCATGGTATTATAAGCACTTTTAGCAACTTCACCGAATGCGTCAGTAATTCCACCTGCTACTCCACCTCCAAAACGCAAGATACTTTTAGCAAGTGGGTCTCCTTTTTTAATTGACTCTGCAACAGGCTTTGCACGTTCCTGAAAATCTGATTTTATTTTGGCAAATATCCAGCTGGTTGAATTGGTGATATGGTAAAAAACGATATTTATGATCAGGGAGTTTGGCTGCGATATTCATCAGGCTGGCAAAGCCACTATTAAGGGCTTGGAGGGGGAGTTTTACTTCTGGTAGGTCGTATTGTATGGGTCTGTTAAAGACGTTAAAACGCTCGTGGCAGTAGATATACAAGATTTTAGTATATTGAGATAAGCCAAGTTCCTTAAATGATGGCATTTTCTCATTCTTGGCTAGTTTCTCGTTATAAATAGCAATTGGATTTCTTGACCTCTCAAATTCAATTATGAAGTCATATTGATTTCCCTTAAAATCATCTAGTTTGACAAGAGCATCTGGTTTGTATATTTTTCCGTTTGCCATTAAATGCGGGGTATATTTTATATTTACGTCAAAATCAGGGTACAAATAAATGAAAGCCATTAAGACATCTATCAACCCTGATTGATGTTCAATCATGGAGTTGGCTATTTTATCTGGTACGAGTGAATAGAACTGGTTATATCTAAAAGGGTTTCTGAGGTAGGGGTAAACCTTGACTGGCTTTATAAGGTTCTGTTTTTTGAGTTTGTTAAATTGGTCTGTAGGTGCAGAAAGAGCACTCAGAAAGGTTTTAGCACTTTTAGTTATCCATGGTTGGAAGTGGTAGATAGTTGCCATTTGTATCTTGCTAAAGATTGGCAACAATAGTCTTTCGGTGTTCATTTATTTATTATTATACGGCAAATCTTGGTTGAGGAACGAAAACCAGCTCGAAAGGGCGTATCATGTTATCGGTTATTAGTAACTGGTCGGTCTTTTGAGCTGGTTTTCGTGGCTGAAAGCCCGAATACCATAGATTTGCCACAATGCAGTTAAATTTTGCGTAGTATTAGTCAAAATTTTATAGCGTTAGCGGAACAAATTTTTTTTAAAGCCAATAATTTTTATAACTTCAATATTGTCTATATATAAAGTATACATTATGCGGTTATTTATAACAATATGGCTTGTTCTTTTGTAATCGTACCCAAATCGTACCCAAAACAAAAAAAAGGACTCACGAATTAACGTAAGTCCCTGTTTTGTTTGGTGAGCCGCGTTGGGGTCGAACCAACGACCACCTGATTAAAAGTCAGTTATTGTATACCCTCATAGTTTACCATACCATTTCATTTCCTTTAAATTACCGTTGACAAACCGCGTAGATACTATATCTTAGTGTCAGTTGCATTTCAATACATTTCTTATCCAGCCGCTATTACATCTACCATACTACTTACCATACTAAAAAGTATGGTAGATTGAGGTAAGTTTGAAAAAGGAATCTGGCAAGACAAAATTTACAGATGCCGAAGTGCGGAACATGAAAACCGAAAAGCGCCTTCAGGACAATCTGGAAGGCGATGGTTTCGGAGTTCGCGTCTATGCCAGTGGCACGAAGATGTTTTACTATACTTATTCGTTCGATGGCAAACGGCGGTTTCTTAACCTCGGAGAATACGGGATTATCAGCCTAGCCGAAGCTCGAAAGCGTCACACAGCCGCAAAGTGCAAGATTGACCAAGGCGTTGACCCACTGTTTGAAAAGGATACTGCTGAAACTGAGAGGAAGCAGACCCCTTTTATTGCTGATTTCGTAGAAGACTACATCAAATATGCCAAGGTAAAAAACCGTGGATGGCAGGAAATTGAACGGGCATTAAAAGCGAATATCGTTCCAAAATGGGGCAAGCGTAAGATAACAGACATCAATAGACGCGACCTTGCACTTGTGCTTTCCGAGATCAGTGACCGGGGCTCTCCGGTGATGGCTAACAGAGTGCTGGCATATACCCGCAAGATGTTTAGCTACGCTATCAATATCCAAGGGATCAAAATGGTACATCCATTTTTGATGATGGAGAGACCTAACGATGAGGAATCCCGTAAGCGAGTGCTGGACGAGAGCGAGATCAAAGCCTTCTGGTCTAATCTGGATACCTGCATCATGGGTGAACCACTCAAACGGGCATTGAAGTTGATACTTGTCTCGGGACAGCGACCTGGTGAAATCATAGCAATGCACCGCAGCGAGATCGACGGTGATTGGTGGGAGATACCTGCATCACGAAGCAAAAACAAACTTCCACACCGGGTGTTCCTGACTGCAACAGCAAAGGTGCTAATTGGAGAGGCCGAGGGGTTTATCTTTGAATCGCCGGTTTTTCCAGCTGACTCTAAAGCCAAGCCTCCTAACCCTGGCAAGCCATATGGTGAAAGAACACTGACGTGCGGGATCAAAGACAACCTACCTCACACGCCGGAGAGCAAGGTAGCAGACAGGCTCAGAATACCGCACTTTACTCCTCATGATCTGCGGCGTACAGCTGCTACGCAGTGGGCAGAGCTTGGTTTAACAGATGATATGATTGACCGTCTACAGAACCACATCACGAAGCGCAAGCAGAGTGTAGGCCATATCTACAACCGCTATTCATACGCCAAGGAGAAACAGATGGCGATGGAACAGTGGGAACGAAAGCTATTGAACATAATCTCCGAAAAGAAGGCTTTAGGAAACGTCACCAGCATTAAAGACGGTAAGCGCAAGGCTTCATAGTACCAATTATAGAATGCACTGAATCAGTATGACACGGGCTATGCTGCTTCCTTCAGCAGCAAAAAGACCTGGTCAAGGTAGTTACGGGCTTCAAGGTAGATTCCACCCGGGCACTTCGACTCTTTTGGTCCTGCCACATTGAGGATGCTGATAAACTGGCCGTCAATCCACCTGATTACCTGCTCCGGCTTGATAATTTCTTCGGCATCTAACTGCACAATCAGATTCGGCTTACTGTGCTTGGCCGCAAAGTCGTAGGTTAACAGTGTTCCATGTGAGAGTTCGCCTTTGTTAAGTATCAGTGTGCCGTCGGAATCCATGACATTCTTCTTGGTGCGAAAGTAAGATTCCGGCGTATCCATTTCTATCATCGGATACTTTTCCGGGATAGTGCCGTCCTCTGCCAATCTTCCCTTTGGGCAATACCCACCAATCGGATACCCCGCAGCAACCGCTGCATCCAGTCCAGCGCGATCAACGCCAGTTTGTCCTCCTGAAACGACCTTCTTTATCATATAGTTATCATATCAAGCCTTGATATAAGCATTCAGTCCGATGGTAATAGGTTTGCCGTCAACTACAGCAGTTGTAACGGCATTCCCTCGCGTACTTGCTACCACCAGAGTTTTACCTGATGCCGATGGCGTAGGTTTTTCCAGATCAATTTCGATGCAGAGTTTGTTGCCTCTTATTTCAACTGTCATTGCCATATTCTAAATCCTTACATTTTAGTAGTTGATTTATCCAGCTACCACCCGCATCCCTGCCAGATACCCCAAACTCATATTTGGCAACACCTCGCTATGTGGTATCAGCAGATATTTCCATTCTTTCCCGCCGTTTTGCAGATTGTGATCCGTGGCGTGCTTACAGTATTGAACTGCAGCTTTTGCCTTTTCTAAAACTTCTGGAGCAGTCAATTGATTGTCCGCCTTGATCTCGGTGAGATAGACAAAATTGCCGGTCTCCACAACAAAATCCGGTTCATAGGTGCGGGCGTTATGATCCCAATAGATTTTGAACTGTTTCGGTGCCGGACGTAGCCACTTGATTACATCCTTATCGTTTTCCAAGATAGTGGCAAAATCCTTCTCTCCTTTTGCATCGAACTTATACAGGGTATGGCAAGCTTTTTTGAAACCCGAAAAGACCTTTTGCGGGATGGCACTGGTCGGAGTGATGGTGTCGGTGTAGTGGTGAATGCTGTCCTGCTGAATCTTGGTAAGGTTGTGTCCTTCAATTTGGGTGAAGGGCTTAACTATCGGTTCTTCGTAGGATTTTGTGTTGCAGAAAAAGTGAGGTCTCATCTGTGAATAGATCAGATTGGCGATTTCCCGTTTGTGGTACTTTACCACATTGATGAACTGCTCATCGTCCAGATAGCTATTTAACTTCGCTATTGCCTGTCCAACAAGTTTCTGGAGCAGTTCTGCCTGGCTGTCATAGTCGATCTCGGAGTAGTTAATCAACTCATTCAGAATAAGGTTTTCCGGTTTGTCGGCGTTGATGCCGTACTTACCGATCAAGGTTTCCTGAGCGTTCTCCTTACGGTTCAGGTACTGGATCAGGATCTCTTCCGCAACCGGGGGATAGTTGAGGTTCTTCGTGTCCAGATCAAAATCATGGAAACCAGAATCAACCTCATCGGTAGGCTGGATTACAATTCGTGGAATCTCAATGGTGTTCTGGATAAATTCGTCCACCGTGGCCTGATAGACCGCTTCGATCTCCTTGACTACATCGGCATCATACAAGCCCTGTTGCGGTGAGGAGAGCAGTTGCGCTTTCACTTTGGCGACAACTATATCCTTGATCTCCTGATTACTCAGCTCCGCAACATTCTTTACCTTGTTGTTGACCTGGGGGATTGTAGCATAGATCGTCTTCCTGATTTCCAGGGTGACAGTGGCCTTTGCCTTTTCCTGCGATTCCGGCATGGCTTCGATTTTCTTCTGTTCTTCTGCAACTTTCTCTTCAAAAGCGTTCTTGGCAACAACAACTTCCTTGGTTCCCTCAAAGGTAGCAGGGTCAATCTCAATGATGTTCCTCTGTTTGATGATGGAGCCGGGCTTGTTGGCCTCTTCGATAATCTTCTGAAAATTGTCGTGTGCTATGATAGTCAGCTTATCCACCTTGTCATTTCCGGTACGCTTGCCGTATGGGAGACGCAAACCTCGGCCTATGGTTTGCTCGGTCAGGGTTTCTGATGCCGATGTACGCAACGGAATGATTGTGTAGAGGTTGGTAACGTCCCAGCCCTCTTTCAGCATGTTAACGTGGATAACGATCTCGATCTTATTTTCCGGGTTCTCCAGGGTTAGAAGCTGCTGGATGTTCTCTTCTTTCTCCTCGCCCCGTTGGTTGGAGTGGATCTCCATTACCTTGTCACCGTATCGCCCTTCAAAGAAGGCGGTTGACTGGATCAACGTCTTTACTTTGGAAGCGTGGTCGGTGTCCCGTGTGACAACCAGAACAAACGGCTTCACCAGTCGGCACTTCTCGTCACGGGCATAAATCTCCAGACCGATCTTGGTGTCTTCGTGGATGCGGATACCATCTTCCAGCTTGATTCTGTCCAACTCATCCTGGGTGTAGCGTGACGGGTCAAAATCCTTGCGAGTTGCAACGGCAGGTTCTTTTACAAAACCATCCTCCATCGCCACTCCCAGTCCATACTGATAGACCACGTTTTTGAAAGGTACCGATCTACCGCCCGTCTCTATCTTCGGGGTAGCGGTCAGTTCTATTCCCAAAATTGGTTTAAGCTCGTTGATTACCTGCATCCCACGTTCAGCACGATAATGATGGGATTCATCCATCAGGATAACCAGATCGTCAAGGCTGGCTAGGTGATCAAAGTAGGATTCACCGATATATTCAGAGAGCCGTTTGATACGTGGGAGCTTACCTCCCTTGGTTTCGGCATTGATCTTGGAAATGTTGAAGACGTTGATTCTGATGGATTCATCAAAGAGGGGTAGATTCTTGCTGTTGGTGTAATTGTCGCCGGTAATGATCCCCGGTGGCCGGTGGACATAATCTCCAATACCAGGAAAGACATACTTGGGGCTGCGTGGATTGGAAAAGTCCTCAATCAGCTTGTTGTAGATGGTCAGGTTTGGTGCCAGAACAAAGAAGTTTTTGATCCCCTTGGCCTGATTCAGCCAGGTAATAAAGGCACCCATCAGGCGGGTCTTGCCTACGCCGGTTGCCAGGGCAAAGCAGACACAAGGGAAGCTTCGTTCAAAGTCGGTGAACACCCGTGCAAAACCGTTCTCCTCTGCAAGGTCACCGGTATAGGTAAGTATCTTTTCCTGTTCGGTTGCAAGGTCAGCATCCTTATTGAGCGGCAGAATGTCAGCAATCCCGGCCAGTATCTTCAGGCTTTCGGTCTGGGGAGAACGCAGGCTCAGGCGATTCTTGATGTTGGCAGCGTGTCTGTCCATTTATTCCCCCGTTCCGGCAAAGATATTCATCTGTCCAGCTTTTTCGGCCTTCGATTCCTTTTCCACCTTTTTTTCAACAACCTTCGGGCGGGTCGGAACAAAATCATGATCATCAGGGTTGCGGGGCATATCAACAATGTTCAGGCTGTAGTCGTCCCGGTCGAATTCACACTTACCGAGCAGCATGGAAGGAATTTTCTTAACCGTGATGTTGCTGTACTTGCCATCAGCACCTTCAAAATGGGATTTACAGCAGATCAGCAGGCCATCGTCCGGTTGCATCTCTTCATGAATTCTGTCCAGGTGCTCCGCTGTCAGGTGTGCTGTGGTGGTAAAGATGAAATCCTTCTCCGATGACTGCCCCTGTTTCCAGTAATAGACCTCATCTGGGCAATAGTGAAAACTCTCATGTTTCGCCATAGCTGCGGCCAACATGGTGGGGTTGTACTCTTCGTTGATAACCCACTGGTCGTAGCGGTCTTTTTTCAGCAGGCTTGGGGCCATGTAGTAGTATTTGAAGCCGCCACCACCATGCCAGTTGACCTCTTTGGAGACGCCACCCTGGTCGGTTCCGTCGCAGACTTTTTGCAGACGTGGCTGAATGTGAGTGTGACAGTGGTCGCCTAGTTCCACCATGATCCACTTACGGCCCATTTTATGTGCAACTGCGCCGGTGGTGCCGGAACCGGCAAAAGAGTCGAGTACAAAGTCGCCTGGGTTGGTAACCCATTCTATTATCCGCTCCAGTAAATCTTCATGTTTTTCATGAGGAAAATCAGTAATTTTGCCAAGAACACGCAAATCAAGCCAGACATCTGACAACATTTTGTAGTTTCTTGGCCCTACATAATACTGCACAGTACCATCTGGACTTTTTCTAACAAAGTTTGGTTCATCACCAGTTTGTTGTTCAATTTCTTTCCAATACACGTCGAGACTTACTTGACTCGCATGGTTAGTACAATATTCATCATAGGCCGCTTGAGCTGCATAAGCTCGATCTTTGCTCCATCTCCATTGACCTTTTGGAGGTGTAATGCCGAATAGCTCGTATCTCATTGTTGGTCTATCAGTACCACGCCAAAAGGTATCCCACTTTCCAGGGTGAGGATCATCAATCTTTGCAAATAATGTTTTCAGTCGTGAATTTGGATTTTTTGCATAGAGATAAATTGTGTCGTGTCCTGACGCTAGTGAATCAATGTCGTCAAACTGCGACTGGATATTTTTCACACCTCGGCCAACAATAATCTCGTTTCTAAAACAATTGATTCCGAATACTTCATCCAACAACAATTTAAGCCTGGCACTCTCTCTGTAATCTATTTGGATAAATATGAACCCATCGTCAGTCAATAGCCGCCGAAGTATTTCAAGTCGATTACGCATCATGGTCAACCATAACGAATGCTCCATCCCGTCATCATAATGGGTAAAAGCACTGCCAGTATTGTACGGCGGGTCTATGAAGATGCACTTGATTCTTCCGATAAATTCCTGCTCCAGTGCTTTCAACGCTAACAGGTTATCCCCAAAGATCAGTATATTCTCGGTATTCCGGTCGCCATATGTCTTGTCCGGGTCTTCTATCAGAATCCTGGGTTCCAGCTTCGGCTGTTTATCTTTGCCGATCCAGGTTAGTTCGAGTTTCTGGTTTTTTGACATTCTATATGCACCTTTTATGTAACGTTTTAATAGAGATAGGCATTTCTACGAAATGGCCTTTACACCAACTGTCAACAGATATAAGAAGGAAATTTGCACGACGCCTATTACCTATTTCCGTGAACATACGGAAGATGATTTTCTCCATTATCGGTTCATACTGCTTCCAGTGATGTTCAAGTATGATGTTCAAAACTGTATATAGGAAATTAGCATACTTTCGATCCCCTAATGTACGCCCCCATACGTGATTTAAAAAACCAATGGCCACTCCCAATGAGCTTTCCAAGTCACACGTAGGATCACCAACTATTGAAGCCAGCCTCCTAAATTCTGGATATGATTCCCAATTAAACTTCTCTGCCCACGAAACAAGAATACCTGTATCGACAGTAATAAATGTGTAATTGGCTCCAATAAATGTATCAATTAGATCTGCATATCGTCTTGAGTCCAGTATTCCACAGGTTATGGCTTCCATCAAAATAGGCTGAAGCCAGATTCCATCCACCGGGACAAGGCTATGTCCAAACTGACGGAGATTTTGGTCATCACAGAGCAAAGCTCCTTCAATCCCGTCAGCAGCAAGGAAGGTATCGTAATATGAACCGTCCATATAATCATTGATGTCAATATTCTGGAAATCGTAGTCTTTTTTTGGAACAGCAGGAAGGATCGTACAATTATATCTTGCCCACTCAATAGCCTTTTCAATTTTTACAATAGCTTCCTTTACTACATCGGGCGGTATTTCATGGTAGACGAAACCGTCACCTTCCTTACGTAGCGTGTTGTGACCTTGCGTTTCGCTAAATTTCCGCTCGATAACCAATCGTTCCAGAAGGTCGAGTGAGGACTGGCAGATACCAATTTTACCAACTACCTTCTGAACGATGTCCTGAACATCCAAAAGATAAATATAGTAGTACGTGGTGGCGTCTACGACAAAACGTCCTCTAAATTTGTCTATGAGCTTGAAAGCGTTTTGTCGTTCTTGATGACTTCCGTCACACCACTTAAGCTTTACAGCTCCTCTTGCAGCCATGCCTGCCCAAGTGTCGATGGGATGTGTCCCGGTCAACTGCGCAACTAACGGAACTGGTAATCGGTGAGAAACATACATCTCTTCAATTTTAACCACTGTTGAGTGACGCCTTGATACGGCTGAAAGTATGGGTTCAAGATCTTTTTCCGATTCCCCAGTATCCTGAATTTGCACCAGACACACACCTTTTGATCCGGGAAACTTTTTTTCGAAACTTTGAAGCGTTTCATGGAACATGTGGAGATATTTGTGTTTGATCCAAACAATTTCACCGACTCTAGAACCAAACTGGTTTTCGTCGAGTACGATGGTATCGCCAGCTTTACAACCAAGTGACCTAACAGCAAGAGGGTGCTCTGGAATAATCTCTCCCAAGTCCGGATTGCAGGCTAACTCACTCTCAATTATAAATATTTCCTGGACCCCGTCAGTACGTTTAACAGCAAAGGCGGTGTCTGATGCTATCTCTTTAATTTCGTTCAAAAAATGTCCTTCGTCTTTCAAATTGAAGAAAAGCGAGATGTATCCGAGGTGCGCGTCTGGGGCATTAGAAAAAGTACGTCTAGTCATGTAGGCTAGACGCAGTGCTTCAGCTAAATTTCCATATAGATGATAAAGATGGGATAATTGAACCTGATCTGATGCTTTAGCCTTAGGATAGTCATGCCTAGTGGATAGGAATTTTGACACTGCTTCTTGATCACCGTGGCGGTGTGATGCTTCAACCCATCCCAGCCAGACTTGAAGATCATCAGGAACAGTTTCAAGATAACTCTTAAAATGTTTGATCGCCTCATCTAAGTTGCCTAGTCGCCTATGAAGTACGCCAGCGAACTTTCTATAAAAAGGCTTATCCAAATCATTTTGGGGAAGAGATTTGATAATATCAAGTGCACTCCGGCGGTGATCTGTTTCGAGGAGGCACAACAACAAACGCTGCATTGCCAACGAATCACTACCATTTGTTATTTTTTCATATATTTTAGCCGCTTCTCCGAATCGTTTCTGTTCAAAAAAAGCTTCAGCTACAGACATGTACTCGGGATAACCACCGTTTTTGTCCGCTTCGAGTTTAGCATGTTGTAATGCTATTTCAGCTTTATCCGTATGAGTCTTGTGTAGTTCTAAATTTGCTAACTGAACAAGAGCCAACACGTCGTCAGGGCATTCATCCGTGAGCCTAATCGCCTCAGCTAAAGCATAATCAATTCCAATTGAATCCATTAGCAACTTTATTCGCAGGTTTTTTGCTGATGAAGCTAAACGGGTGTCAGTAGGATTGAGTAAGAACAATTCCACTTTTTCCAAAGCGTCTGAGATGCGATTGAACTCTGCAAGAATATCAGCTTGCATGAGAAGTTTTTCCGCGAATGCATTGTCATCAAGCTGTTCAAGAATTTTGAGTGCCCGGTCAAACTTCCCATCTTTAACTAGGACAATAACTAGTTGACGCGACATCTCGTAATAGGAAGGGAAAATACGGAGTACTTCTTCAGCAATTCCGAGGGCTTTGTCCTTTTTCCCCAACAACATTTCAGCACTCACAAGATTGTGTATATATGGCAAAAAACGCTCGGGTATGTCAGATAAGCGAATTTCTTCCCATACTTTTTCCAGAAGTGTACAAGCCTCCTCAATTTGTGACTGTTGTTCAGATGAAAAGCTTCTTCCAAGTGTTACTTTTTCATCTTTAAACTGAATATCGAGAATAGTTTCGGCCAGGCCAGCCCGAATTTCTATGTCTTCATTGTCCTTTGCATAGGCACGAACCATCCATTCGTGGCCTTTTTGAGAGTCCCCCTTTTTAATGTAAAATCGTGCAAGGGAATAGGAAACGTCAGATGCATCTCTCAGTGCCTCTGGTACTGATAGCTCTGGATTAAGAACATCATCATTATCAACTATTGATGCCAATAGAAGGGAATATGCTCGACTACTGTCTGGGTGGGCGCTAATTGCCTGTTCGGCTGAGACATTACATTGCAATGGATCGCCTTTTAGAAGATGAGCAAATGCAACATTACAAAGTGCTTTTTCATCATTTGGGTCATATGACGCGGCCTCAAAAAAAAGTTTGATTGCTTCGTCAGTAACGCCCAATCCGAGCAGTGAAGTTGCAATATTTGTGACGATTCTGAAACGAGTACGGTCTGATGCGATCTCCCAGTTATTTGCCTTAAGGTTTTTCAAACCATCAAGGGCAATTTTGTACTTGTGATGTTTTATCAATTGCCGGTATTCATCGATCTGTTCATTAAGGATTTTTTCGGCTGGATTGTTTGAAATAAGCTCATTTCCTCTGCCATCAATTCCTAATGCAGCGGCTACAGATCTTAGCAATGCATATTGCTCAATATGTCTCTGCTCAGCTTTATCAGACTCTGCAATCTGGTTTTCACTCATCAATGCTAACGAACTGATGAATTGCTGCACATTTGGACCAAGCTCAGGAAAGTGTTTATCTTTCAACTCCGGATAATCGTCAATGCGTGAAGTAACTTCATCCCATCCGTAAACATCCACACCAAAGAGCCCTAATTTTCTATGCGCTTCAGAAATAAGGCGAGCCTCTTTTTGAAGTTTGGCATCATTAGGGGCAGTTGTTGCAATAATAAAGTGCGTAATTTTAGGAGTAAAATCTTTTGCCCTCTCAACTTCTGCTCTAAGTTCAGCCAGAGTCAGTTTGGAACCAAATCCACGGTCTTTTCCTTTACACTGAACTCCTTCATAGTTTTCTCCGCTACCAGGCCGTCCATATACGTCTACGCCGCACTGTGCCTGGCCTCTACGACCATTTTTCTGTGTATTTGGGTCGTTCCAGACACGTCTCCAAAGATCATGACAAAGATCTTCGAAAGCATCCCAACTACGTGGGGCAGGTACCTGATATTGGGTGAATGTGCTCATTATGTTATCCCAGTTACGTTTTCTTTAGCTTTTTCCTGCTTCCAAGCAACTCCTTGAAATTCTCACTGGTCACTACTGGCTTCCCGGCCTGCTTCTCAATATCCTTCCGCGTTCTACCGGCTACAGCTCCTCCATCCTTAGCATCCTTCTTGAGTGGTACAAATCCTTTGGTATCACGGTCCCGATGGAGTTTGGTAGTGGTGGCCTCACCCAGCATGGTCAGGATCAACTCAATATCGGTCATGTGATCCCGCAGGTTCTCCCTGCCAAGCCCCTTGACCAGCTTGTAATCATCCACCTTCAGGTCAAAAGCTCCCTGCATGATCTCATTGGTCAGTATAGCGTACTCAAGGCTGGTGGTGGCTCCACGGTTCTTCCATTCGTCAGTCAAGTCCTGACGAACGGCAATTCCCCGCATCCGTTTATCAATCCACTCCTTCGGATAGCCTTTCTTCTCATACAGAGACTGCATCCGCTCCATAGACAGTTCGGGATTTTCAATCTCCTCCAATCGCTCATAGCCAACACGCGCAAGCCAGAGCTTGAAAGGTTCCGCTTTGGGGGATGGAATAGACTGAATGAGCCTGAGCAGCTGTTCGGCATCGGCCACGTCGGTAACACGCTTTTTACCGTCTGCGGATATCATTTTCAAAGCGTTACAATTTGTAACGGTTTCATTTCCTTCTGCAAGGAGCCGTTTTTTTAACACACGCCAGTACACTTGCGGATTTTGGCTTTCAGTTAAAGCTGCGAGAACATCTACAATCGCAAAGAACCACTTTTGCGCTGTTGTATCCCATTCAGAACGGATTCGTTTTGATTCAAATAGCTTTACGTTACTCATAGCCATCCCCTTTTGTGCGCTTTCAAACGTACGGATTAACAGTACTCTTCAAATTTATAGGTTTGCCGACACCGGAAAAGTGATGATTTGGAAATTATCCGCATTACATCACCCGCCAGCGAATAGTAAATAGCTCGGTTGTACTGATAAGCTGCTTCAACCGTTTTTCCACCGATTCAATCAACCCCTCTTTCCGACTGTCAATCTCGTCTTGAGCCTCAAACAGGGTACGGCGTTTGGTATTGCGCTTCTTTTCAAGCTCCTTGATGTCCTTCTGCGCCTTCAGCTTCTCCTCCAGCTTGAGTATTTTCTTTGATTCGGTCTTCAGATACTTGATCTCCCGATCCAGCTCTTTCAACTCGTACTCCAGACCACTCTTCAGGTCATCGGCCCACTTCTCCAGTTTATCCATCTCATCATCGAAGAAGACAGAATTTCTGGCACTGATCCCCTCAATAATCCGGCTTTGCCCAGATGCAAATATCTGCTGGAGCTTGTCGCTGATTGTCTTGGCGGGTTTGAAACCTGATCCTAAATGCCCCGGTAACGAAAACAACCGGTGTGCCTGTTCATCATCAAGGACGGCTCCGGTATCAGTGACGGCAGAGAATATAAGATGATCCTCTTCCTCGAATGACTCTACCGACAACCTGAAAAGTGACAAATAACCCGATATACCGACTAACGGCTCCAGAATGGATATCTTCAACGGATGACCGGAATAGTCGAAGGCTATTTCTGCTGCAGGTAACTTTTTGTTGGCTGCGTCGGTCAGAATATGCTGCGCCAGCGGATGACCAATTCTGAAAACGTGACCATCCTCGACATGCCTTCCCATTTTATATAGACCGAGCGGGATGGCATTACTGGAATAGGGATTGTTCTTCAGGTGAAAGGCAGAACCCTCTGAAAGAAAATCTGCATGCCTGTGAAGGGCATATTTGGCAAGTTCCCAGAGCCAGTTTTCGTATTTGTTCAGGTACTCGGTACTTTCCTTCAGGTTGACCCGCAGCTTCTCGTGTACCTCTTCATCGAAGTTCTCCAGAAGTTTTTTACGGGTGAGCTTCATGCCCTCATCAATCTCGGTTTCAAGCTCCCGTTGCAATTCGTCGAATGAGGCCTGTATCTCTTCCGGAGAACGGCACTCCTGATAAATCTTGACAATCCGCTTCTCGAAATCAACGCCGGATTCAATACTTCCCAGCACCTCATCACTGGCACCGAATACACCATCGAACAGGGCAAACTTCTCAGCCAACAGCTCATAGACACGTTGGTCTGCTGCATTATTCCTGTTAAGGAAGTTGACTACCACCACATCATGCTTCTGGCCGTAGCGATGGCAACGTCCGATCCGCTGTTCAATCCGCTGTGGATTCCACGGCAGGTCGTAATTGACCACCAAAGAGCAGAATTGCAGGTTGATACCTTCAGCAGCAGCCTCGGTGGCAATCATGATCTGAGCATCTTCCTTAAACTCGATGTTCAAGTTTTTATTTGTTGACAATCACTGATGTTGTTCTCCAACCAATTTCAAGCAAGTATCGCATGGCGAGCCAGTGAAGGTGTTGCATCCATACGACCGAGATCACGACCGCTCATATGCTTTTT
>CAIMXI010000011.1 GCA_903845365.1 uncultured Geobacteraceae bacterium | reverse complement strand
GTCAGCTATTTCAAAGGCCGACAAAACAATTGCCGGAAGCGATTTGTTATGGGAGCGCACCTGCTTCATCATGGCAAGCCCATCCATCACAGGCATCTTGATGTCGGTGATGATAATATCCGGATGATGCTTATGGTAGGCTGCTAAACCTTCAGCGCCATCTTTGGCAGTTATCAGTGTTCCGACCATACGCGACAGGAACTGGCTGTACTGAAAACGTGTCTCATCGTCATCTTCAACATAAAGTACGGTAAGACCTTTCAGGCGATCCATATCATTCCTGCCGACATCAATGGTTTTACTCCGTAAAGGGTGTGCCACGGGTGATAGCCATTTTTCAATGACAGCGGCAAGCACATCTTTTTTGACCGGCTTTGAAACATAGTCATCCATGCCGGCATCAATACACCTGTCACGATCTTCCTTCATTGCGTTTGCTGTCATAGCAATAATGGGCACATTGTGGTTCAGCACATTTGAGTCTGGATCGCGCACGGTTGCAGTTGCTTCAAAACCATCCATGTTCGGCATCATGCAATCCATAAATACAAGATCGTATTTGATCTTTGACAGCGCATCCACTGCCTGCCACCCATCCTCTACGACATCAACTGTGCAACCAAGTGTTTTCAGCATATATAGTGCGACTTTCTGGTTGATGGCATCATCTTCAGCCAAAAGGATACGTGCAGTGAGGTCTTCTAATTTTTTAGCAGAAAGTAGAATGTTTTTCTCTGCTTGTTCGGCCTCTTCCTGTCTGGCTTTTAAAGCTTCGGCACTCTGTTTCTCAAACCTGGCAGTGAACCAGAACGTGGAACCCTTTCCCAGTTCGCTGGTAATACCGATCTCACCCCCCATCAGCTCAACCAGTTGCTTGCTGATGGACAGCCCCAGGCCGGTGCCGCCATATTTACGGGTAGTAGAAGCATCAACCTGGGTAAATGGAGAAAAGATAGCCGAAATGCGGGATTCCGGTATGCCGATCCCGGTGTCACGAATCGAGAACTTGACTGTTGATACACCATCCTGGTCAGATACAAGAGACGCGTTAACTGTAACGGAGCCTTTTTCGGTAAATTTGAGTGCATTACCGACCAGATTGGTTACAACCTGGCGTATCCTGCCGGGATCACCTTTCAGAAACAGCGGCACAGCCGGATCAATGCTATAGGACAGCTCAAGCCCTGCATCATCTGCCCGATACGCCAGTAGCCGCCTGATATCGTCCAACATAAGCAACAGATTGAAGTTAATAGACTCAAATTCTATTTTTCCGGACTCAATCTTGGAAAAATCGAGAATGTCGTTGATCAACTCCAGCAGGTTTTCACCACTCCTAAGGATAATTTCGGCGTTTTCACGCTGCTCTGCACTCAGATCGGTTTCCAGAAGAATACTGGACATGCCGATTACACCGGTCATAGGAGTGCGGATCTCGTGACTCATAATGGCCAGGAATTCACTCTTGGCACGATTAGCCGCATCTGCCGCGAGTCTTGCTTCCGCGAGCTCTTCGTTTTTTTGTTCCAGCATATCTCGCTGCTCTTTCACCTGATCATTACGTGACTTCAGCTCAATATGGTTTTTCACCCTCAGCCTAAGGAGTTCCGGGTCGACCGGTTTCGTCAAATAGTCTATGCCGCCGGCCTCAAAGCCACGACGCCCCCCCAAACTTGAATCCATTGCTGTAAGAAAAATTACCGGAATATCGGCAAAGGAAGATTCCGCCTTAATCAGACTGCAGACCTCATAGCCGCTCATACCTGGCATCATAACGTCCAAAAGCACCAGATCCACATTTTCCGTTTTAATAAGC
>CAIMXI010000010.1 GCA_903845365.1 uncultured Geobacteraceae bacterium | reverse complement strand
GTATCTACGGCAACACGAGAACTACTATCAAAAACCTGAATATCCTGTTCACCCATTTGGTGAGACCTCCTAACGGTATAATGTGTACCATGTCAGTATGTTACAGCATTATAGAGAGGTCAACAGCCGTTTTTAGGATAAAAGTTTCCCCAAGAGTTAGCGTATTCCCTTCAATCGCGGTTGATGAATGTGACCACTGCACCCGAAGGTTAGTGAGCAACATTTCTTTGAGGTCGCGGTCCAGACCGTCTAAAAATTTCACTCTTACTCCCGTTAAATCTTTCTTTAAACAGGTACCAGTTTAAGCATAACCGGATAATTTGTACACGTATATTTTGTTGTTAAAACCGTTGCCTCGCAGGTGTTTTGGTGGTTGATGAGTTCAGAACATTTTCAAGGTATCGTCAGGTAAGTGAAACCGAGACCAAGCAGGGAGTAAAAGTTTGAAGCAGGTACAAGATATAGGGTCACAGGCACAATTTACCCTGCGTGGTATAAGCAGTGCATTTTGGGGATTACTACTCGGCTTTGCCGTACTAAAGATGATTCAGCTAAAAAAATAATCGAGGGGATTAAGCAGTGGAGATTACAGTTAAGCAAGTGACAACTGAATTTAACCTGAATGAGGGTCGAATCTGCTTATCCCATCTCAAATCCCTCGGCTGTTATTACATCGTAGCTTTACTTGGATCTGCTTTGCGGTCTCAATCTACATCGCTTCCGGATTAGGTAAAGCGTGAGAGTTTTCAGTCAATATCAGATGCTCCTTGCGCAGGTAGCTCAATAACTCCTGTAGATCCTCCGGTGGTTCAGTCGTAAACTCCATATACACACCGCTTGATGGATGGATGAAGCCGAGACAACGGGCGTGCAGCGCCTGACGGCCAAGATGATTGATCATGCTGCGCAACCTGGTATCGGGAATATTGTTGCAGCGTCCTCCATCCGGATAGAGCGGATCGCCCAGCAACGGGAAGCCTGCTTCAGTCAGATGAACCCGGATCTGGTGTGTGCGTCCGGTCTCCAGTCTCAGCTCCACTAATGAAACCCTGCCGTAGCGTTCCTTCACTTTCCATCGGGTAACCGCATTTTTCCCGTTTTTAGCCTTACTGGACATACGCAGCCTCTCGGTCGGATGGCGTCCGATGATCCCATCGATTCTTCCGGTCTCCTCCGGCGGAGAACCGTAGATCAATGCCTGGTAAATACGTTTGACGCTGTGTACGCTGAACTGTTCTGAAAGTGCCTGATGCGCCCGGTCATGTTTTGCTGCCACCAATACACCGGAGGTTCCCTTGTCCAAGCGATGGACGATACCTGGACGCAGTTCGCCACCGATACCGGCGAGATCACTGCAGTGTGCCAACAGGGCGTTGACCAGTGTGCCACTGGTGTTGCCTGCCCCCGGGTGCACCACCATTCCGGCCGCCTTGTTGATAACGACCAGATCGCTATCCTCATACAGGATATCCAGCGGGATCGCCTCGGCCAGTGGCTCGGCAGGGAGCGGCGGTGGGATTTCCACATCGATCTGCTCACCCCCCTTCAATTTAAGGGAGGTGCGAACCTGCTTACCATCAACCATTACATTGCCGGTTTCTATGAGTCTCTGAACTGTTGCCCTGGATTCTCCAATCTCTCTGCCGAGAAACAGATCAATTCTGGTCGGTTCGTTTTCAGGTGAAAAAATGAGTGAGTGACGATTCATGGTAAAACTCCATAAACAGCAAAGGCGCACCGATGCGGGACGCCTTTGCAAAAATAGTCTGTGTAGCGATTAGTTACCAGATGGATGATTCAATTTTACCGGCCCGTTTGATAAGGACATCAACAATGGCTGTTCCATAGATGACTTCCGGATCTACAACGGTGGAAACCCGCGAGAGAAAGTGCTGACGCCCCTCTTCAAGTTCTTCTGTGAGAAGATCAAAAATAGTGTCGTTCTTAATACCGGCCTCGACCTTTTCCTTATTATACATGGCCACGTCGGAGAGTATGGCTCTGGCCAGCCGCTTTGCCTGATCCGGATTATCAATCAAGTTCATGGATGATCTCCTCACGTTGCAGATGGGATTAAATACGCCCTGTCGCATACACCCCGAAAATAATGCCGATGCACCATAGCACTATTTTATGCGTAATGCAAAGTAGATGCTTGCATCGCCACGCCGAACCAGAATTGTCAGGCTGCCAGCCCGTCTTGCCTGTTGAAGAATCCTGGCATATTCGGCAGTATTTGCTGTCTTGGAGCGGTTAATCGAAACAATCACGTCACCCCGCTTAATACCTGATTCCGCTGCCGCTCCACCCCTGACTGTGTCTATGACAACAACACCGTCACCCTGATCACTATTTTCAACGATCAGCCCGAGCAGATCAGCTTCACCATCATGATGTTTCCCACCTCGCTCCGGTTTTTGACGATGTTTGGGGGCGCTCTCGGCACTTGCCAGGGTAATGCTCAGCTCAAGCGTCTTGCCGTCACGGAAGAGGGAAATTTTGACGCCTTTGCCGATTCCTGCTTCGGCAACCAACCGTTGAAGGTGTGAGGGATCCTTGACTTCACGGCCGTTCAAGCCAATAATAACGTCCCCTTGTTGCACTCCGGCCTTATCAGCAGGGCTCCCCTTAATGACGTCATTGACCAGTGCCCCTTTAGCCTCTTTCAGGCCGAAGGATTTCGCCAGCTCTTCGGTTACCAGCTGGATGGTGACGCCGATGTAGCCACGGCTGACGCTCCCTTTGGCGATTAACTGGGTAAAAATCGGCTTGGCCATGTTAACCGGAATTGCAAATCCGATCCCCTGCCCGGAGGCGACAATGGCTGTATTGATGCCAACCACTTCGCCATAAACATTGAGAAGCGGACCGCCAGAGTTGCCGGGATTTATGGAGGCATCGGTCTGAATAAAGTTTTCATATGTTTCAATGCCCATATTGGAGCGTCCGGTTGCAGAGATAACGCCGACCGTCATGGTGCGATCGAGGCCGAACGGATTGCCGATGGCAATGGCCCACTGTCCGACTTCAAGTTTGTCGGAATCTCCCAGAACCGCCGTCGGAAGATCGGCGGCATCGATCTTGATCACAGCGATGTCGGTTTTCTGATCTCCCCCCACCACTTTGGCGTCATACATCTTGTCGTTTGATAGTTTGACCTGAATGCTCTCAGCGTCGTGCACTACATGATCGTTGGTCACGATGTAGCCGTCCTTGCTGATCAAAAAACCGGAACCGAGGCTTTTACTCTGCCTGGTCTGAGGGGATCCGAAAAAATCTTCAAAGAAAGGGTTGGCTTCAAAAAAGGGTTGAATGACTTTTTTGCGGCTGACCGTCGAAATATTGACAACAGAAGGGGTCACTTTTTTTGAAACATTACTGAAAGCCCGCTGGGTGGAGAGGATATCATCCGGCACATCTTTTACCGGAGGATCCGCTTCTCCTCCTTTACGATTTGATTCCTGAAAAAGTGGAGCTTCGCTTTTTTGACTGCATCCGCCAAGAGGCGCGATGCTCAACCAGGACGCCACCAGCAGGAAAGAGATACGGTATAGTATTTTCATTTTGACGGAACCAACCCAGTACGTTTTTGATGTAACATGCCGAAACAATAGTTACTGTTTTCTGATGTGTCAATGGAATTCAGGCGTGGGAATTCAGGCGTGAAACGTGGATAAAATCAGCTACCGTTTTATCCAGCATAATTATGTTATTGAATCGCCACCCGGTTTATGTAAAAGTAGCAAATCAAACAAACTATTGATGGGAGTGAATATGCCAACCGATATCAAAGCTCAGATCAAAGAATTCCGCATCGGCGAGAAAATAAGAGCGCTCCGGCAGCAAAAGCGGCTGACGCTTCAGGAGCTGTCCGAACTGACTACACTTTCCAAACCACTGTTGTCGCAGATAGAAAACCAGCAGGTTATCCCCCCTCTTGCAACTCTGCTCAAGATTGCGCGTGGGCTTAAGATTGATATTCACTTTTTCTTTGCGGACGCGGCCAATAGCCAAAAATATCTGCTTACGAGACGCGAGGATGTCCGTGAGGATGAAAAAGTGCCCCGGCAGGTTGCCAATAAGACATCCAGGCCGTACACCTATCACTCATTGGCTCAGGGGTTGCGCCACAAACATATGGAACCGTTTCTGGTAGAATTTGAAAACAGAAACTGGGACGATTCGCTCTTTTTCAAGCATGACGGTGATGAGGAATTTATCTACATTATTTCAGGCGAACTGGATTTCCACTACAACAATGAAGTGCTGCGGATGCGGAGTGGCGACAGCATCTATTACGATTCCGGTCAGTCACACGGTTGGGTGGCTGTTGGTGAAGGGAGTGCCCGGGCGGTTGCAGTGATGTATACGAAGGAGTGAATATAAGCCAGAGCCTGCTGATCCCATGCTAATCAATGTTGTAGGGATAAGGCCTCTGGATTCGTACGTCACAAGTGATTATTGCTCACCAAAAACCTGCGCGCTGAAAATATAAATATCGCACTCCCCCCGCCAGGCATCTTCGGGCAGACCGGCTTTGGTGCATGTGTGTTGCAGAAACTGGTCGCGATTCCAGCCATATTCAGTTGCAACCTGAGGGAGCAGTACCCCGCGATAGCTTCCTTTGATTATGTAAATACCGTGAACTCCGACCTGAATCTCCTCAATCGAGGCGGCCTTGGCTAGTGGAGAAAGAACCGAAATATCAATGGTAAAATCGGCGAGATCATCCTTCTTCATCGGATGGAAACGGGGATCACGGGTCGCGGCAGAGATCGCCATCTCCTGCACCAGCTTGTAGAGCGGCTGATCGGAGACAAAATTACCGATGCAGCCACGTAACTCGCCCTGTTTTTTTATCGTGACAAAAGAGCCGGAATGAAGATTCAGCCCCGGTGATATTGCGACTACGGTCGGAGTGTTGCGATTGGTTACATAGTCAACAATGGTGTCACGGGCGATCTGGAGCAGTTCCTTCTGTTCTTCCTTCGTTAAGAGTTCCGACATGTTTTCACTCCTCAATATTTTTCCGCCGAAATAGTCCGGCACACTCATGCACCCCTCGCGCATGGTAGCAGAACCGGAACGGCTCGTGATTTCCGGAACCTCTCAACGTTTTAGGTACATCATATTTTCGCACCAAAACGATTAAATCTGCAAATGGTTTTTGAAGAGTGTCTTGGTTCCAATCTGCACAAGGTCAGAACTCGATACAATTATTCTCTGGACGAACGCCAAACTCTCCAGTATTTTGTTCCGTCGCATCCCCCCAACTTTATGAAGCAATGAGAGGCAACTAAAATGGCACAGGCAGAAAAAGGAAACACCGTAACAATCAACTTTACCGGGACACTTGATGATGGAACCGTATTCGACTCAACTCTTGAAGATACGGAGTGTAATGAGGATGGCTGCTGTGATGACGGTTGCGAAGATGACGACTGCGGCTGCAGTGGACACGAAAGCGGGCCGATGACCTTTGTCCTTGGGGAAGAGATTCTTTTTCCTCAAATTGACGCGGCGATAGTCGGAATGTCGCCCGGCGAGAAAAAGACGGTAAAAATCGCTGCAGTAGATGCTTTCGGCGAGTTTGACAAGGATAAAATTTTTACCGTACCGCGCAGTGATCTTCCGGAAGACCTCCTTCCTGAAGTCGGAGACGAGTTGAGTCTCTCCAACGAAGATGATGAGGAGCTCGAGGTTGTCGTTCTTGAAGCAACGGAAGAGCAGGTAACTTTTGATGCCAACCATCCCTTGGCCGGCGAGGATGTAACTTTTGAAATCGAGCTGATAAGCATTCTATAAATTCTGTAACAGATCTTACTTGATAATCATCAGCGACAGATAATCCGGTGAATATGCGGCAATTTCATTGAAATCGGTCAGCACCTTCTGGCGGGGAGTGCCGACACGCTCGACGAAGACGGTACGCCGTTCGCGGTCGGATGTACGGAGAAGCTCGATAATTTCAGCATAGAGCGGTTTAACCTTGAGGAGCACGACAGCTTCGTAGTGGTTCAAGGCGGCCGCTATCTGTTCAATCCCAGCAGTTGCCGGGATCACCACCAATTTTTCATCACCCTCCACCAGCGGGAGAGCAGCTTCCGATGCGGCAGCGTTAATGCTTGATATACCGGGGATTATCTCGATCGGCAGGTGCGGCCACTGCTCACGCAGAATTCGCAGCAGATATATAAACGTTGAATAGAAGAGCGGGTCGCCGATGGTTATGAAGGCGACGGATCGTCCCGCTTTCGCGTGAGCGGCGATCAACGAGGCCGCTTCCTGCCAGGCCGGGACCAATCTAGCCTTGTCAGAAGTCATCGGAAACTGGTGAACAATTATCTCCTGACGCTCAGCGTCAATAAATTCTCGGATCGTACCAAGTGCTACACTCGCCTCCGATGGATTTGACACCGGAGCGAGGATGACATCAACACTCCGCAGGATCCGCTCAGCCTTACGGGTCAACAGCTCCGGGTCACCCGGGCCGACACCGACTGCATAAACAGTTGCCATTATTCGCCAATCTTCCGGGCGGAAATGACATATACCGGATTCTGGGCTTCAAACATCTTGTATTCCGTAAGGTTGCGGGTTTTAGCGACATTAATGCAGGATGCTTCAACCGTGAAGCCATGATCTTCAAGAAATTCAACCGCTCTTGTCAGGGTATCAAGAGTGATGGCATTGATCACGACAACGCCATCGGGTCGCAGGCGTTGTGACACAATGTCGATGATCTCGTCAAGCTTGCCGCCCGCCCCGCCGATGAAAACCCGATCCGGATCAGGCAGATCATCCAGACCATCAGGCGCAAATGCTTCTACCAGGTTTATATTACGCGCACAGAATTTTTTCAGGTTCTGGTTGATAAAGCCGATACATTGCGGATTTTTTTCCACGGCAAAAATCCGGCCGTCCGGCATCAGATTGGAGGCCTCGATTGAAACCGAACAGCTTCCGGCACCGATATCCCACAAAACGAGGTCATCCTGCAGTTGGAGCTTCGCGAGGGTGACTGCGCGAACTTCCTGCTTGGTAATCAATTTTTTTGAAGTGTGAAACTCATCGTCATCGATGCCGATCAGAGGATAGTGAACTAGGTTTGGCTCATATGTGCGAATCAGAATCAGGATGTTCAGTTCAGATGCAGCAATATTCAGCAGGCCGCGCACGGTCGTCTTGGTGAACGCCTCTGTAGGCATTCCCAGATTTTCGCAGAGCCACGCTTCATACCCCTCTGCACCACGTTCGATCAGTTCCGTGGCGATTGCTGCCGGTGTATTGGTTTTGTCGGTCAGAACACAGGCTTTTTCGGCGGAGATTATTTTATCTATAGCTTGATGCATGCCTCTGCCATGAACCGAAACGAAAATGCCATCGTCCCACGGCTCTTTAATTCTGGCGAATGCGTACTGCATGCTGGTGACGTTGGGAAAGATTTCGATACGCTCTTTAGGAAGATTGCGTAGCAGAAATCGGGAAATCCCAAAAAAGGTCGGATCGCCAGAGGCGAGCAACACCACGCGTTGCTCCGTTTTCTTCAGAAAATCGATGAGTTCGGAAAGATCGCCGAGCTCTTTTTTTATGCCTGAAAAATTGGGGAATATTTCCAGGTGGCGATGATGGCCGATCAAAATGTCTGCCGAGTCAATGATCTCCAACGCTTTGGCCGGAAAACCATCCCACCCGGTAAAACCGGCTCCTATAAGATAAATCGTTTGCTGTCTCATGGTAAGTGCCCCGTATTTAAAGTCAGATTTTCATGCGTCGGACTATAGCACCCGGATGGTAAAAAATCATCTGATACTTTGATCGAAAATAATGGATGAACAGCTTGTATAGAAGAGGGATGGTGTTACATCTGGGTAAATTGATTGTTACAGTTTGACTGAAATATACAAAAGCTGGACGTGCCGAGACCGTTCAGGAAGTAGTAAACAGAACCGTACAGCCAAAAGCTTTTTCAAACAGATCCTTCTTAGAGTTGGCACCGAATATCTCAACTGAAACGTCTTCTGTTGCATTCAGGTTGATCGTTACGGTTGTGTCATCAGAGATGCAGGAAACACTCTTAATCAAACCACTCCTCCGGCGATCCAGGCCATCGGCCAGGCGCAGAATACCGCCAAGGCGGGCAACTGCCAACTGATCCTTTTCCTTCAGGCTCTGGAAGGCTTCATGTTTACGTTTCGGGAGCGACTTGCGATGGTAACGTGCGATCTGTGCTATCAGCTCTCGTTCGCGTGGCGAGAAGCCAAAGAGTTCGGCGTGTCGGATGAGGTGATACGAATGTTTGTGATGGCTGCTGTAACTGATAAGATAACCGCTGTCGTGGAGAGCTGCCGCAGCCTCAAGCAGTTTCTTCTCTATCGGCTTAAAGCCGAATGGCTGCGTTAGAGCATCAAAAATCGACAGAGCCATGCCGGTTACGTGTGTAGCATGCTGTATGTCAACGTGGCAGGAGAGTGCAAACTCCGTGACGGCACCCCTCCACGTAGGGGGGGCACTACTTCCGGCAGCAACTCCAAGACGTTTCATTGCCTTGATGAGAAGACCTTCGCGGAGTCCCCGCTCGTTGATCAGCACACGATTTGCGTCGAAAAAGCGCATCAGTTCATCAATTACAACCAGGCCGGCCACGATGATGTCGGCTCGATCCTGATTGAGCCCCGGAACGCTACAGCGTCCTTTCAGATCCCTGTGAATCAGCATCGCCAACAGATGAACAACTTCTGCATGGAGTACCTCGGAGCCATGTATGGACACATAGTTCTCCTTGCGCATCTGCATGGCCATGCAACCTAAAGTTGTCAGGGTTCCACCCGACCCGATCAATGAGTCAACGAAAATTTTCTTACCGTCAAAAGTGCGCTTGAGGCTTCCCCGGATATAGCTCCGGAGCTTTCTCAGTTCATTCTCTGCTATCGGGTCGCTCGTTAAATAGCGATCGGTCATGACAAGCGCGCCGAGGTCAATGGAATAAAAATTTTCTACATGGTTGCCATACGCGGTAACAATTTCGACACTCCCTCCGCCGATATCAACCATGGCATAGCGTTTACCGTACATGTCAAAGTTGGCCAGGCCGGAGGTAGCCGTCAACTCGGCTTCTTCCTCTCCGGAAATGACTCTGATTTCATGTCCGAGCTCAAGTGAGAGTATTGTGATAAGCTCTTTACCGTTATTTGCTGATCTGACGGCGCTGGTGGCAACCGCCTCAACCGCTTCGACATTCAGGCCGGTTATAAGTTTTTGAAAACGCTTCATGGCTTCGATAGCACGATTCGAAGCCTCGTCAGAGATAATTCCGGTAGTTGACAATCGCTCCCCGAGACGCACGGTAGCCTTCTCATCATCCAGTATTTTGAACTTGCCATCCTGCGAGGCTTCAGCAATGATACAGCGGATGGAGTTGGTACCTATATCGATGGCGGCTATACGTGACTTTTTCATAGATTTCTTTTTCAGGTTTCCAGGTTGAATGAAGTGCAGATTAACTATTTGAGGAGTAATTTTGAGATAAATGTGGTTGCGAGAATTCTGTTCCCTTCACTACGCTCTTCAAAACTTCCCGTAACTGGTCGGGATTGTACGGTTTGCTGATAAGCCCGGCTATATTGTCACTCCCTATCCGTGCAACGACTTCAACATCACCATAACCGCTCGAGACAATTATCGGCAGTTCCGGATTGAGTTTTTTCAGCTCATTGAACAACTGACCACCGTCCATTACTGGCATACCCATATCGGTCACTACGAGAGTGATCTCTGCGGCACTCTTTTTGTAAATCTCCAGCGCTTCCTTGCCGTTCACGGCTTCCAGAACAGTGAATCCGAACATTTCAAGAAAAGTTTTTGCAATGTCGCGAATCGGCTCTTCATCCTCTGCGAGCAGTATTGTACCGCTTCCCTGCCAATTGGTTGCTGGTTCGGATGCGGTCAGGATTTCGTTTGCGTCAGTGCCACTTGCCGGAACAGGGAGATATACTTTGAAGGTTGAGCCAAGACCCGGCTGGCTGAAGAGCTGCAGTGCGCCAGCATGCGATTTGATGATGCCGAGTACCGCCGACATTCCAAGTCCTCTACCGGTAAATTTGGTAGTGTAGAATGGTTCGAAGATCCTCCATTTTGTTGCTTCATCCATGCCGCAGCCATTGTCTGTCACTTCCAAGCAGACGTATTCGCCAGGCGGGATAACTTTCCCGTGGTAATCTTCATATTCTCTACCAGCTATAACCACAATCCTGGAAAGTGATACATCCACAGAACCCTGATCTGTACCGATAGCCTCCGACGCATTGATAATCAGGTTCATGACTACCTGCCTGAGTTGGCTTGCATCACCTTCTATAAGGGGAATTTCCGCTGAAAGATCGGTATTAATCACGGTATTCCGGGGCAGGGTAGATTTCAGCATATTCACAATGTCGTCCACCATCGACCCCATATCGATCCTGGTCCTGGTAAGATGGGCTTTGCCGGCATATGCCAGCATCTGGCGGCAGAGATCGGCGGCACGTTCGGCAGCTTTTTCTATTTCAGGGATATTCCTCTCTGCCGACTCATAATTAATTCTGGTCAGGCCGCAATACCCTATGATGGCAGCAAGGATGTTGTTGAAGTCGTGGGCGATGCCGCCTGAGAGTACACCCAGACTTTCCAGCTTCTGGGCGTGCTGGAACTGCTGTTCGAGCAGCTCTCTCTCTTCTTCGGCTTGTCTGCGTTCGGTGATATCCCGAATAAAAACCACCATCTTTCCATCATCAATTCGCTGGTATTTTACGCTGACTTCGACATCAAATACTGTCCCATCTCTGCGACGGTGTCTGGATGTAAAGCGGGCATCACCTTGGGCAATTATCTGCTCAGTCTGTCTTATAACATCGTCGGATGTCATATTTGCTTCCAGGTCAGCAATAGTCATAGCGAGAAGTTCTTGCTCGCTATAGCCGCTCATATGGCAGTATGACTCATTGACCTCCATGAGACGATTATCTATGTCCGCCAGCCAAAAACCGTCGGTTGCCGCATGAAGAATATCACGGTACCGCGCCTCACTTTTTCGCAGGGCCTCAAGATATTTTCTGTTCTCAAGTTTTTGGTCGGTTTCTCTGATTATTACCCGACAAAGATCAGGAAGAGAAATAAGTACCTGATCCGATTTGACCAGATAGTCGGTCATGCCTGATTTCAATGCATCCACAGCAACAAGCTCATCACCCTGACTGGTCAGCAATAAAACGGGCACATCGGGATAATTGGACTTCAATTGATGCTTATAAAAGTTCAGTCCGTTGCCATCCGGCAGAAGATAATCAGTTATGATCACAATCGGGAGAATATCCTTTAGAACCTCAGTTGCCTCTTTACAGGAAGCGGCTCTGATCAGATTGAAGTTGTCACGTGAACGGGCAAAAGCACGTCTGACCAGTTCTGCATGATCATCACTGTCTTCAATAAGAAGGATATCGGAGCTGGCGTCCTCTAACATTAAGTCACTCCGCACACTTGTTGAACACGACCCAGTAGCAGCCGAGGGTTTTCATCAGCTCCATGAAATGTTCAAAGCTTACCGGTTTTACCATATAACTGTTTGCGTGATAGTCATACGCCTTGGCTACATCCAATTCGGCATCGGAGGTTGTCAGTACAACCACCGGGATACGCATGGTATCTTCGTTACTCTTGAGAATCCTTAAAACCTCCAGGCCATCGACACGGGGAAGACGCAAATCCAGCAGTATCAGGTCGGGTCTTGGGGATGTTGATGGATCAGCATATCTGCCGCGTTGGAGCACATAGTCCAGTGCAGATTCGCCATCTTCCAGGTGTACCAGGCTGTTTGCCACATTATTGGAACGCAATCCCTTGATAACCAGCGCCGCATGATCGGGATTGTCTTCAATCAACAGTATCTTGACAGGATTTCCAGTAGTCATCTGCTCCCCCTCTTGCTTTAATACATCGTTATGCAGAAAAGCGATGGCATCATATATCAACCAACGGTAGTGTAAAGCAGAAAGTTGTGCCGCAGCCAATCCCTGCTGATTCAACCCATATTCTGCCGCCATGCACCTCAATTACCCGCTTAACTATGGCCAGGCCAACACCGGTGCCGCTGCTGCGGGGATCAAGTTTCTCAAACAGTTCAAATATTTTACCGGAATAATGCGTCTCAATGCCGATGCCGTTATCTGCAACAAACAGCAGTAGCTCTTTCTCGTTCCTTCTGACACCGACGATTATATGTGGTGGTGTCGCTTGGCCGGATGAGAACTTAACGGCGTTGTCAATCAGGTTTTCATAGACCTGGAGGATCCGGCGACGGTCTACCATTACCTCAGGCAGGTCGGGATCTACTTCTACAACAGCAGCGAATTCCTGAATACGCCCGGAAATGACATCAATCACCTCATGCACCAGAGCGTTCAGATTGACCTTCTCTGACGGGTTGGTTTTTCTGCCGATACGAGAGAGTTCCAGCAGTTCATCCAACAGTTGCTTCATACGTTCCGAAGCAAGGGAAATTCGTGAGATGGTCGAATTGAACTCTGCTTCGTCGTTATTTCTGAAATCTTCCTTGAGGAAACCTAGAAAGCCGGAGATGGTAATCAACGGACTCTTTAGATCGTGGGAAACCGTGTAGATGAAACGTTCCAACTCCGAGGTTTTCTCCTGCAACTGATTAATAAGCAGCTCCCGCTCTTGCGAAGCCTTTTGTTTTTCTGTTATGTGCCTTGCCTGTTGAATGTTCTGCAGTGCCATGTTGGAGAGTTGCCCGGCGATAAGGAACAGTGCGTTACAGACCTCCTTGAACTGCTCCACTGACATCCGCTTAACCTTTTGCAAAGCATCATTATATGCCTCTTCATCTGCACCAATCTCTCTGGCGTATGCCTTCATGGACTCCATATCGCATGATTCATCCAGCACCTGACCGATCAGCCAGTTGGCTATATGCCGGTTACCGACCTTGATACTGGTTCCCCCATCCCACAACCCCCCGCTCATGCATGGCTGCATGATGGGTCCAACAGGATTGAGTTTACCAAGCATGGCATCAGAACGGCAGCAGTTCTCAAACCCCTTCTCTGTTTTCCTGATAATGTTCATGCAGAGATCACAGAAGTTACTTGGTTTGGTGATCGGCATGCCTTCAGTGTTAGTGATGATCGAAGCTACTCCGGTAGCGCTGGCGAATGCATCCTGAATGAGTTGGATCTCCTCAAGATCGAACAGATCGGTAAACTGCACATCGCCGATCTCCTCCAGAGGACTGGTGAGGGATAGCATTCTACGCTCCTTGACCAGTTCAAGCTGTTTCCGTTCCGATATGTTACGGATGATGGAACAGATGAACTCCTCACCCTCATAACTGATGTAGTTCGCAACTACCTCCACATCTTGAAGAGAGCCGTCCTTACACCTGTGCTGCGTCTCAAATCTCATCGAGCCGGCTTTTTTTAGTACCTCCCAATGATTGGGCCAATTGTCGGCAGGAAAATGAGGATCAAAATCCGGCACTGACATCTTTTGCATCTCTTCCCTGCTGTATCCGAGTGACGTACATACGGCTTCATTCACCCGCAGAATCTTGCCATCAGTAGAAATCCAGTATACCGGATCAAAAAGTTTTTCTATCGAATGGTTGGCCATCTGAAGTTCTATGTTTTTCTGTTTGAGTTCTGTATTGAGACGCGTGATTTCCTTCATAGAGTTGGCCAGGCTGGGAAAAGCAAGTGCTTCCGGCAGGCGCGGGATGAAAATCACCGCCGTCGCTACGGAAACTAATGCGGTAAAAGCCTTGATATACCCTTCTATCCAGTATTCAGGCCGGTAAATGGTATAGGCGGCAAACAGGTGAGTGGTGCCACATGAAAGTATGAACACTGCAAACATGATAAATATTTTGAAGAAGGGGAGGTCCTGTCGCCGATATGCAAAGTAGAACATGGCTATCGGGATCGAGTAGTAGGAGATGGCTGTTAAGATGTCGGAACCTACGTGAAGAAATACGAGCGGTTTTTCCCAGTTGAGGCAGAGGCCGTGCTCCATGTAACTGCTGGTTGTGTGTTGATGAGCCATGCAGACGACCTCCTTTGGGGCAAGCAGTAATCATGTCATTTTTTTGTTGGAAATAGCCTCAATAACAGTCCGGTTTACGGTCTTTGAAACAGGGAATCTGAGTTCGCCAGTCAGCCATTGCCTGCATATCGAGTGGAGCGGCAATTTCCCCCTCACACTCTCCCGCCTCGGCCAGCAGTTCCCCTTTCGCATCAATAATCATGCTCATGCCGAAGAAATCGAGTTTGCCTATGATGCCGCAGGCGTTGCAGGCGACGATAAAGAGCTGGTTTTCCATCGCGCGTGCGCGCAGCAGCGTACGCCAATGCTCCTGCCGAGGCTTAGGCCACTGCGCCGAGACGCAGATCACCTGGGCTCCTTCGATTGCCAAACGCCTCGAAAGTTCCGGAAAACGGAGATCGTAACATATTATGACTCCAATCTTGCCAAGCGACGTTTCGGCGCAAAGCCATGAATCGCCGCCGGAAAACGCTCGTTCCTCGCCAAGAAGCGAAAAGAGGTGCATCTTGCGATAGACCCCGGCCAGAGCGCCATTGTCGACCAGATACTGCGTATTAAAAACCTTGTCGCCGTTCGGTTCAGGCATGCTGCCGATGATCACCAGTTTGTGTCTGTCTGACAACTCCAGAAGTTCATCGACGATTCCCTGAGTACGGAGAGCCAGTTCATTCAGATTATTGTATGAAAAACCGCTTGACCACATTTCCGGCAGCAGAGCCAGATTTGCCCCCTCTGCGGCAACGCGGACAAGCGCCTTGCGGACGTAAGCCAGATTTGCATCAACATCTCCCTGTTTGACATTAAACTGAATAGCGGCGGCTTTTATAGAGTTCATTTTTTCACCTCGTAAACTGCAAATTCAGGCAGCCAATGGCAGATCGTCCAGCGATGTTACCTCTACAAGTGCTTTCTTGGCACGGGCTTCCGTAACAATACTTTCAAGCTTGGCTGCAACGAAATCGGAAAACCATTCTGCACCACATTGGTCGCAAACAGTGGCCGGCACATGACGAACAACTACTACGCCGAATCCCATATCTACTGAAAAGAGAACATGTCCGGCCTTTTTGTGGCCATTGCATAGAGGACAATTACCGTTTTTATCGATAGTCATATTATGTTTCTCCTGGTTTTGTAGTCATCCAGAAAGTGCAATACATCGGGGCGATATGCCGTTATTATAAAGATCATTTCCAGCTTTCTATCAAATGCGACAACTACATGAAGTGGAATATCATGAGGTTTGCCAAGCATAAGAACACTTGGATATGGATAATCCGTCGGGTACTCTTCAATTACCTCTCCAGTAAGAAGCACATCCATAACATCACGCCTGGCAACACCTCGTTCGAGCATGCGTTCCAACGCATGACGGTGCCACTCAACAGCACCTTTCTCGATTGCCGTAATAAAAGGTTCTGTATTACCAAAGGGCAAGACTTACCTCGTAAACTGCGAATTCAGATAGGCATTAATGACATCCATATAAATCTCGCGCGGCTTGCTGGTGCCGTCACTATGGGCGATCATCCCCTCGCTCTCCATCATTTCGACAATGCGGGCGGCGCGATTATAGCCGATGCGGAGACGACGCTGTATCATTGAGATACTCGCCTGCCTGGTTTCTGCAACCAGCCTGAGCGCATCCTCCCACCGTTCATCCTGCACCTCCTCCTCGTCGCTCCCCTTTTCATCGCCATCCCTCATCTCCAAAATAGACTTTTCATAGACCGGCTTCCCCTGCCTCTTGAGGAAATCCACCACCCGCTGAACTTCGGCATCAGAAACGAACGCACCATGGATACGCTGCAGGCGCGAACTTCCTGGAGGCATATAAAGCATATCGCCATTACCAAGCAGGCTTTCAGCACCATTGGTATCCAGAATTGTGCGTGAATCTACTTTCGATGTAACCTGAAACGAAATGCGGGACGGCAGGTTGGCCTTAATCAAGCCGGTGATGACGTCAACCGATGGGCGCTGAGTCGCAAGAATCAGGTGAATGCCTGAAGCACGCGCCTTCTGAGCCAGACGGGCGATATGCTCCTCAACTTCGCGTCCTGCAACCATCATCAGGTCGGCCAGCTCGTCTACGATGACGACAATATAGGGGAGGTGGCTGTGCTCAAGAGCGTCTTCGTCATCTACGACAAACGGGATTGGTTCGATATCGGCGACTCCCCCTTCGCGGAGTTCTTCAAGATCTTCAATAATTTCGGCTTCCGATATCGAACCATGCTCTTCCAGTTCGAGGAGCTCGGCGGCCAGTTTTTTGTTGTACGATTCGATATTACGCACACCTTTGTCAGACAACAGCGCATAGCGACGTTCCATTTCGTTTACCGCCCATTTAAGAGCCAGCGACGCCTTCTTGGGCTCAGTTACGACCGGCAGCAGCAGGTGCGGAATCCCTTCGTACATGGAGAATTCCAACATTTTCGGGTCAACCATTATCATGCGCACATCTTTGGGAGTAGAGGTGTAAAGCAGCGAGAGAATCATTGTATTGATCGATACCGACTTGCCGGAGCCGGTTGAGCCGGCCACCAGCAGATGCGGGGCTTTCGCCAGATCCGTTACTACCGGAAGCCCCGCGATATCTTTGCCCAGAGCCAGCGGCAGCTTCATCTTGCTATGGGAGAAATGTTCACAGTTAAAAATTTCCCGCAGATAGACCATATCACGGTCACGGTTTGGAACCTCGATACCGACCACTCCCTTGCCAGGGATTGGAGCCACGATGCGGATCGACATGGCCTGCAGAGCCATGGTCAGGTCATCGGTAAGGCCGGCAATACGACTGATTTTTATGCCGGGGGCTGGTGAAAATTCATACATGGTGATGACAGGGCCGGGACATATTTCAACCACTTCACCGTCGATGTTATAATCTTTAAGTTTCTTCTCCAGCAGCCGCGCATTCATGGTGAGAGTATCACGGTCAAGTGTTTTTTCTGAGGTAGGAGGGACGTCGAGCAGCGAGAAGGGTGGGGTGTGAAAATCGCCTTCGGCTTTGATGAACTCAAATGTTTCCTGAACGGCGGCCGTCTTGGCGGCCTCCTTCTTTTTGTCTTTTTCCTTCTTTATGAGGTTGGTTAGAATTGGCGGTAGTGTCATAGGCTTGATGACCGGTCCGGCGGTAGGAATAGTTATACCCTCGTTTTTGGCTTTTTCCTTCTCTTTTACGGCTTGGTCATGATTACGGCGTTCCTGCCATGCCGCCCATTTATGTTTAAAGTTCTCCAGCCACCACCCGGCAAAAAGAATAAAGGAGAATTTGGAAAGGATCATGATCGATGCCGCAAGGAGCGGCAGCAAAAGAAGCAGGGCTCCCGTAACACCGATAGTCTCTTTAAGAGCCCGGGACACCATCACGCCGAACGCTCCACCGGTGGCCACCTGCTGACCCAAAAAAAGAGTCTTGTCGCGGAAGAATGCAAAAAGGGTCGCCAGAGAGAAGAGCAGACCAAACGCTGCCGCCAGTTTGTACGAGCGGAGGCGAATCTCTTTAAAGCGGAAGAGGGTATACGCCATATAGAGCAGCGTCAGCGGGATCAGATATGAGGCGAGGCCGAAGCTGATAAAAAACAGATCTGAAATCTGTGCGCCCAGGCGTCCCCCGAGATTTTTGACGCTTTCCTCGTTAGAATAGCTGTTCCAGGAGACATCGCCGGAATTGTAGGTTATAAACGCGAGGAGAATGAAGACGCCGACGGTTCCGAGCGCCATCCCTTGCAACTCTTTGGTCATCTTATCTTTTTTGGGCTCTTCCATATTTGTATAGGCATCCGTAAAATAGAGTGTTATGTAACCGCGCTATACTACTGGAATGTAGTCTGCGAGGCAAAGAAAAAAACGGAAACAAGTGAAGCGCAGCAGACCACTTTATTCCGGATAAGGTGTTTTTCTCCTTTCCGTAGAGTGATAACAGTGGTCAGAATGCAGCTTTTATAGAAAATTCTTCGAAGGGCGCGTTATCGCGGATATGCTGTTCTCTGTTACGCATACCGTAGTAATCGTCAGGTGTGTTGATATTTATGAATGAGGTAAATGCGGGGTCGAAGTAGGCTATCTGTTCAGCATGTATCTTTCTTACAGCCGTGTGATCAAAAAAGGAAACAATTCTCTTCTGGCCGCTCAGCAGGGCTGTCTCTATGGCGGCAAGGCATTCCTTGCCATAGCATGCATGGAGCGGCTCAAGACCGCTGGGGCTCTCAGGGATAAGAACACCGCCGACATCGGCACGAGAAGCCATATATCTTATCAGACCCTCCTTCAGATAGGGCATATCGCAGGCAACGGCAAAAATGGCAGGATTGTTGCTGTGGTACAAGCCGGAATGAATTCCTGCCAATACCCCCATCCCAATGTAGATGTCGGGAACCTTGTTGCATGGCAGAAACTCGTACTGCTCCGGATTATTAGTGACCAGGATAACGTCGGCGAATATTGAACGTAAAAGCCGGTAAATGGCGTCAATGAAGCGCCCACCACGGTATGGCAGCAGAGCCTTGTTGCTCTTCATTCGGGAAGAGGGGCCTCCAGCCAGAATAACAGCTGTTACGTTTTGGATGAGTTTTGTAGAGACAATATTCATAGCTCACAGCACCGCTCAAGTAATTATTTACCGCGCTCGAAGCCTTCCTTTGCCGCCAACAGATCAAGATGTATCGTCAGCAGATCCTCAACCTCTAATGGTATGTCACTGTCCGATTTTCGTGAATCCCGTGTTTTGATATAGCGACTGCAGGCAGTGCAGGTATCAACCCTTGTGGCACCTTCCCCGGCGGTAAAGTAGGATAGTTTTTCGGGATCCTCGCAGCCGCAAAAAGGGCAGGTCAAGCGCTTGAACGGCCAACTGAATGAACAGGTGGAGCATGCAAGCGAGCGTCGCCCTTCTTCACCCGATAATTCAGCCATTCCGGCCCTGGAACCGCAGATCGGACAGAATTTTTCCTGCCACCCGGCAAAACTTGCAGCTTCGCACCTCGTTGAAAAATTTTCGAGACCCGTTTTAAGCGGAATCTCAAAAATATACTCCACAAGCGGAGCAGGAACAGCGAGCATATCGGCAACCTCGTTTATCGGTGCGCGATGACGTTCCAGAATTGCCGCATATAAAACGGACGGCTCAATAGTTCCTTCCTGCAGAGCGCTGCCGATATGCCGGAGGTATTCAGCGTTATCCTGACCTTTCTGGATGAGCACCTCAATAATCCCGTGCAGAAAGGCAACCGCCTGCTCCCGGTCTACCTTTAGATCGGAAAAGGTCAGTAGCGGGATGCCTTTTTCGCTCTTCTCCGCCGGATAGCCATTTGGCAGGTCAACTGCAATGCCGGTCTGGTTCTCCCGACCGTGAAGGAAATCATAAATCCCAACAAACAGGGGTACAATATCTGCGTATTCCGGAGATGTTTGAACTGCACGATGCAGTGCGTTGATTTTTTGTTCCATAGAAGACATTGTGGTCCCTCTCGCGCAGTTAGATTCTGTATGTTATCTGTTCAGAGTTTTCTGGCCCGGCTTCCAATTCAGGGGACAGAGATTTGCAGTCTGCAGCCCTTCCAAAACCCTCAGCACCTCTTCGACACTCCGACCGATGGAAAGATTATGAACAACCTGATACTGAACAACCCCATTGGGATCAATAATGAAAAGGCCCCGCAGGGCGACACCTTCCTTTGCGTCGAGTATTCCGTACCGTTCAGCCATTTCTTTTTTCATATCTGAAAACAGCGGGTATTTCAGTTCACCCAGGTCACCCCGTTTGATCCAGGCCAGGTGAGCATACTTGCTGTCTACTGATCCTCCAAGAACCTCAGCGTCCAGTTTTTTAAACCGCTCCAGTTCCTTGTTAAAACCGGTGATTTCGGTCGGGCAGATAAAAGAAAAATCCGCCGGATAGAAAAAAAGCACCAGCCATTTGCCACGGTAATCCTCAAGGCTGACACTCTTTATTGCCGCGCCTGCAACGGCCTCGACCGTAAATGACGGGGCAGGTTCTCCCACTTTGGCGCTGCCGCTGCGGACAACCGCAACAGATTCGGCGGCACAGCATGGTACAGAGCAGAGCGTGAGCAACAGTATCAGGCAGAGCGCCCGAACTGCTGGTAATGTCATTGAAAAATTCAAGGGAGACCTCCGTACTACCAAACAGTTGCTACCGACCGGCAGCGTTCACCTTGACAACCGCTTTTTCAAACTGTTCGCTGGTGAAGCCCTTGAGAATTTCCAGGTCATTGCCGATGACCACAACAGGTACACTATAGGTTTTGTATTTTTGCATCAGATCATCCATAGCCGCAGCTTCAAGCTCGACGTCTCTGTTTATAAACGGGATGTTACGGGTAGTCAGATACTCCTTCAGCTCACGGCAGTGCGGACACCAGGCAACCGTATAGATGACAATTCTGGGATATAGGGATTTTTTTGGCGCTGCCGGATTGAGTACCGTTTGTGAAGGTGGGCTGGCCGCATGCGTACTGATAACAGCATAAAAGCTGAATACCGCGACAAACAGCATAGTGAGCGTTATCTTTTTTGCACCAAGCATCAGGCAGCTCCCCTCCAAAAAATATTTTGTGAACAAAAGGCGACCGGTAGGCCGCCTTCGGCGCATGACGAAATGCGATCAAACGTATCACTGCTTTTCGCCGGTTGTTTCCTTGTACCACTTGGGATGATGTTTTTTCGCCCAGATCCGCTTGACGTCGCCATAGAGCATAGCCTCAATGGTGCCCGGATTGCCGATGGTCGCCAGATAGACATGGACGATGACGAACATGATCGAACCGATAAAAACCAGACTATGCGTCATCAGGGAGACCTGAACGATAAAGCGTGGGAAGTAGAGCGGCAGCCAGGCAATTATCCCGGTAACCCCAAGAACCGCTGTAGCTACCGCAATACAGAGAGCAAATAGTTTTTGTCCCGGATTATATTTGCCGATATTGAAATGGCTGGCATCCCTAGAGAGGTAGCCGCCGCTTTTATCAATCCACAATTTGTCATCCTGATCAAACGTGGAAATATCCTTTTTATGGTTAAGAAACATATAAATTGAACTGAAGAAAAATATAACTCCTGAAATTTTATGGATCAGAATAGCATTCATCCCTCCACCGAACAGACCGAAATAACCTTGAAACAAGCGGGAATACAAACCGAGTCCGGTCAGGAGCAGGGTAAAAAAACTGGCAGTAACGATCCAGTGCAATACTCTTTCGCTGGTTCTAAAACGCTCGATATAATCACTCATGGCCGTCTCCCCTGACATCAAGATCATCATCAATTTTTTTCGGACCGATCGTCACGTAATGCAGCAGCATAGCACCGATGCTGCCCCAGAAGCCGAGAATGCCTAGTGGTTTGATCACGTCCTTCCAGAGGAAAATGGAGAGCGGAATACTTGGTTTGGCGGGTAGTCCGTACTGTTCAGGTGGTCCTTCCAGTGCGTAGACCACTCCGAGCCCCATCAGATCATCCACCCCATAGAGTGTCTTTTTAGCGGCTGCAGCTTTTGCAATTAATTCACTCCGCTTGCCGTATTTCAGCGTTTCAGTCGGGCAGGCCTTGGCACAGGCCGGAGTCATGCCGCCGCTGATTCTATCG
>CAIMXI010000009.1 GCA_903845365.1 uncultured Geobacteraceae bacterium | reverse complement strand
TGCTCGGGCGTAATATCTATTCATTGCACCCTCTTGTTTCATTTTTAAATTGTGAATCGCGCAAATCACTTTGACAGTGATCTGCTGATTTCAGTCATCCCAACTCCAGCAGCCTTCCGTGCCTGAAGCATTTCAAGCGCATTGTCAACATCTTCGCCAGTTGCAAGTCCGGTATACAATGCTTCTGCTTTAGCAGTTTCAACGCCAACTTCAACCGTACCAACCGTAGCTTTGCTCAGTTTGAGTTTTTCAGTTAAGCCCTTGAGTTCGGATATTTTCTCTTCCGGGGACTTCGTAGCGCTGAACATAATTTTCAATACTGTCAGACGATCATCCATAGTTTTTGCATCCACAGAGTTAAACTCAGCCATCGCATCGCCGAATTCACCGGAAAGTTCTGTACCAGTTATAGCATATTCCTCGCTTTCACCGGAGATAGAAGCCAATGATTTCAGCATGGAACATTGAACTCCGTAAACTTGCGTCAGTTTAGCGTCCATGTTTTCAGTCGGATCATTGCGAAGAATTTCAGCAATCCTTTCCAGCCCCTGAGCTATCACCGCCTGAGCATCAGTGGCCTTATAGTCGATTTGCAATTGCTGATTTTCTAAAACAGGCTCAGTTCCAAGCTGAAGTACTTCATTTACCGGCTTGTCTACTATGACGGAGGTAAGGTTGATGGTAGGCGACGCAAGAGCGTTCAGTCGCTCAATACGTTCATTATATTCCACAGCAGCTTTCCGTTTAGCACTCCCTTCATTGAATCCTCGCATGAATTCTACGAAGAATTTGAGAAGCATTGCGGCCATAGGGGCTTCAGCCTGTAATGAATCGATAAGTCTGTCAACATCTGCTGACTGCTTCACTTCTTCCCTCTTCATAGACGAAAATGCAGGGTTGACCGGGTTGTACTCGTCAAACATATTGTTCGTCTGCATCAAATTTTCAGCGACGGCATAGGTCTCCAGCGCCTTTGCAACTTCAGGATTATTTTTTGCAAGTTCATGGCGCTGTAATTCATCAGAAACGATCCAGCCATGCTCATCCATAAGCCCCTGTTTTAGTAGCCCGCCAAGCGCGGTTTCCCAGTCGGCAGTTATGGCTTGTTTATAATCTGCAGCTCTCTGTGCGCGATCATTGATACCGAGAGCAGCAATATTTTCATCAGCATATCTGGGCTTAGGCACAGGCTGAGTGAGTATCGTCTCCTTCAGAGCGGTGTCACTCGCCACGACCAGATTACTGAACTTCTTGTAGTCATCGTCGATCACCGTGAAGTGCAACGGCTCGGCAAGCGGTTGGATCAGACCGTGCTTCAACATCTGCTGTTCTGCTCGTTCAGCACAGCCGAGCCGATATTCAAGGCGCTTATCGCCGTTGACTTTAGCCCAGCGGTCGGCCTTCGTGAGATTCCATCCGTCAGGACCGATGAACTTGATCTTTTTCATTTCCGTTACTGACCGTTCAAACTGTTTACGAACATATTCCGGATCATCCCAGTTGTTCGCCTTGAATTGGCCTGGCTTTACAAAACTCAGCATGATGTTCTCCTTTCCATGTACATAGATTAAAATACCGTAAATATTATGTCACCATTCAGACCTGCCAAGTAACCGTCTTCGCCAATCCAGATACCGTCTTCTCAAATAACCTCGCTCCATAATTGCCTTTACACACAGATATGCGATGGTAACAACCATCACACCGGTGCCGATGAGAAGAGTAGGAGTGCTCAGCTCTTCAAATTTCACGAAAAGGGCAACAATGAATACTG
>CAIMXI010000008.1 GCA_903845365.1 uncultured Geobacteraceae bacterium | reverse complement strand
TCATGCCGTTCCCCGACGTGAGTTTTTCCTGTTATTGGCTTAGGCATGAATAAACCTCCCTTTAAAATGTACGTATAATATTAATACGTACACGTAAGAAAGGCAAGAAAAAAGCACGGTTTTTCAACTAAATCGTGCTTAGGGTGGTGTTGTTTTGCCTTAAAGTGTGCGCTTTATCCGATTTTTAGGGGTGTAACGGTAGCCTTGATAGCAGGCACTTTCATATGCCCGGTTGTGCAAAACGTCAACCGTCAGAAGAGAGCCGCAAACAATGCAAAGAAATGAAGAGGGCTACAATGAGTGTTGAAATTATTGATTGAAAGGAGACTTGCAATGAGCGCCAGGATCAGTGGGACAAGAAGACCAGAGGGAATTCTAAGTACTATTTTTCCGATTGCAGTGATGTTGTTTTTTGAAAAACTGTGGAAGAAAGACACCGAAGCAGAAATATAAAATGGAGGTTCAAAATGAAAGTATGTTTTCCTGTAATAGAAAATCAAGGGCTGTCCAGTCAGGTTTTCAACCATTTCGGTTCAGCTCCGGAGTTTGTGGTTGTCGATATGGTCACAAGTGAGTTTGTGTCCATAAGTAACTGCGATAAGGTGCATCAGCACGGTGCATGTGACCCCGTTGCAGGTCTTGGCGGCCATCACGTAGATGCTATCATTGTCGGTGGCATCGGCGGTGGAGCACTGGGAAAACTGAATTCGGCAGGTATACGGGCGTTTAAAGCCAAAGGCGGTACAATTTCCGAAAATATTGACATGTTTAAGTCGGGAACACTCCATGAATATCTGCCGAATCACGTCTGCGGCGGTCATGGTCATGGTCATGGTCAAGGTCAAGGTCAAGGTCAGGGATGTTCACATTAATTTGGTGAGTCCTCGTAGTAAGTCAGGAGACTTTAGCCGGATACGGTTAAAAGAAGGACTATTGCCATTTGGCAAAATCGAACCGACCAGTTCCCAACTGGTTGATAGAAGTTACTGTTATTTAAGATAATACGGAGAAGGATACACATGAATTTGCATGATATTATAAAAAAATCCCGCAATGTCGAAATGTTTACTCGTGAGGAAATCACTGCAATGCTGGCACTTCAGCCAAATGCTCTCGAAACCTATGTCATCATGGCAGAGGCGTCCCGGATATCACACGATGTGAGCAACAGCAGTGCCGAAATTCACGCTCAACTGGCCTTAAATCTGGCACCATGCCCCCGTGATTGCATGTTCTGCTCTTTTGCCGTTGCAAATAATATCTTCCATACCTCGGCAACAGTTTCACCTGCTGACGCAGTTGTCCAGGCACGCCAGTTTGAGGAGGATGGTGCCAATGCCATCTATATCATGGCGACTGCCACCTTTGACATGGGGCAATATTTTGAGACTTCCCGTGAGATTCGTAATCATCTTCGGCCAGATACTATATTGGTCGCTAACGTCGGGGATGAATTTGCCGCCAAAGCAACAAACCTAGTTGAGGCGGGCTTTCAGGGCGTATATCACGCCCTGCGCTTACGAGAGGGTATTGACACAAAAATTGATCCGAACCGTAGAATCGAGAGCATCAAAACATTCCAAAAGGCAGGGCTGTCGGTTGGGACCTGCGTGGAACCGATTGGTCCCGAGCACACCGATGAAGAACTTGCGAACATGATCATGTTTACCGCTTCCATTAACCCGGCCTTCAGCGGTGCCGCCAGGCGCATACCTATTCCGGGAACAACACTGGCTGAAAAAGGCATCATCTCCGAATTGCGGATGGCACAGATAGTGGCAGTAACACGTCTTGTCATGCCACGAAGCGTCAAAGGAAACTGTTCCCACGAGCCAGGAGCCGTGCCTATTCTTGGTGGTGCAAACCTCCTTTGGGCAGAAGTGGGTGCCAATCCACGCGACATCAAGGAGAAAACAGAAGAGGGACGAGGACACTCGGTACCAGCTATCCGGAAACTCTTCGAGGAGGGGGAGTGGCAAACACTTGACGGAGCCTCGCGCTTTTTTGATGCGTAATTTTATGAGTTTATTGCTCGAAAGTTTTCGCAATATGCGTTTGGAGACAAGCAATGAATGACAATCTGATCCAAAGACTTACAGGCTGGGCATCTCACGCAAAGGTAATTCTTTATTCTGCCTTATGCGGTATTGCCATATTGCACCTTTTGTCTTCTCTGCCTCCACTCTACCAATCATACACGCTCTATCAACAGGCAAACCGCGTGCACCTTCTGAATGATGTCGGTGACGACCTTTATGCGGCTGTCGATAATCTGGGGTTTGAGCGGGGACGCGTCAATGTGGTTTTAACTGACGCCGGTCCGGTAGACAAAATGGAAAATAACAGGAAGTTTATTACACAACGGAGGGCTGATGCTGATACAGCCTTGTTACGTGCCTTTACCGGATTGAATGTTATGGCCTTTGAAAAAGTGGCACCTCAGATATCCGAAATTTTGCAGATCAAAGTTACTGTCGATGCGTTGCGCGCGCAAACGGCAGCGGCGATGGCTGTACCCAAAAGTGCCCGGGAGGAACAACTTCCTAAGCAGTGGTTTGCCGCGATGACACGCTATATTGAGAAGATTGAAGCGCTGCTGCTGACGATTTCAAGTGATATCAGCGATGCTGACGGCATGATTGCCAGATATTCGTCTTTAAAGCAGGCAACGCTCTCACTGCGTAACAGCGCCGGACCTCAAATTTCCATTCTTTCCGGCACAATGCTGTCCCAAGATCCCCTGGCGGCGGAACAGGGCAAAAAAATAGAACAGCTCAAAATAATTAACGATAGTCTCTTCAATAACCTTGAAACCTTAAGCCACAATTTGGCAGCCTCTCCGATCCCTGAGGCGCTCAAGGAGTTGAAGAAGGGTTATTTTACTGACTTCGTACCCTATCGTGACAAAACGTATCAGGCCGCTTTGCGTGGTGGACCATATCCCATTCCTCAACCTGAATTTCTGCAGGCGGGCGTAAAAGCTCTTGATCAGATTGCCGTATTCAATAACGTTATTGTTGAAGCGACAAAGCAGCACGCGGAATTACACAGAAAATATCTCAAACAGAAAATTTATATTCAGCTTCTTAGCAGTTTTGGCTCTTTTGCCCTTATCATCATGATTTTTTTCTTCGTGCATTTTCGCATTATAGACCCGATGGCAAAACTGACATTAGCCATTCGGCGTCTTTCTGCAAGGGATTTGAACATAGAAATTCCCTCCATCACGACAAACAATGAAATTGGCGAACTGGCTGCTGCGGTACATCTGTTTAGAAATATGACCATAAAAATTGATGATGACATGAAAGCCATGCAGAGTCTGCAGACTCGATTGCAGGAAAGCCATGATCTGCTTGCCACCCTGTCGCACCAGATACCGGGCACTATCTATCAGTTCCAACTGTTTCCAGATGGCCGTTCCTGTTTTCCATATGCCAGCGACGCAATTCGCGAAACTTATGAAGTTACACCAGAGGAAGTGCGCGAGGATGCTTCAAAGGTATTTGCACACCTGCATCCGGATGATTACGACGGTATTGTAGAGTCCATCAATGAGTCTGCACGTACATTGCAACCATGGGAGTACGATTATCGTGTGAAACTCCCGAAACAAGGCGTCAAATGGCGGCATGGTTACTCGCGACCGGAGAGGCGTGACGATGGCAGTATTATCTGGCATGGCTTTATCAACGACATCACCGCACAAAAACAGTTGGAGTTTGAACTGGCTGCTGCGCGCAATACGGCAGAATCCGCCAATATTGCCAAAAGCCAATTCCTGGCAAACATGAGCCATGAAATCCGCACTCCGATGAACGGCGTACTCGGTATGACCCAACTTTTGGAGATGACTGAACTGACAGATGAGCAAAGGGAGTATACGACATCTATCAAACAGTGCGGTAAAAACCTGATGTCGCTGTTGTGTGACATTCTTGACCTGTCCAAGATCGAAGCCGGGAAAATAACGATAGAGCCGGTCGAATTCAGTCTGCAGCAATGTATTAAAGACATTGTCCTGATGCATAAATTTGTTGCTTACGACAAGGGACTTACGTTTTTAATCGATGGATCAGATGACATCCCTAATCTGTTGGTGGGAGACCAGTTACGTATCAAACAGATACTCCTCAACCTATTGGGCAATGCCGTCAAGTTTACGGCACAGGGACGGGTGAAACTGTCAACTCAAATAGTGGAGCGGCACGATGCCTTTGTCCTCATACAGATAGCGGTTCGAGATAGCGGGATTGGTATTTCACCTGAGTCGATAGATACCATTTTCAAACCGTTTACTCAGGAGGATGGTTCTACAAGCAGAAAGTTTGGTGGGACTGGACTCGGATTAACCATCAGCCTGCGTCTGGCAGAACTCCTGGGCGGCACCATACGGGTAGAAAGCACTCCGGGTGTCGGAAGCTGCTTTACCGTAACGCTCCCTTTTGCCATCGGCAAGGATACATTACCTGCTCCTGTCGCCACCTCAACGACTGCTCTATGGGAGGGCCCGCCACTGCGGATACTGCTCGTAGAAGACGATCAGGTCAACATCAAATTCGGGGAATTACTGCTCAATAAGTGGGGGCATGACGTCACCGTTGTTGAGAACGGTAGAGAGTGCCTTGCTGCCCTGGAACGTGAAACATTCGATCTGGTACTGATGGATATTCAGATGCCGGTGATGAACGGCGAAGAGGCTCTGCACGAAATCCGCGCAAAAGAGAAGGGTACAACAAAACACCAAGCGGTTGTCGCCCTGACAGCGTTTGTCATGCGCGGTGATACTGAGCGGTTTCTTGATGAGGGTTTTGATGGTTATATATCAAAGCCTCTTATTGCAAGGGAGCTAGTGACTGAAATTAAGCGAGTGCTAAATGTATCTGCATCCATACAGTAGCAATAGCGCTTCTGCCACTACCATCTACAGTAGCATATATAGTACTAAAACCTTCGTTATTTTATCTGTAATTATAGCTAATACTCCCTGATATCAGAGTGTTAGGTCTAGTTTTACTTCTCTATTCATGTTGGCACACAGTATGCTCTTATACAGAGTAAGAGTCCTTACGGCAGAGGCTTCTACAGCAGCAGCCAAGATACCAGCGTGCAAAATCAAAAGAGAGGAGGTTTATCATGAGCGTCAAAATCTTTGGAATTAAGGGAGTGGGTGGAGTGTTAAGTTTAGCACTGCCCATCGTAATGTGGCTTGTTGACAGATTCTGGCAGAAAGAGAATGTTGCAAAAATATGAAAGGGGAGGCTTATCATGGGATACAAATTATGTGGAATTAAAAGAGGCGGGGGAATTTTAGGTGTGTTAATCCCCATGGCATTGATATGGCTGGTCGGGAAAGTCTGGAAAGAAGTCGACAGCCAGTGAGATAGGGAACGCTTTTCAAGCTATCAAAGGATTGTAAAACTACCAACGGCAGTTACTTCCAACAGATCAGGGGGTAGCTGCTGCTCTGCTTAATAAAAGCAGAGAATGCAGAGAATCTGCTAAAGGTTAAACTAAAATGGGGAGTACACAATGAAAGCATGTTTTCCGGTATTTGAAAATCAAGGGTTAGAGAGCATAGTTTTTGAACATTTTGGTTCTGCTCCAGCTTTTGTAATGGTGGATATGGTGACCAGTGAGGTTACGTCGAGCAACAACGGAGACCAGACTCATGAGCATGGCGCATGTGATCCTGTGGCTGGACTTAGCGGTTATCAGGTTGATGCGGTTGTAGTAGGTGGTATTGGTGGCGGAGCCCTACAACAACTAAAACGCGCTGGTATCCGAGTATTTCAGGCAGAAGAGGGAAACATTGGAGTGAATCTCGAACTATTGCGAGCAAATACATTATCGGAGTTTCTGCCGGAGCATAGCTGCGGCGGTCATAGTCATCAGCATGGATGTTCACACTGATGAATCTGTGCTGTTCGCATGAGCAAGCGAGGTGGAGCAGATGACAAAAACGGCATTTTCATACTGGAACAGGCGGATTGCACCTGTTTTTGATATAGCGCTACGACTTCGAGTTATTGAGATTGAATCAGGCAGAATTACCCGTGAATCTGAGGAGACTTTGACAGAGGATCTGATGATACAGAAGGTAAGACACCTTGCTGAATCAGGCATAGGCGCGCTTGTTTGCGGCGCAATCTCTACGCAATTTAGTGAGTTAATAGTTGCCTGCGGTATCAGAGTAATCCCTTTCGTAGCCGGAAACCTTGAAGATGTGATTGAGGCATGGTGTAACGGTAGTCTTGATAGCGGAAACTTTGACATGCCGGGTTGTACTGAACGTCATCGTATCGGTCAAGGTGCTGCAAGCAATCAAATAAAGAGAGGGAGCACAATGTGAGTGAGCATTATTCAGCAAAGGTATTGGATCATGTCCATAACCCGCGTAACGTCGGATCTATTGAAGATGCCAACGTGGTGGTACAGGCAGGAGATCCAAGTTGCGGTGATGCGCTCGTCTTTTTTATCAAGATTGAGAAAGACATCATTCACGACATCAAATTTCTCATTAAAGGGTGTGGTGCGGCAATAGCAACATCCTCAATGGCCACGGAACTTGTCATGGGAAAACATCTTGACGAAGTGTTTACTATAAATGATCAAAAAATAGCCGCTGCCTTGGACGGTCTGCCGGAAGAAAAAATGCACTGCTCAAATATGGCTGCTTCGGCCCTCCATGCTGCGGTGCAGCAGTACCGTTCAACGGTGGCGGGAGAATCACCACAAATAGAATACCCAACATTTCCGAATGCATAATTAAACTACGTAAACACGTGGAGTTACAAATCAATGACACGCAATTTTATGAGCTTTTACATAGAAGGTTTTCGCAACATGCGTCTGGGACGGGCGCTCTGGAAAATCATCTTGCTGAAAATGCTGTTTATTTTTTTAGTCCTCAAGCTGTTTTTCTTCCCGGATGTTCTGAAGGTACATTATGACAATGATTTGGATCGCGCCGAGCATGTGCTCCGCCGACTCACACAGCTTAATGGAACGGTTGATAATACTGCACTGTTGCCGACTACTAAATAAATAACTGCAAACTTGCTGTAATGATGGAGGTCACGCTTGATGGAATCAATAGATCTCGGCCAAGTAAATTGGGCTCGCGCCCAGTTTGCCCTGACGGCTATGTATCACTGGATTTTTGTACCGCTGACACTTGGATTATCAGTCCTCTGTGCTTTTTTTGAAACCCTATATGTCCGAACCGGTAATAATGAATGGAAGCAACTTACCAAGTTTTGGATGAGCCTGTTTGCAGTAAACTTCGCTATCGGAGT
>CAIMXI010000007.1 GCA_903845365.1 uncultured Geobacteraceae bacterium | reverse complement strand
TTTGAAATCTATCCAGTGGTTCGTCATTGCACCGCGTCCGAACGACTCTGCCAGAGCCGCAACTGTTGCGCTGTGTCAAATGCGTGCCTGATGTTCGATATACACCAGGCCTAACCCCCTTAAGAATTTTTGGTACAGATAACATTCTTCATTATCCAGCGCTGCGCTACCCACCGAGGCCATGCCCATGGTACGATTTACAACGGCTTCGATCTCTTTTTCGACATCAACACCGCCGACTTTTTCCTTGATCTTGATTTTTGAAGTAGGCATAAACGAGGTGTCACGGCTCTTCTTGACTTTTACAGCAATCTCGTCAAGCGCCCACTCCCAGGAAACCGCTTTCCATTCACTGGCACCGGCAGCACGATACATCGGCGTGGTGACACGAGCCTTGTTTTCGCGCAACTGGTAAACTGACGAACCTTTCGGGCAGAGCGAGCCTTCGTTGATCGGATGATCAGGGTCACCTTCAATATTGATGATGTTCCCCCCCAGTGTATGCACAATCATGCCGCAGCCGACCGAACAATAAGGGCAGATTGTCGTTGATTCCTTGGCGTAGCGGATGGCAAGATCCTCAGCTTTCGCCTCGACAGGAGCGAGGTTTAAACCGAGGGTGGCCACCGCAAAGCCGGAACCGGAGAGTTTTAAAAAATCTCTGCGTGATACCGCCATTGCTGTACCTCCTTTTTAAATGGTTGTTATCGTTACCGATGCCAACCATCCCCTTTTCTACAGGAGGGCAACGCCGTTTCCGACGCTACCCGCAGGCAGCACGCCATAGAAGCCGTTTCCGTAGGCTGGTGCTGCTCGGAGATGGATACTGCGTAATTGTATACAGTGTTTTATTGTGATTAGCAACTGCTCTTTAGATAGTGAGCTTCAAAAAAATAAAAGCTGAAATAATTGACATCCGTCATGTATCATGGAGTGAAAACAGTGGATTATCACCTGCATGGAAACAATCACAAAACAGCAGAAAAAAGATATCAAGTTGCTCGGAAAGTTTGTTGAAGTTTACTGCGCTGCAAAACACCCCGGAGCCGACTGCGCTGTCGTCAATCTTCCCGATGACCTGGAAACACGAAAACTCTGCCACGACTGCGCTTCATTCTTGAAATATGCGGTAGCCCGCCGGTTAAATTGCCCTCTGGAAGCAGAAAAACCGACCTGCAAGCATTGCCGCACCCACTGCTATGCCAAGCCTCAACTGGCGAAGGTCAAGGAGATCATGGCTTTTTCCGGGCGCAGACTGATGATGCGGGGCAGACTTGATTACATCTGGCACTATTTCTTTTGACACAAAAAAATTACTAAAGGAGAACTACCATGCTGAGAAAAATTGTAACAATTGATCCGGAAAAATGTGACGGCTGCGGGCTCTGTGTGCCTTCATGTGCGGAAGGCGCCATCACAATGATTAATGGCAAGGCTGTATTGTCGGCGGATAATCTCTGTGACGGATTGGGTGCTTGTCTTGGTGATTGCCCGCGTGATGCCATACAGATCGAGGAGCGCGAGGCTGATGAGTATGATGAAGTTGCGGTAGAGAGACATCTGGCCGTCCAGGGGAAGGCGGCTCCGGTTCACCAGCATACCCCGCAGCCTTCAGCAGCAACGCAACAGCATGGTGGCGGCTGTCCTGGGGCACGTGCCATGAGCTTTGCAGCGCAGCAGGCGGCAGCCGAAGCGACATCTGGCGGCAGTCGCCAGAGCCGGTTGGCCCAGTGGCCGGTGCAGCTCCATCTTGTTTCGACCACCGCCCCGTATTTTCAGGACGCCGATCTGCTGATTACCGCCGACTGCGTGCCGGTGGCATACGCAGGATATCATGAGGATTTTCTGCAGGGAAAAGCGGTTGTTATGGGGTGTCCCAAACTGGATGATAACAGCTTCTACCAGCAGAAGCTGACAGAACTGTTCAGCAAATCTGACGTGAAAAGCGTTACGGTTCTGAAGATGGAAGTTCCATGCTGTGGCGGCATTGCAGTGGCTGCCCGCCAGGCTCTGGCGGCATCCGGCAGGCAAATCCCGTACAACGAGGTTACTATCGGGATTCAGGGGCAGATCAAGGTGTAGTTGCTACAAGTAATCCAATAATGACATCGTAGATATCCTGGCGGTGGCTGCCAGTGACGCCTGAAAAGCGGTCTGCTCTGCATTTAGCTGCATGCCATACTTGGCCAGATCCACATTCTGGATGCTGGTGGAAATACTGGTAAGAGTGGTTTTATTGATATCATTGAGCTTGGCCATATTGTCAACCCGGAGAATACGGGAAGAGTTTATAGTGATGGCAGCGTTCACCTGTTTAGCCGCCGATTCCAGTTGTTTCCCAGCAGCGGTAACAGCCGCTGAACTACCTGGGTTGGCAGGATTGCCATCACCGACCGCAGTAAGCAGGTCGTCCATCACCTGCAGAATATTGGTACTCCCATAGGTCGGGTTTGTGCCGGAACCGAGCAGGAGTCTGTCACCCGTGGTGCTGAAGGCCTGGCGAGTATTGGTGGTTATCTCAACCTCCCGCTGAGTGCTGTCACCGGCATAAAAATTGAGGGTAGAACCTGTGATAGACAAGGTGGGGGCATTGCTTAACGTTACTGAAGAGGGGGGGCCCGCCGTAATGGCAGTAATAACCGTGTTTGCCGGTATTTCTGTGCCATAAACCTGCATGTTGACCGACAGGCCGGTCACGTCGGTTACGGGCACTACTGCTACGCCATTGGTCAAGTCACCTGTTTTTTGGCTGAACGGTGGAACAAGGTTATTCCCCCCACCGAAAATGTACTGGTCACCATATTGTACATTACCCATTTCAATAAGCTGTTTTTTTATTTCGATAATCTGGTCGTGCATCACCTGGCGTTGTGTAGGATCCTGAATACTAAGGGACGAACTTCCGGAAATCAAATTGCGAGCCGCATCCAGAATATCGCTTATGCCGGCTAATCCATTAGAAGTGACCTCCAGCCATGATTTACACTTGGTAATATTGACGTTGAACTGGTCATATGACGTTATTTTACTTTTTACATCAAGCAGCGTGCCGCTCGACACAGGATCATCACTTGGCCGGTTTATCATCTGGTTGGAAGTTAGTTTTTCAGTAATCTTATCAATACGGCTACGTCCCTGCTGAATATTATACACAGAAAGTTCTGCCGTCATACCTGCCGTTACTCTCATAGATCCTCCTACATACTTTAAATTACTAGCGGACTATTCCAAGCAGAATATCCATCATGGCAGTTGCAGTCGAAATTACCTGGGCGCACGCCTGATAGGAACGTTGATACATCATCATATCTGATAATTCCTGGTCGAGTGACACTCCTGAAGTGGAATCCTTCAGTATTTTCAACTGATTGTTGAATGCCTCATCCTGAGCCACGTTTGTTTTGCTTGAGTTAACATCCAGCCCCATCTTACTGACAAAGGCATCCCAGTATCCGCTGAAAGTCAAGGTCGGTGGAGTGCCAGACATACGTCTCTGGGTTGCAAGGCCGGCTATTTTAACGGCATTGATATTATCGCCAGCATTACTGTTTTGTGAAGATGCCGCCACTGTGTAGGTCGACATGGCAGGGTTGATAGAGAATAAAGCGGAAGCTGTGCCGTTAGGAAACGTTATTGTTGAAGCAGGCGCCGTGGCTGTGGCGTTGACGGCAACGTTGTTTGAATCAACAAGCGTGAAGGATCCTGTCAGATTAATGGAGCCGATTAGGGCAGTACCTCCCGTGATATTAGCATTATCCACCTGCATGCCAACCCACAAACCGGTCACATCGACATTGCTTACAACATTTGAACCGTTAGTCAGGTCTCCAGCCTTGGTTTTACTTGGATTGAAAAAATCTATTCCGGCTACGGCATTCAGGTCGAATCCAAGTTTGTGTTGTGTGTTAATATCGGTAGCCAGCGTTGTCGCAAGATCATCCAACTTAGTCAGATACCCTGGGATAATGGTGTCTCTCAAGTCAAGAGTTGCTCCGAGACTGCCGGTATACAGGACAGGATTACTTATTGTAGCCTGAGTGCCCCCTACCTGGATCAACTGTACCTTGTAGCTGTTCGGGTCAGTGGTCTTGTCAAGAGAGAAAACGCCGACATTCGCGCCTGTTACCAACGCTTCCCCACTGTTGACTAATTTCACGTCGGTCGTGCCGTCACCGTTTTCCGTAATCGTGATGCCTATCTGTTTGGAAAGCTGTAGAAGCAACAAATCCCGTTTGTCCTTAACTTCATTGGCATTGCCGGTAACCATCTCAGTCGCAGTGACCTGGCCGTTCAATCTTGCAATCTCTTTCAGTTTTATATTGATGTCATCAATTGTGGGTGTCAGCGAAATATTTTGTAAAGAAATCAGGTCGGTTAAAGTCTTGCTGGAAGAATGTATCTCATCAGCCAATAATTGTGCATTACTCAATACGCCCTGCCGCTCAGCAATTCCACCTGGATTGTTCGTTAAATCCTGCCAAGCCGCGAAAAAATGGGCTAATGCCGCCCCTACTCCATCGACACCAATGTCATTAAATGCCGGCTCAATCTGTTGAAGCGCCATTGATTTGGTCGAATTATAGCCCAGAGTTGTCTCAGAGTTGGCCGTCTGCCGATGCAGTAAAGCATCGTGGAAGCGTTCTATACTGGTTATCATAGCACCGGAACCGAGTGTAAATCCGGAGAGATTTGTTGTTGGCGCCGATTCAATAATGGCTTTTTGCCGAGAATAACCGGGTGTGCTGACATTGGCTATATTTTGTGAGATAACTGCAGTCGCGCTACGGAATATGTTAAGACCGTTCATTCCGATCTGCATAGATGCACTTATTGACATTTCATGCCTCCCTGTTGATCAATAGCGAGCCGGAAGCTCGTTGCTGGTAGCCGCCAGAAGCGCCGTAGGTACTATTTTGATTGATGATGCGGGCTATGAGATCAAGCGAATTGCCGAGCGATGCCGCGAAACGCGTTGCAATCTCATAATTAAGGGAGAGAAGTTCCTTGATCCTATCGGCAGTCATGTTCAACTCGGCATATATGCGCATAATGTCGCGGTTGCCATTATTACTGAGTTTAGCGTTCAAATCACCCAACGTGGCTCCCGGAGAAAGCCCTTCACGCACGGCGACCTCCTGGATAGTTTTTTTAAGAATGTACCCGTGGTCGGCGATACGCAAAGAAAGATCATTTTTCAGAGTATTTATCTCAGCTATTGCGTCAACATGAACGTCGGCAAGTTCCTGTGTCTCACGCTTCAGCAGGGCGTGAAGTTCTTCCTGTAATTCAAGCTGCCGGGCAAGGGCAACATCCAACTCATTCATAAGCATTCCTGTCAAACCGGGGGCTGAAAAACTACTCCTTCGTATCAACGGTGCGCACTGCTTTTCTGCTTTGCTGCCGTACTATATCTTTTTCAATTATTTTTGCGAGCCCCAGCCCGCCACCCCGTTTTACCGAAATATCGGCGTACTGCTGATCCAGCATCGAACGGTAGACCTCTTCGCCGTGACCGCCACTTGTCAGCTTGTCTTTCCCGACAGTGGCGCGCATCGACTTCATCATCATGCCAACGAGCAGCCCTTCAAAATCCTGCGATACTTTTTTTGCCTGTTGCCGCTGTTTTTCAGTCACACCGGAACTATTATCAGTCGCTGCGCGTTGCAGCAGGCGTGCTTTATCAGCCGATCCTGCTGACAAATCCGGAGTTATGGTGGTGATTTTCAAATCCATTGCACTCTTATCGTCACGATCCGTACTTTAGTTAAGCGCTAAATTATTGAAAGCTCTGCCTGCAGTGCCCCTGCGGACTTTACGGCCTGAATGATACTGATCATATCACGAGGAGTTACTCCAAGCAGATTGAGTGCCCGTACAACATCACCAATGGTGGCACCTTCCGGCATCACCATCAATTGCCGACTCTCCTCAACCACCTTCAAATCAGTCTCCGGGACAACCTTGGTTTCGCCGCCCTTGCTGAGCGGACTCGGCTGTGATACCTGCGGAGACTCTTTAATAACCAGCGACAGGCTACCGTGAGTAACGGCAACAGTTGAGATGCGCACGTTTTCGCCCATGACAACGGTTCCGGTCCGTTCGTTCAACACCACTTTGGCCTGGGCATCCGGTATCACCTCAAGCCTTTCCAGAGCCGCTACAAACTCTACTGCCCGGTTCGTGTATGCTTCCGGAATAGTCAGGCTCACTGAACCTGGATCCTTGCTGGCGGCTACAGGACTATGAAATTTGGCATTAATGGCAGCAACGATACGTGAAGCTGTTGTAAAGTCGGCATCATGCAAATTCAGGTTAATAACAGATTTTCCTGCAAGAGTATTGGGCAGTTCCCGCTCTACCAGAGCTCCGTTTGGTATCCGTCCGGCGGTTGGATGATTTTTCTGAGCGGCTGCACCCTGACCGCCGAACGCAAACGAGTTGGTCAGGATTGACCCTTGGGCAACAGCATACACCTGATTATCAGCGCCTTTCAACGGAGCCATGATCAATGTGCCGCCGGCGATACTTTTCGCATCCCCGAGCGAGGAGACAAGAACGTCCAGACGATTCCCCTGTTTTGCAAAAGGGGGAAGAGTGGCCGTCACCATGACGGCGGCAACGTTTTTAGTCTTGATGTTGAGGGATGTAGTAATTCCCATCTTCTCAAGCATGTTCATCACAGACTGGATCTGAAACTTGGTCTGGTCGCTATCCCCGGAACTGTTTAAGCCGACAACCAGTCCGTACCCCATCAACTGGTTATCCCGAATACCTTCAAAGGACGCTAGATCCTTGATGCGGATTGCGTGTGCGCTTGTGGTGATTACCAGCACCATAATGGTGATTATGGCAGAAACAGCACTCTTCATATTTTGTCCTTACCCGCAGTATAGATTCCGGCAGCCGTGTCAGAATGGCCAGACTTTGTTAAAGATACCCATCAGCCAGCCTGGACTCTGCTGGTCAGAGAGGATGCCCCGGCCTGAATAACTGATGCGCGCGTCGGCTACATATTTTGAATTTACCGTATTGTCCGGTGCAATATCGCGTGTGCGCACGACCCCTTCCAGGACGATGACCAGATCTTCCTCGTTCACTTTAATGTTACGACGCCCCTCAATCATCAGGTTTCCATTCGCCTGTACATCTACCACTCGGCCAGTTATGGTTGCATCCAGATTTTCCTGACGTGACGTACTGCCGGTACCTTTAAATGAATTGCTGGAAGTAGCATTTATAAGAGAGGCGAGGTCAGCAAAACTACTTTTTGCCATTTTGGTTGATTCCAGACCCAGCATACTTTTAATCCCTGCACTCACTTTACTGTCACGCGATGTTCCTGTATTGGCTTCCTTGGAAGCGCTGGCGGTTTCGGAAATCACGATGGTGATGGTGTCCCCTCTGCGACGTGCCTTCATATCTTCTGTCAGACTAGAAGAGTTTGCCTGCCAGATAGAGCCGCCCGAATAATCCGCTCCGCCACGTTGTGTCAAGTCTTCCAAACCGGCCGTTTTAACGTCGGTTTTTTCGACGGCACATCCGGTTAATAATAGGACAAACAAGAGTAGTATCTGTTTCATATATTTTCCTTCGCTCCGGCTCTGTTCAAAAGGCTATCTGGACGGTTGATCCATTTATGACTTTGGCCGGAATTTCTTTAAGAGAAGTCAGATTCTGGACTCGAATTATATCTCCCTCAGCCCCGGAACTGTTCGCCTTGCCGGATACAGACAGTTTAAGCACTTCGTTCTCAGCAATAATCGTAACCAACTGGCCGCTTTTAATCAGTGGGATTTTTTCAACCTGATCAGTTCGAACCTGCTGATTCGCCCGGATGGTAGTGCGAGCTTTTTTACCGACCGCTTCATCAAGCGAGCGGATACCAAGATGAGAGCTTTGGGTGAGTTCGCACTTCTGCAGGGTCAGGTCATCAGCCGCTATGGTTCTGCCATGTTCTATCTGACGCAGAGAGACAACGGCATCGGCCAGTGCCGCCACATCAATCCGCACCGGAATATTACTCAGCAATCGGTTGTTCTGGCGAGCCAGAACGGTAACGGTTATCTGCCCCCACCCTTCCCATTTTTGCGGGGCGACAACTTCATAATCTATGACCCCGTCCGGAAGCTTCAAGGAGCCGGAGATAGTTAACCGGCGGAGATGAACATCCCAGCCCATTCCTGCTGTACGAGTGGTTACGAATGCGGTGACAGCCTCACGAACCTCCTGTTCCCGGTCAATGGCAGAGAGAGCCGGCCGTGGACAGAAGGCCGTCAATGTCAAAAGCAGTATAAAAAGAGACAACCGTAACCGTTTCATGAGCAGTCAGGTAAAGTCTTATCGTTTCAGACCGTTGGCCGTCTGCAACATCTCATCCGAAGCGGTGACCGCCTTGGAGTTGATCTCGTAGGCGCGCTGACTGACAATCATGTTTACCATCTCTTCCGCAACATTAACGTTACTCATCTCAAGAAATCCCTGGGCGATAGTGCCGAGGCCATCTTGCCCCGGAGTGCCGGTTGTCGCGGAACCGGAGGCATCAGAGGGGAGATATATGTTTTTACCCTGACTGGACAGACCCGCCGCATTGGGAAAAGACGCCAACTGGATATTACCTATGGTACTTGTGGTGCTCTGGCCGGGGATCTGTACCGAAACAGTGCCATCGTTGCCTATGTTAATCTTTGTGGCATTGCTTGGGATGGTAATCGATGGTGAAAGCGGATTGCCGTCAGGCGTGACAATCTGTCCGACGCTATCTGTTTTGAAAGCGCCGGCCTTGGTATAACCGACAGTGCCGTCAGGTTGTGTGATCTGGAAAAAGCCGCCCCCTTCGATGGCGATATCGAGATCGTTGCCGGTCTGGGTGATGTCCCCAGCCGTGAATAGTTTTGTCACGGAAGCCAGACGACTTCCAAGACCTATCTGGATTCCGGTCGGAACCTGGGTGGTGCCGGTGGATGGAGAACCGGTTGTTTTCAGATTCTGGTACATCAAATCCTGAAAATCGGCTCGACTACGCTTAAAGCCGGCTGTATTTACGTTCGCCAGGTTGTTGGCAACTACGTCGATGCTCCTCTGCTGTCCCTGCATACCGGAAGCAGCCGTATAAAGTGAACGAATCATGTTAATCTCCTTTATGATGTTTTATAGATAAATTATACCTTGCCCAGTTCATTGGCCGCCTTTGCGGCAATATCATCAAAACCTTTTATAACTTTGGAGCACGCCTCAAAGTAGCGGTTCGTCTCAATCATCTGCACCATTTCTCCGATACTGTCAACGTTTGATCCTTCGATAAATCCCTGTCTAACCAGAGCCTTGCCAGGCTGAGGCGTTGCCTGAGGGTCGCTTGGGACAAACAGTGAGGCCCCGCTTTTGTTCAGAGTATACGGTTTTTTAAAGTCGACTACGGAAATTGTGCCGGCCGGAGTACTATCAACAATCACGTTTCCTTTGCTGTCGATTTCAACCCGGTTCCCCTTGATCTTTATCGGTGCAGCCTTGCCCTGCTTGTCCCGTTCGGTTCCCTGCACCGGATAACCATCCATCGTCACCAGAGTGCCGTCAGCAGAGGTGCGGAAATTACCCTGCCGCGTATATGCGGTACCTTCAGGAGTCGTAACAGCAATGAAACCGTCGCCGTCAAGCGCCAGATCAAGTGGATTGCCGCTCTGGCTGATCGCCCCGCTGGAGTAGTCGATGTAGATATTTTCCTTCTGCAGGAGAGGATCCGCCGTCATGCTCTGTGGAGTAGCCGGAGGGTTAACACTCCCCGCCAGTACCCCTTCAAAGGTCAGTTTATCTCTTTTAAATCCTGGTGTATTGATATTCGCCAGATTATTGCTGATCACATCCATCTTGCGCATGGCGGCCAGACTTCCCGACACGGCGGGGTATATTCCACTATTCATACCTGGGTTTCTCCTTTTACGTTTTGTACAACCTGAGTCTGGAGCGTAGCCTGACCATCGCCTGACTGATGATCTGTGAAATGCGGGATTCCGTCAGGCCAAGTAATTCAGCAATCTCTTTGAGATTTAAATCTTCATTATAATAGAGCGTTATCGACTGACGCTCTTTCAGAGGCAGTGTGTCAATGGCAGCCCCGAGAGCCTCGGCTAACTGCTTGGACATTACCAGTTGCTGCGGGCTTTTTGCATCAGCTTCGCACAACACGTCGGCCAGACAGAGCGGACTGCCGTCTTCCCCATCCCAACTGTCGTCCAGGCTGATAAAGGTAAAGGCATGAACGTCGTCAAGCAGTGTGAAATAATCCTCCAGACTCATCTGCAGGGCTTCAGCGACCTCTTCGCTCGTCGGATTACGTCCTAACAGATGCTCAAGCTGACGCAGTTCGCGCTCAAGGCGCTTGTATTTGTCACGCATGGTTCTGCTGAGCATATCATATGAACGGAGCTCGTCCAGAATTGTTCCGCGAACATGCTGTTCAGCAAACGTTTTAAACAGCACACCCCTCGTGGAGTCAAAGCGGTCGGCTGCATTTATCAAGCCAACCATCGCCGCACTCATCAGATCCTGCAAGTCGAGGTGCGGCGGGAGTTTGGCTGCCATTTTGTTAACCAGATAGCGCATCTGCGGAATATGCTCGAGTATAAGCTGTTCACGCGCGGAAGCCTGGCTTACACCAGGATTAATGTTCCTCCGGTCGGCCACCCTTAGCTTTCCCCAACGTCAAGCATTCGACGGAAAAAGAACTGAATATTCCCCTTGACACGGCTCTGACGTCTGTTATCAATGACCCGTTTGGCAATCGTATTAAAGCATTGGGCTGCTTCTGAATCCGGGAAAAGTTCCATGACGGCTTTTTGACGTTTAACCGCATCAACGACTTTTTCGTCCTTAACCACACATCCCAGATAATCAAGCGAGATGTCCAGAAAACGACCGGCGACGTTAGCCAGTTTTCGAAAAACCTCCAGTGCCTCCTCGCTATCCTTGGCCATATTGACCAGCACCTTGAAATGATGTTCCGAATAGCGCGTTGCCAGGAGCTTGATTAACGTATACGCATCAGTGATAGAGGTCGGCTCCGGCGTAACCACTATAAAGATTTCCTGGGCGGCAGCGGAAAAGTAGGTGACATTATCTGAGATGCCCGCTTCCGTATCGATTATCAGGACGTCGAACTGCTCTTCCAGCATATCCAGTTCGTCCAGAAGCTTCAGCTTTTCATGCTGCCCCAGAGTAGTCAACTCCTGAACACCGGTACCTGCCGGAATAATTTTGATGCCGGCCGGTCCGTCAATCAGGATATCGATAATACTTTTATCACCATTCAAAACATCATTGAGGTTGAAAACTGGCGAGAGCCCTAATAGAACATCAAGGTTCCCCAAGCCAAGATCCGCATCAATCAGCAACACTTTCTTTCCCTGTGCCGAAAGGGCTATAGCAAGATTTGAAACGACATTGCTCTTGCCGACGCCCCCCTTGCCACTGGAGACGGCGATAACCCTGATGCTCTGCTGATCAGTCGAACCGCCTGCTGCTGCCGATTCACCCTTCTGACTGTTTTTTGCCGTCCGAGCCATCTGGCGAAGTGTATCAGCCTGATCGCCCGTCCCTGGTGCAGTACTCATGCAGCCCCCTCGCTATAAATCATTTCAGCAAGTCTCGCCGGTGTCGCTATTTCGATATCTTCAGGAACCCGCTGACCGGTTGAAAAATAAGCTAACTGCAAATTACTCTTCATCAGCAGGTTAACCATATTGCCAAAGCTTTCACTTTCATCAATTTTGGTGAACACCACCTTACTCACCTGAAAAATTTTGAACCGGGATAAAATTTCTTCCAGCTCACGATCTTTTGTGGTGGCTGAAAGACAGAGGTAAACCTCCATTGGAATTTTATTCTCAAGGTAGTTTTTCATCTCATCAAGCTTGTCCTTGTCCTTGTGGCTCCGTCCTGCAGTATCGATGAGAATCAGGTCACACTCCGCATGCTTCTCAACCGCCTTTTCAAGCTCTTTGGGAGTAGAAGCAACCTCAAGCGGAACTCCCATGATTCGAGAGTAGGTTTTAAGTTGCTCGACCGCTCCCACCCTGAAAATATCCATGGTAATAAGCGCAACCTTGTGACCCCTATTGAGGGCATACATGGCTGCCAACTTGGCGGTTGTCGTGGTTTTACCGACGCCGGTCGGCCCGACCAGAGCGATAATGCGTGGAGAGCCCTTTTTCAACTTGAGCGTACCGGCAAATTTAACCAGGCGCCCCAGTGTTTCAGCGAGACGCCCCTTGACGGTCTGGTCACCGCTCTGCGACGGCATGGCGTTGAGTGTATCCACAATTTGTCTGATCCGTTCGGTAGAAACGCCACTATATGCCAATGCTCGTGCCAAGGGGGAGTCATCAGGGAGAAGATCCGCCCCAGTCTGTCCGTCCAGTTTGTCCTCGAAAGTTACCGTTGGCCATTGAACATCACTGACACCCCCATCCTGGCTTTTTGTCAGTGTGGCAAGAAGGAGTTTCTTGATTTCCTCGAGATCGGAACGGGGAATGTTTTTAAGGTTTATACCACCATCTGGCGATTCAGTGGTTTCCGCCCCATCAACGTTTTTTGCCTCCTCACGGGTTTCTTCTTCACGGCGGCTAAGGGTTTCAACCTTTGCACGCAGATCTTTCAGCTCCCGTGCCAGGGGGGCAAGCATTGAACTCTCCATCTCCTCCCGTGCAGTCCTCTCGCGTGGCGGCGCTTCACGTTCGGTCGGTGTCGGTGGTGCCGCCTGTGGCACAGGCTTACGAATCGGATCAATCGCCGCCGTCACCAGATAGACCTGCTTGCTGAAAAAACCGAAAACACCGCCGGTCTGCTCTTTCTTTGTCGCAAGGATCATGGCATCTGGTCCTAGTTCGGCCTTTACCATGCGCAATGCTGCCGGTATGCTTGCAGCTTGAAATGTTTTAACCAGCATTGAAACTTACCACCCCAAGAGACTGAATTTTTATGTTCTGAGGTATTTCGTTATGTGACAGCACCGCCATATGCGGCACAAAACGTTCAATCAATTTTCTGACGTGACGACGGATAGATGGAGATGCCAGCAATACCGGCTGAGCCCCGCTGGAGCTGAAGCGTTCCGCCATGTTGCGGATCGATGATATTATCTGCTGGGCAACCGCAGGCTCAATTGCCAGATAGTTCCCCTGGTCAGACGGCTGGATCGCTTCGGCAATTATGTCTTCAACGTCACGGTCAATCGTAACGAGGAGAAGAATATCATCTTCAAGCTTGTACTGATCCACAATGAACCTGCCCAAACCTTGCCGGACAAACTCAGTCAGCACATCTGGGTCTTTGGTAAGGGAAGCGTAGTCTGCAAGACTCTCCAGAATAGTCCGCATATCGCGTATTGACACACCCTCTTTAAGCAGACTCTTGACAACCCTCAGCACTGTGCCAAGATTAAGCAGATTGGGTATCAGCTCATCAACCACTTTCGGAGCGGTGACGGCAACATTATCCAGGAGCTGCTGCAGCTCCTGACGTCCGATCAGCTCATGCGAGTACCGTTTGACAATCTCGCTGACATGGGTGGCAACAACCGTGGTGCTGTCAACAACAGTATAGCCAAAACTCTGAGCCCGGTCACGATCCTCGCTTCGAATCCAGACCGCAGGCAGACCAAACACCGGTTCTCTGGTTATATTGCCTTCAAATTTGGCAGTTACGGATCCGGAATCCATGGCCAGATATTGGCCGGTCAGCTCGCTCCCGCCGACTCGTGCGCCGCGAACCAGCAGATTGTACTCATATGGTTTCAACTGCAGATTGTCATGGATATGGATAGGCGGAACGACGAAGCCCATCTTCTGCGCGGTCTGCCGACGAATAGAGCGGATTCGTTCCAGCAATTCGCCGCTTTGGGCAGCATCAACCAACGGCACCAGTCCATAACCAACTTCCAGTTCCAGAACATCCAGAGGTCGGATATTTGACGCCTGATCGATTGACTCTTCTCCAGGAGTCATCTCAGCGACTGCGCCATCTTCAACAACCACTGCCTTCTCGCGAGCCATCTTTCCAACCAGGAACGTAACTCCGGCCAGCAGCAGAAAAGCAAAGTGCGGCAGTCCCGGGATGAGGGCAAACAAAAACATGACACCTGATGAGACAAAAAAGGCTTTTGGATAATTCAGAAATTGACCGGTGAGCTCCTGGCCAAAACTGTTTTCATCAGCAGAGCGGGTGACCAGGATACCAGCAGCGGTCGAAATTATCAGGGCAGGAATCTGGGCTACGAGTCCCTCTCCGATAGTCAGCAGCGTGTAGTTGGAGAGGGCGATCATGAACGGCATCCCTTGCTGCCAGACTCCGATAATCAAACCACCGAAGATGTTTATCAGGACGATGATTATCCCTGCGATTGCGTCTCCACGCACAAATTTGCTCGCGCCGTCCATGGAACCGTAGAAATCAGCCTCGCGTGATATTTTCAGACGCCGTCTTTTTGCCTCTTTGTCCGTAAGAAGACCGGCGGAAAGGTCGGCATCAATCGCCATCTGCTTACCCGGCATTGCATCAAGAGTAAAGCGCGCCGCTACTTCGGCTACACGCCCCGCACCTTTCGTAATAACGACAAAGTTTATGACCACCAAAATCAGGAACAGCACCGCACCAACGATATAATTGCCGCCGACGACAAACTGGCCGAAGGCCTTGATAACAGCCCCGGCCGCATCGACGCCTTCACTGCCGTGCAGAAGTATCAGGCGGGTTGAGGCGATATTCAGGGAGAGTCGAAACAGTGTAGTGACCAGCAGAACCGAAGGAAATACTGAAAAATCAAGCGGTTGCACTGTATAGAGGCAGATAAGCAGAATTGACAGCGCTATAGTCATATTGGCTGCCAGAAATATGTCGAGAACAAACGCCGGCAGAGGGACAATCATCAGCGAAAGAACCCCGATGAGTGCCAGGGCGACATAGATATCCGAGTTTTTACGGACTCCGCGTAACTCTATTGCGTCTACTGAGCCATTTGCCATGAAAGATATATTGTCAACCGCCTTGCTGTGCTTAGTATGAACCGCTTATTGATGCATTTTCCATGCCGTAAATATAGGCCAATCCTGTTGCCTGTAGGTATCGTGCTTCATGTTGCCGCAATAAGATCCCCTCCTTGTGCGTCAAACTATTGAACGTGTCATTCTTTTGACTAATTATTGGAGGCGTATTTATATTTCAATAAGGCATGCCGCTTCTCATCCGTTCCTGAATCAGATCATGGAGCTGCTCGTCAACTGTTTCATCGGTGATTCCTGATTGTCGGCATATTTCTTCTACCTGCTCCCGCCTGAGTGGTATCTCCATATCACACATCAACACAAAATGCCCTGTGCGCTTACCAACCTGGAAGATTGTCCGTTCGCGCTGAGGCCGATCTATGAAATGCTGAAGGATTGCAATCAGGCGCGGCTTGTCATCAGGAAGGTTGCCGTCGATCTCCTGCAGAAGGTTATAGGAATGATCACTCCTGACCCTGCTGGTGATGCCGTCAAGCCCTTTAAGGAGAAGCTGTATCTCCTCAGCCTGAACAACATCCGAAGTCCATTGATAGCTGGATAGCTCGCTGCCGGCGAAAAGATTTACAGAATCCATGAGGTGCAGTGTACGGAAACGTATAAAGTCCGGATTGATGCAGTTCAGGGCATCGGCTGTTTCAATGGCATGATCCCGTGAAAATTCACGTCCGCCGATCCCGGTCAGCACATATTCTGATAATTCTATCCCTGCAGTTTTCGCTTTCAGTCCCGCTGTGATATGGATCTCCTTTGAAACCCCCTTGCTGATCATCTGCAGAATTCTATCTGATGCGGTTTCCATCCCGATATGAATCCGATTCAGGCCGGACGCCGCGATTTCCGCCAACTGAGAGTCACTTATCCGGGCAACGCTCTCGGAACGGGCATACGAGGTAATCCGCTCAACCTGCGGAAAGCGCATTTTGATATGCCGCAGGATGGCAATGAGGTTTTCAGGCCTGATCACAAGGGAGTCGGCATCCTGCAGAAAGATAGAGCGCATACCATCTGCCAGCCAGTTGCGAGCCGCTGCAAAGGCTGACCACTCTGCCGGCGAAAGATTCCCTGCCGACTCAACCCGGGAGCCGAAACCTTCCTGCAATTTAGTCGTGAAGCGATGAACAGTGTCAATATCCGCGATGACATCCGCCACAGGGCGGAGGGAGAATTTCTGTTTCTTATAGACAGAACAGAAGGTACAGCGGTTCCAAGGGCAGTTTCGGGTCACGCGGAGCAGCAGACTGGAAGCTTCACTTGGCGGCCTGATCGGCCCCTGTTCGAATCCCTGGTATGATTGCATAAAGGCAACTCCTTTAATCCATAATCAGAATAGCCGTCCAACTCTATCAGTTTTAGGAATCTACAGCATTCATTTTTTGATCCGGATTTTACTCTTTTGCTGTTGAGAAAGCGTACTTTCTGAGGTATTGTGTTCCCTCTAAAAAATCAGAGTGGTTTCTGAAACATCGCCGCATATTATCCCATTATAGCAGGAAAAGGAGTCACATCATGGCCAGTCTCAACAAAGTAATGCTGATAGGTAATCTGGGCAAAGATCCTGAATTGCGTCACACTGCATCAGGAACAGCGGTTGCAACATTCTCAATCGCTACCAGTGAACGCTTCAAGAACAAACAGACCAATGAATGGGAAAAAAAGACCGAATGGCATAATGTTGTGCTGTGGGATAAACAGGCAACCCTGGCCGGCCAATATTTGACCAAGGGAAGTACTGTATATATCGAGGGAAGGCTGCAAACACGCAAGTGGCAGGATAAAAACGGCAATGACCGGTATACGACTGAAATTATCGGCAATTCTTTGGAGTTTTTATCCATTAAAGGTGAAGGGATTCGCAGTGGAGCTGGAGAGGCATCGTTTGAACCCACCGCTTCTTCATTCAAAGAAGAGCCACCATTTCAAGATGACGATATTCCGTTTTAGTGGATAGAAGAAGCAGAGCGCATTTTCCACCTGGAATGGCTACCTTCGAGCCTTACCGCTTATATGGGATATTTCAATCTTGAAGACCCGTGTGGCATTATCTTTCTGGTCAATATACTTTCTGCCTTCTTCGAGAAAATCGTGTGAGTATTTCTCCACCAGCCACATAAGGGCGTCATTCCGTTCCTGGCCATGTATCTCTGACGTTATCCCGAAGGCTATGGCACTCTCATACTCTGTGGCAAACTTGTCTGGCAATACTTTCGTATTGCCAACTACACTGAATGATACCTTCGGATTGTGTTCGATATTTTCAAGCTTATGGCCAAACAGGGCACAATGGAAGTATATACAGTTCCCGTTGATCGTATAGCTCAACGGGATCCCGTAAGGTTGACCGTCACTTCCAACTGTCGATAAGGTCCCGTACTCACACCGTTCAAGTAGCTCTATAGCCTCATGCGTCGCTATGTATCTGTCCATTCTTCTGACGGGTTTCATCTTAAATCGGAACTCCTTTATGAATCAGCATCTGGAAAGATCGTGACCTGAGCGACAGCGTTATCTTTGCCAGGATCCTTCGTGAACAGCGGGCGGGGGTGCGGGTGGCGGTATACCTTTCTGTTACGCCGCTGCTCCGCCATTAAGCGCTCTTAGATTGACGTCAATACCCTTCGCCTTCGATACCGCCCTGACGACCCCCTCAACAACCTCGGCATTGATCGGCAACTTTTTCATCACGGCACCGACCATGACCATATTAACCGCTTTGGCATTGCCAGCCTCCTTGGCAATCGCAAGGGCATTGATGCCACGTGCGTCCGGGCAGGCCTGAGCAATCTGCTCCTCAACATCGGCTGGATAAACCGCGAGACCGGTGGCTACGGTACTGGGGTTAATGGTTACCTTGTTGTAAACCAGCATACCTCCCGGCTTTAGATAGTGAATATACCTGAGGGCTTCAAGCGGCTCGAAGGAAATTATGATGTCGGCGGTTCCAGGGATGACAACCGGCGAAAACACCTCTTTACCGATCCTGACAAAGGAGATAACGCTCCCCCCTCGCTGGGCCATGCCGTGAACTTCATTCTGCTTGACATCCATACCGCTGGCGAGTGCGCTTTCGGCGAGCACCTTGGAAGCGAGCAGAACCCCCTGCCCACCAACACCGGCTATGACTATATTGAATATATCCATTATATTGTTCCTCCTTATCGTGCTACGGAAATTGCATCGAATTTACAGAGCTGCGCACAGACACCACAGCCGTCACAGATGTTGGGGTCAATCTGAACCTTCTGTCTTTTGCCGTCTATTGCCGGCAGCAGCCCCAGCGACACACATGCAGCCTTCAGGCAGGCACGGCAGCCGGTGCATTTTTCCAGATCGACTGCGAGTACCGGGCTTTTTATCCGGTAGCGGAGGATGCAGGGGTTTTTGTCAATCAATACATATGGACCAGGGGTTTCAAGACCTTTTTTGATGGCAGCCTCAGTCTCTTCGAGGTTGTAGGCATTCAGTTCGGCGACATTTTCGATGCCAAGCGCTTTTACCAGCGTTACCATATCGACCTGTTGAGCAGGTTCCCCCATGAGGTCGAGGCCAGAGCCTGGGTTTTCCTGACCACCTGTCATGCCGGTAGTGCGGTTGTCCATGATTACAACCAGAGCATTGCCTTTGTTGTAGGCGAGACTGAGCAGACCGGTCATCCCCGAGTGGAAGAAGGTTGAATCGCCGATGACGGCTACCGGTTTTTCCGTTCTACCGGCTTTTTCGTTGACCTTGGCCATGCCATGCGCGGCGCTGATACTGGCGCCCATGCAGATGGTACTATGCATGGCGCTCATAGGGGGGAGTGCACCAAGGGTGTAACAACCGATGTCGCCAGAGACAAAAACCCTGAGCTTGCTCAGGATGGTGAAGAGGCCGCGGTGGGCGCAGCCGGGGCAGAAAATCGGGGGACGCTGCGGCAGGGTCGCAATAGGAGCGGTTCCGGGAACGGGCATATCCCCGGCAGCGGCTCTGATAATGTCGGCATTGACTTCGCCGCAGAGCGGGATTTTGTCTTTGCCTATATCAACCCGGATCCCCATGGCGCGGATCTGCTCCTCGAAGATCGCATCCAGCTCCTCAACTATCATCAACCGTCCGACCTGTGCGGCAAATTCACGGATTTTCTTCTCCGGGAGCGGATGTGCCAAGCCGAGCTTGAGAATTGAAGCGTTCGGGTAAGCCTCTTTGACATGCTGATAGGCGACGCCGGAGGTTATGATGCCGAGCTCGGTGTCTCCCGGTTCTATCCGGTTCAGCAGGGTAGTTTCGGCAAATTCCTGCAGTTTGAG
>CAIMXI010000006.1 GCA_903845365.1 uncultured Geobacteraceae bacterium | reverse complement strand
GATATCACCATGAAGAAGACCGATCTCAGTCCAGCCAGACAGAAGCAACTCGTTCCGGTAACCGCACACTCAGGAGCGTTTGCTGTCATCCCACAAGCTCCCCCAAGGTTCATCCCATCAAAAGGAATAATCAAGGAAGTTATCCATGCTCACGAGGCGTTAGGTGAACTCCGGGTCTCCACTGCACGACTACCCAACCCCAACCTCGTTACCAGGACCTTTGACCGACGTGAAGCAGTTCGTAGTAGTCAAATCGAAGGTACCAGCTCGGACATGAATCAACTGTTCACCTATGAAGCCACCGGCAGCGATGAAGGCTTACCTGTGGACGTGCTTGTCACCATGAACTACGTTAAAGCCCTTGAAGTCGGTCTGGATGCGGTAAGAGGTCGCGGCCTTCTTGCTGTTGATGAAACCTTGATAAAAGGACTGCACCGCAACCTGATGCATGGAACTGATTATCGCGGGAATATAGGCGAATACAGGGAAATACAGAACTGGATCGGCGGAAGTAAAATCTACCATGCCCGTTTTGTCCCACCACCCCACGAACATGTCACAAACTGCATGAAAGAGCTGATCGAGTTTCTACATGACGTACCTACAGAAGCGGACATGTTTGAAGTACCTATCGTCGTTAGGATGGCAATTGCACATGCCCAGTTCGAGACGATTCATCCCTTTGTCGATGGTAATGGTCGTGTCGGTCGTCTGCTGCTACCAATCATGCTGGCGGCGGAAGGATATCTACCGGTGTATATTGCCGGGTATCTGAAAAATTATCAGCAGGAATATTACGACCGGCTGGCAGGCGTACAGTTACGAGAAGAGTGGCAGCCATGGATTCAGTTCTTCGCTACAGCTGTGGAAGAGTCAGTAAAGGAATCAATCCATACGGCTTCCGCAATAGAAAATCTGTTGCGACGCTGGGAAGAACGGATAGCGGAGTTGCGTATCAGGTCAGATTCTGCTGTATACAGATTGCCGCAGCTACTAATCGGCAGACCGGTAGTTACTGCCAGGCAGGTAGAAGCGGAACTTGGCGTTTCGTTTCCGGCAGCCAATAATGCCCTCATCAAACTGGCAGAAATGGGCATCCTCTACATTCCGAATGATCAGCAGCGTAACCGTACCTTTGTTGCCTATGAAGCAATTGATATTCTTAACAGTCGGTAAATATCTTAAGAGCCGTCTACAGTTTTACAGGAGCTGATGTTGGATACGCATGATCTTGAATGTTTCGAAATAATATGCATGTTTCGTCATTACCCTTTTCATTTCATTTATCAATTCCCTCTGCTCAATCGGCTTTGAGAGATACCCGTCAAATCCTTCAGCAAAAAAACGATCCCTTTCGCTGTGGAACGCATAGGCTGTTAGCGCAGGCGAAGGCGATAGTCATCATTTCGGCCAGAGAGTGAAACAGGAGGTAGCTGTACGAGCGGATAAACAGCAGCGCCACCAGCAGAGCGATTGAAGTAAAACGCGTGAAGAAGTTCTCCGTGTGTTTAATTCAGGCATTGTCGCTCCCAAGAACTATATTTTGAAATTTATCTCTTGCTTTACCCGCTCTGTTTTAATACACTGATAATCAGATAATCAGATTATCGGAGGAAGTTATGCAGACAATTACCGCAACCGATCTTTCCCGTAATTTTCGCGTTATGCTTAATCGAGTTGAATTTCAGCACGAAGAGCTTCTTATCGTGCGTAACAACTCTCCCGTCGCCCGTCTTCTCCCTGACCTTGCTACAATGACAGCTGCGGAAGCCTTTGCTGACCTGTTTTGCACCCTGCCAAAGGAGGCGGGAGCACAATGGCTTGCCGACAGTCGCATCGATGACACTGAGAACGGCGAGGTGCGTAACCCATGGGCGTCCTGATTGACACATGTATCTGGATCGACGTGGAGCAGGGAAACCTTGCCCCTGCTGATATTGTTGTCGTCACAGGAACAAGGCCGGTATTCCTCTCTCCGATTACAATTGCAGAGCTGAAATTTGGTGCCGAATGTGCCGCAACCGAGGCGATACGGCAACAACGCCTGGCGTCTCTTGCACGAATACGCGTTAAACCGATACTGCAGATTGATGCGACTACCGGTGAAATATTCGGTTCCCTTGCCGCCCAATTGAAAAAAAGCGGTATAAACCCTCGACCACGCATACAGGACATCTGGCTTGCCAGTCAGGCAATTCAACATGGTTTTACCTTCCTTACCCGCAACCTGCGAGACTTTAAAGATATTCCCGGTTTAATCGTGCTCACGGTGTAATTTTCTTCACCACCCGCTTCATTAAGCCTCTCGAAATGGTGCGTTTATCAGTCAATAACGGTGAAAGGTATAACCAGACGAAACTTACTGCCATATCCTAGACTGCTTTCAACATGAATAGAGCCACCCATCAGCTCGACCAGACGTTTGCTCAGGGTCAAGCCAAGCCCTGCACCACCATATGGCCGGGTATCTGTGTTGTTCTCCTGGGCAAAAGAGTTGAAGATATCGTCAAGCTTTTCCGAAGAAATACCGATGCCGGTGTCCTGTACCGCCAGCTCCAGAATCATGCTTGTGTTATGTAGTTCCGTGACGCTGGCCGATAGTGACACACTGCCGCTCGATGTAAACTTGACGGCATTGCCCAAAAGATTTTGAAGGATCTGACGTAGCCGCAGTGGATCTCCCACTAGCAGATCCGGAACATCGGGAGAAACTGTCATTCTGAAATCAAGACCTTTTTCATCAGCCTGGGAACGATGAATAGCAACCACTTGGTCAATGCTGGCCCGTAAGCCGAATTTGGTCTGTTCCAGCCTCAAAGTACCGTCAACAATCCTGGCGAGTTCAAGAATATCGCTGAGTAACAGCGTCAGGCTCTTTCCAGTTTTAGTGAGGATCGCCAGATAATCGCGTTGCTCCTCTGTTAAATCGGTCATCCCCAAAAGTTGCGCCATGCCCAATACGCCGTTCATCGGGGTACGAAGCTCGTGGCTCATGATTTTCAGGAACTGACTTTTGGCATAACTGGCGGCTTCGGCGGCTGTTTTGGCTTCCTTCAGGAGTTCCTGGCTGACCACATATTCACCAATCTGTACCCGCAGCATCTCTTCTGTTACCAGCAACTGATCATTCTGACTGAGGAGTTTTTCATTGTAAGACAACAAAGTCGCTTCAGCCAACCTGCGCGCTGTCCGCTCCTCCACCTCTCTTAGCGCCCGCTGCATAGCCAGCGGAAGTTTGGCAACCCGGCTTTTCAACACATAATCAGTAGCGCCCAGCTTGAGGAGTTCTACAGCCTTTTCTTCACCGACAGCGCCGGAGACACAGATAAAAGGCGTATCTGGACAAATCAATTTTGTCAACCGGAGCGCAGCCTCGCCGTCAAATGCAGGCAGTTGGTAGTCGGCAAGAATAATGTCGTAGCTGCCGCTCTTCAGAAAGGTCGTGAATTCCTGCTCGTTCGACGCCCAGTCAATCTGCATGGCAAAACCGGCATCTATCAGGCGTTCACGGATTATCTCGGCATCCTTGGGTGAATCCTCTATATGCAGAATCCGCAGAGCTCTTATGTCGTCCTTCTCATCATTCATGATTAGTTGCTCCCATTTGGATTGTTTAGGCTCTTGGCTTTCACGCAGGCAATGAAAAATAAAACCTCGCCCCTTTATTCAACTCCCCCTCGGCCCATACCCGTCCTCCGTGACGGTTGATGATACGCTGCACAGTGGCAAGGCCGATGCCGGTTCCCTCGAAATCTTCTACGGGGTGCAACCGCTGGAACACACCAAAGAGTTTGCCGACGTACTGCATGTCGAAGCCGACCCCGTTATCCGCAACCATAAAGATGACCTCCCCTTTCTCCCTTTGGGCGCTGACCTCAATTCGTACGTTTTCCCTGGTCCCTGTGTATTTTACCGCATTGCCCAGCAGGTTGGCCCACACCTGGCGAAGCAGAGCGTAATCACCCCGTACAGACGGCAGATCAGCGATGATCCATTCGATGCTGCGGTCAATACAACTCTCCTTCAAACGGATCAGCACCTCATTGAAAGCCTTGTTCATATCTATGCTTTCCTGACGCATTTCCGCCCGGCCGGTTCTGGAAAATTGCAGCAGGTCGTCAATCAATGTTCCCATCTGGCGGGCGGAAGCGGCGATAGTGTCAACATAGTGCAGCCCTTTTTCGTCCAGTCCGGCGCGGCAGCGTGAAACCAGCATATCCACATAGCCGTCGATATGCCGCAATGGGGCGCGCAGATCGTGAGATACGGAGTAGCAGAACGCCTCCAGCTCCTTGTTGGCCGCTTCAAGTTGAGCGGTTCGGTCAGCCACGCGCTGTTCAAGTTCTATGTTCAGCAGGTGTATTTCCTCCTCCGCCCGTTTGCGCTCGCTGATGTCCTGCACCGTCACGGCCAGTCCGTTGCCGAAGCGCACCAGTCTTCTCTTTGCCCACTCAATTTGCAACTTGCTCTCGTGAGCTGTTCTTGTTTCATCATCATAGAAGCCGGTTGCCATTGCCCTGCGGAAAGTGTTCATCAATTCATCAAAATACGTCGCCGGGTATAAACTGGAGAGTTTCATCTGCAGAAGCTGTTTTTGTGCGATGCCATAGAACGCTGCGCCGCGCTCGTTGCAATCGACCAGTTCGAAGTCGACTATGGCGCCGCTCCTGTCGCGAAGAGCCTCGTACATATAATAACCTTCGCTTCCACCTTCCGTAGCGATGCGATATGCCTTTCGCACCCCCTCTTCCTGACGCCTTTTACTGACTATGCGTGCGGACATTCCAGCACCCGCAAGCGCTAAAAGAAACAGGATAATGCTTGCCGAGATCGCCACTGTTCTGTTGGTCGCCCAGGCTTCCTGATGGGAAGTAAAATATTCCTGTTCGGAGAGTCCCGCCATAGCAACCAGCGGATACTCGTCCAGCGTTTTCCAGGCAACATAACGCGATAGTCTGTCACCAAACCGACTCTCTCCGGCTAGATATGATGCGCCCTCCGGTGAGTTAAACAGAGGGACAGCGCTTTGCGCAGTAGACGTCGGATCTTGAGTTGCGTCCCCGATTGTTGCTGAACGCAGGGTCCCGTCCAGACCCGCCACCATCAGCAGTCCCGTCTTACCCGGAAAAGATCCGGCATAAAAGGCTGTAAGGTAATGTGGATCAAAGGCAACCAGCGCGACCCCGTCAAACGCGCCTTGCGGCGTACTCAACCTGCGCGAAAACGTTATGACCGGTTTGCCTGACAATCGAGACACCACCGGTTTCCCTACCAGGAGCGCAGTCGAGTCGTCGTTTTTATGGTAGAGAAAATAGTCCCTGTCTGCAAAAGAGACGTTCTGCTGGAGGATGGGGATAGCTGTTACCGGCATTCCTTCGCGGTTGAGGATTATCAAGTTGGTAATCTGTGATTTGCGAAAAATCGCATCCTGTGACAACTCCTGCAGGTTTAAATTCTCGTGCGACTGCTTCCAGCCGTTCTGCAGTTGCAGTGTAATTTGATTTGCATGCTCGATAGCCTGGGCAAGATATTGTGCGTAGTCCTTGCACAGTGCGGAGGCTTCCTCGATAGCTTTCTTCTCACAGGCCTGCTTCTCCCCATTGATCTTCGAGTTGGTCCAATACCAGAGCCCCGTTATCAATATGATGCACATAAGTGGCCACGCAAGAATTTGAAAAATTCCGCTTTTGACGAATCCAAAACTGGAGATTGTGCGCTTTTTATGATTGATCGAGTCGTTATTGGACATCTGCCACCGTTCCTTATTTTACTCCCCATATTTTCTTGTATCTGTCCCGATAACCGTTATCGGGGTCATACTCGTTGCGCTTGCCTCCGTCGAATTTGATATTGGCAGGTGTCACCAGGTGAACCGGTGTCGAATAGCCACTATCCTTTTGCCCGGCAAACGCGCGGTTGAGTTCATCAATGGTCTGCCAGCCGTGAAGTCTCAACGGTTCGGCGACCGTCCCGACCTGATAGCTATTTTTGCGAATTCGATTGAAGGCCGACTCGCTGCCATCTCCTGCAGATATGTTCTTTGGATAACCGTTACCGGGAATAGCGGCGGCAATAAAGGTGGGAGGCATAGCATCATAGTAGAGATCATTGATGCCAAGTGAATACGTCCATTTTTTACCATACTGTCGCAACAGCGCTGCTGTAAGTTGCGGCATGGTTGCCGAAGTATCCTTCAGATGGGTCTCGTCAACAATCAGCAGAGTGCATCCTGCGCAGTTGCGTATAATTTCGGCCATTACGTTTGACTTTACGATAGAGATTGCGTAAGCGGGATCAGCGAAGATAATCACTCCCGCCTTGCCATCGGAATCGGCCACAGCATACATCGCGGCGGCCTTGCCGACGTCTTTCGGTTCAGTGGCGATATTGGTGAAGATCGACAGATCACGGTCAGGGCCTGACTTCCCCAAGGCATGCCAACCTACAACTTTGATTCCTTTGGCTGCGATCTTTTTTACCATATCTGCTTGCCCAACCGCGTCAACAGTGCCAAGTATAATGCCATCCGGTTTCAAATCCAGCGCCTGCTGCAGTGCGGCCGTTCTTCCTGCAGCTGTTCCCTGGCCATCAATCAGACGAAAGTTCCAGCCAATCACCTTGGCCGCCTCCGCAGCACCCTGGCCGACTCCGCTGGCCCCGCCATTGCGCTGGTCATCGGAGACATAAATTATAGACTTATTGCGTTGGGCAGACGGCCCGGAGGTTGGTCCATCCCAGGGAGGATTGGGTTTGGAAACAAGTGCGGTATGGCGCTTCGCCTCGGCAACGAATGAATCTTCCGCAACCGCCAAACTACTCAGCAGTGTGGCAGCAACCCCGACTATCCCTGTTAATAACCGTTTGTTTCTCATTGCCTCCCCCTTTTTCTCAGAAATTATCCTGGGTCACTATACCGTGGGTATCCTTAGGGATATAGTCAGTGTCACCATGTTTGTGGAGCTCCACCGCCTTTTCTTCACCGACAGCGCCGGAGACACAGATAAACAGAATGTCCGACTCATCATTCATGATTAGTTGTCCCATCCGGTGGCAGTTCGTTCAGTATCGCCCAGAAGACTCCGATTTGTTTAACCGCATCAATAAACTCGGAGAATTTAACCGGCTTCACCACATACGCATTGGTATGAAGTTCGTAACTCCTGATCAGATCATGTTCCTCTTTTGAAGATGTTAGCATCACTACCGGTAACAAGCTCAATGCCGCATCAGAACGGATAATCTGCAAGACTTCCATCCCGTCCATACGCGGCATTTTTATATCGAGGATCACCACAGCAGGATTACCAGGCGTGCGTGATGCGTATTTTCCTTCACAGCGAAGATAATCCAGAGCCTCGACCCCATCTCTGACATGAACGACGCGGTTGACAAGGTTGTTGTCGGCAAGAGCCTCAAGGGTCAGTTCGGCATCATTGGGGTTGTCTTCGGCAAGCAGAATAGGTTTCAGATTATTCATGGCATTCTCCTTTTGATTTCTCCGTTATTTCGGCAGCGCGAACGGCGGCAGAAAAAACCAGACTGTGCCGCCTTGAACGGTTGCTTCATATTTTCCGAACTGATGCTCATAACACTTAACTCCACTTCTCAAGCAGTGCCGCCAGTTCATCCTTCTTCACCGGTTTGGACAGATAATCATCCATCCCCGCCGCGACGCACGCTTCACGATCCCCCTTCATGGCGTTGGCGGTCATGGCGATGATCGGAACTTTGTGATTCAAAACGTTCGATTCCGTGTTGCGAATTGTGGCGGTCGCTTCAAAGCCATCCATCTCCGGCATCTGGCAATCCATCAGGACAACGTCGTAGTTGATCATCTCCAACGCCCGCACGGCCTCAAGCCCATTGGCAACCACATCGGCCTTGTAGCCGATTTTACCGAGAATGCTTTGCGCCACTTTCTGGTTGATGATGTTATCCTCCGCCAGCAGGATGCGGATACCACGCTTGGCGACCTCGGCAACGGTGTGCTTGGTAACGATTGAATCCACCTGGGTACTGTTTGAAGATGTCTGATTCGCCCTTGCCAGAGCAATAGCGATACAGTCGTGAAGCTGCGCCTGTCTTACCGGCTTGGGCAGATACCCGTCAAAGCCGATCTGTCGCAGTAGTGCTGCGTCGCCGCGCTGAACTATGGAGGTCACCATAATCATCAGGGTTGATTCCAGCAGAGGGTCAGCCTTGATCCGGCGGCCAAGTTCACTGCCGTCCATGCCCGGCATCTCATGATCCAGCAGGGCAACTCTGAATGGATTTCCCTGCATGGCAGCTTCACGCAGAAGCGCCAGACCGGACTCAGCTTCAGCGGCAGTCTCGTGTGGGCAGCCCCAATGTTTGAGCAGCGCAATCATCAACAAGCGGTTGGTTGCGTTGTCGTCAACTACCAGAACTTTTGTACCGGTTAGCTCGGTGCGCTTCAAAACCTCCGAAATTTGGGCTATTTCGGTCTGTTTTTCGAATTTCGCGGTAAACCAGAAGGTGGAGCCTTTCCCCTCCTCGCTGATGATGCCAATATTGCCACCCATAAGTTCTGTCAACTGCTTGCAAATTGCTAATCCCAAACCTGTGCCGCCATATTTGCGGGTGGTGGAGCCATCAACCTGAGTAAATGGAGAAAACAGCGCATCGATCCTGTTAGCCGGAATGCCTATACCGGTGTCTTTGATTTCAAACTTTATGACAACAGACTCTTCGCTTTCAGAATCAAGCCGCGCAGCAATAACAATTTCACCCTGATGAGTAAACTTGACCGAGTTGCCGGCAAGGTTGGTAATAATCTGACGGAGTCTCCCCGGATCACCCTTAAGATAGTTTGGCACATGAGGATCGATATCGCAGATAAGCTCCAGGCCGGCCTGTCTGGCGCGCATGGATAGCATTTCTGCGGTATCTTCCACCGTTGTTCTTAAGTCAAAATCGATCACCTCCATATCCAGCTTGCCGGCCTCGATTTTAGAGAAATCCAGAATGTCGTTGATCAGCGCCAGTAGATTCTCGCCGCTTCTATTGACAATTTCGGCATAGCCCCGCTGCTCTTCGTTCAAGTCGGTATCTAGCAAAAGGCCGGCCATGCCGATAACGCCATTCATGGGTGTGCGAATCTCGTGGCTCATGGTGGCAAGGAACTGGCTCTTGGCGATATTGGCGGCGTTTGCACTGTCTTTCGCCTGTTCCAGCTCTTTCTCCACCAGTTTGCGCTTGGTAATATCATATTCGACTCCGATGATACGGAGCGGATTTCCGGCATAATTGCGCTGTAAAAGCGCGTTAGTCTTGATGTAGCGCAGCTCGCCATCCGGCCTTATGATCCGGAATTCGCTGTCCAGATCCCCCTCCCCTTCTATCACCCGGCGCAGCGCTTCTTCATGCGACGACAAATCATCAGGATGCGTCATTTTGCGTCTGATTTCGTAGACGTCCGGTGCATCCTTCGGGTTGACGCCATAAAGTTCATACATCAGCGAGTCCCATTCGAACCGGCCGGTGTTGATGCTCATATCCCACACCCCCATGCCCGCTGCCCTGGTTGCCAGATCCAGGCGCTCGTTCATAAGCAGCAGCCTCTCCTCGTTGAAACGGAGACGGTGCTCGCTCTTTTTGCGCTCGGTGATATCCTGAAGCGTCCCCTGCATAAGAAGCGGCTTGCCATCTTCCGTCCATCTGGTAATCTTGCCTCTGTTGATTATCCAGGCCCAGTTATCGTTTCTGTGCTTCAAGCGCATTTCCAATTCGTAGAAGGGTAGTTCGCCACGGAAATGTTTCTTCATCCGCTCTTTGCTGTTTTCAAGATCGTCCGGATGGACAAATTTCATCCATGTATCAATAGTGCCGGGCGATATCTCTTCCAGCCTGCGACCGATGATTTCAGCAGAATAATTGTTAAAAACGGTTTCACCTGTCAGAAAATTCCATTCCCACGTTCCGGTATTTGTTGCCTCAATAACCCCTGCCAGTCGGAGGCGCTCAGCATCCAGTTCCTGCTCACGCTGTTGCACCTCTTGCGCCATAGTATTAAACGCAGCCGCCAACTGGCCCAACTCATCAGCACGACTGTCGTCAAGCCGTAGCAGTTTATTTGAATCGGCACTCGACATGTTTTTAATCTGTCTTGCAAAATTGATAAGAGGTTCGGAAACGCCGATGCCATGCATCCAGGCAAGAATCGTAGAAGTCAGAAGTACTACAAACATTCCGAACAGGTAGATATTTCTGAACTCCGTTATCGGTCGGTATGCCTCCAATGCCGGATAATTTGCCGCCAGGATCCACCCGGTGCTTTGAAGCCTCTTGAAAGATGCTAGAAAATGGACGCCTTTGGAGTTGACTGTTTCTCCGGAACCTTCAAAGCCCTCCAGTGCCTTATCAAAAAGTTTGTTCATACCAGGCTTTACATCCCGCTTCATTATGCGGGATGTGTCCGGATGCAAAACCATAGTTCGATCAGGAGCAAACATGTAGAGATAGCCATTTGAGCCAAGGCGTGTATTCCGAATTGAGGCGAAAATGCCCTCCTTATCCAACAGATCTATTGCACCGCACAGAAGACCTTTGACAGAACCGTCACTTGCCTTGATAAATGCAGTCATCATTATAGTCGGATGATCATTGACCGCTGTAATGAATGGCTCGGCAATGTATGGTTTTCCTGTTGAGATACTCTTTATAAAATATTCTCGATGAGCAAATGAAGTCCCGTATATTTGGGGTCTTTCCGGAACGGAAGAGATCAGTTTTCCTTCAGAATCCAGGATAATCAGGCTGTGGTTAAAATAGGTGCGGATTCCGGTGCGGTTCTCCAGCCATTTCTGTGTTGATTCCTGATTGGTAACGCAATCAGACGGAGCGACGTTTGCGACGTTGATAAGAGCCTTGTGAGCTGTCCTGATAGAGTTATCAAGATCATCGGCCATTCCGGTAATCGTGGTAAACTGCTGGTCCAGGATCAACTTTTCGGTTGTATGTCGAAAATAGGCGTAGGTTCCACCCGCAATCACTACAAGCAAGGTTGAGATAAACAGAATGGTAACTAATACAAGTTTATGGCTGATGCTTGTGAATTTCATGCTGGTTCTCCATCCTGAGACATCCAGGGCTCTGAAAGTACAGATTATTTTGCGTTCCCACGCAGCGCGTGGGAACGAGAGTCAACAATTACCCAAGAACCCGCTTCATCTCAGCAACTAGCTGAGTGGTAATAAGCGGCTTCGATACATAGCCATCAAAGCCCTCATCAAGAAACCGCTCCATATCGCCACGCATCGAATACGCGGTCAGTGCGACCACCAGTTGATGGTCCAATGTTCCCTGCTCTTTTGCCCTGATCTCGCGCAAGGCTTCTTCTCCGTTCATAACCGGCATCTGGATGTCCATCAGCACCAGATCGAATCTCCCTTTTTCAAGCGCTGTCAGACACTCCATGCCGTTCATGGCCACAACTACATCATGTCCCATTTTATTGAGCAGTGAGGTTCCGAACTTGATATTGATCTCATCATCTTCTGTAAACAATATCCTCAGTGGAAGGCCATCCCAACCGACGGTCTTAGCGGCTGCAGTTCGGATGGTGGATATTTCACTGCCGACGGAAAAAGGAAGTGTGACGGTGAAACAACTGCCGACACCCTGCCTGCTTTCAACGCTGATTGTGCCACCCATCAGTTCGGCCAGGCGGCGGCTGATGGTTAAACCGAGGCCGGTTCCGCCGAACTTTCTGCTTATTGAACCATCTTCCTGGGTGAATGGTTTAAAAATGGTGCCAAGGAACTCAGGTGAAATACCAATCCCGCTGTCGCGCACCGCGATCTGGACAATTACATAATTATCATGCTGCTCCAGGAGCTGCGCTGAAACTGTCACTTCCCCCTCTGCCGTGAACTTGATGGCATTCCCCAGCAGGTTGAGGAGGATCTGCTTGAGCCGCAGTTGGTCGCCAACCAGCAGATGAGGGATATCGCTTGAGATGTTCAGTACCAAAGCAAGCTGTTTCTGAATAGTGGCGGTTTTCACCATCTGGCAAATATCTCTGATGCTGTGCTGCAGGCTGAAGACAGCCAGAACAATATCGACTTTTCCAGCTTCGATCTTGGACAGATCAAGGATATCGTTCATCAGAGACATCAGGTTTTTGCCGCACTCATGGAGAGATTCCGTGTATTCACGTTGCTCTTCTGTAAGTTCGGTCATCTCCAGAAGCTGGGTCATGCCGAGCAGACCGTTCATCGGGGTGCGGATTTCGTGGCTCATGTTGGCGAGGAACTGGCTTTTAGCCGTGCTGGCAGATTCAGCGACCGCTTTGGCCTGCTGCAGTTCAACCTGAAAAGTTTCGTGCTCATAAATCTGACACCGCAACATCTCCTCCGTCGCCTGCAGCTCATCATTTTTTGCAAGCAGCTCTTTTCTGCTCTCCTCCAGCTTATCTTCGGCCCATTTTTGTTCAGTAATATCCTGAATCATCCAGATGGAACCCTCCTCGAGCATCTTCTCATTCACTGCCCGTCCGGTCAGTCTGCAGAGGATCAAAGTGCCATCCTTCGCCTTCATCTCACTCTCGTTTCTGTAGATTCTGCCTGAGGCTATCACCTCATAGCCATCTGTGCCGATGCGCGCATACATTTTGCTGTCGGCATAGAATTCCTCCGTATCCATCCCCAGGGTTTCACCGACATCATAGCCGAAAATCTGATCAAAGGCCGGGTTGGACAACAGCACTTTTCTTTCTTTCAGAAAGCAGACGCCGATCGGCAAGGTGTTTACCATTTTCAGCTGTTCATCTGCCAGCCTGGTAACGTCTGCCGTTAGGTTTTCTGCGATACTCTGCAGCTCGGCACGGGTAGTTAGCAGAGAACGGATCAGAGCAAACAGCAGCAGGGTGATGATAATGCCTCCAAAAAGGGTGAGCCATACCCGAATATAGCCAACTGAAGAGAAACCGTCGCCTGTCTGAGATAAACGGATCGTCCAGCGATGCCCGTTAATATCAAGCGGAATCAATTTGATGAACCGTACGTCGGACCAATTTTGGGCATCTTCAGATGATGAATGACATGAGTACAGCAGGCACTGAGGTGATGTCTGTTCGCCATCAAAAATCTGAAGATGAAGCCTCTTTTCGTTTTCCAGACGACTGGGGGCGCCAAGTATCCCCTGCATCAAATCGTTCATCCGATAGGGGCTGTAAACCCAGCCATAGATTGCAGCACGGCGCTGAGTTACCGTTTCGATCGGCATCCCTTTGCGATATACCGGCACGTACATCAAGGTGCCGGCTTGAACGTCCTTATCGTTTTCCTGAATGAGGACAACTTTGCCGGAGAGCGAGGCACCATTGGTATCCCGCGCCCACTCCATGGCAGCCCGACGCACCGGCTCAGAGTACATGTCGTAGCCGAATGCCCGCAGATTACGGTCGGAAAATGGTTCCAGATAGATAATAGAGGAAAATAGTTCGCGATCGCCACCCGGTCTGACTGTGTAGTTGGAGAAACCCTGACTGCGGATTTCGTTGATGTGTGCGGGCAGCTCATTTTGCGGAATTAAAAGCGAAAACCCGATCCCCTGAATGCCGGGTAGCTGTTTTGCAATCATCTGACGTTGCGTATAGAGCCGCCACGTTTCGCGTGTAACCAGATCTGAGGCATTAAAAAAAGCCGCTCCGCTCTGTAGAATGCGGACATGTTCTTCCATACGGTCAGATATTTTCGCCTGAATTTCGCCGCAGTGGTCAGCAAAATCTTTCTCGGCCATCACTTCAACACTCGATTTCATATTCAAGGTTGCAGCGGCGGTAATTGCAAGTCCGACTACCAGCACAACCCAGACGACGTGCCGGTTCATAAAAACGGGTTTGGCTGTGCTGTTTCCACGCATGATTGTTCCTCTGTTCAGGTCATATTCTTGATAATTTTCATCTGCTCTTCAGCACAGTGTGGACACATACCGTGACTGAACCTGGCCTCGGAATGATTGCTGATGTATGACTCCAACTGATGCCAGCTCTGCTGGTCATCCCTGATCTTTTTGCAGTACATGCAGATCGGGATAATCCCTTCCAGTTGCTTGACACGGGCAAGCGCCGCTTCCAGCTCCTCCTTCTGGCGAACCAGTTGATCGCGCTGTTCCTTCAAAGCCATGTGGTTGCGCACCCGCAGTTTGAGTAGCGGGAGTTTTATCGGCTTGGTGAGATAATCAATAGCACCCAGTTCGAGCCCCTCCAGTTGTCCATCATGAGTATCAAGTGCCGTAAGGAAAATAATGGGAATATCTGCGTACAATTCATCTGCCTTGATTATTTTGCAGACTTCGAAGCCGCTAATATCCGGCATCATCACATCCAGAAGAATCAGGTCGGGAATGTAACGCTTTACCATGTCAATGGCCTCCTCTCCGTTCAGCGCCGTAAGGACGTCATACTCTTCACGCAGAAGCGATTTGATTACCTGAGTATTAATGTATTCATCATCCACCGCCAGTATTCTGTAACGTTTATCCATGGTTTTCCCCCTTCGTTTTAACCTAGAAAATGCATTTGAACCACAGAGCAACGGAGCAACAGAGTAAAAACAAAGAAAAATTCAGGTTAAAACCTGGAAAAAACATAGACTATTTTGGTTACGCCTGTTGTTTATGTAACTGTCTGATTTCTCAGTTGCTCTGTTGCTCTGTGGTTCATGAACTGCCGTTTTTAGATTAAAGTTCGTTATCCATTTTCAACTGCGTCTAAGGGCATCATCAAGGTTCGCGGCCACGCTGCCAAGCAATTCAAAATCCAGTTTCGCCAGATAGGCACTTTCAACCTTTGAAATTACATACCCTTCGTCAAAACAGATTTGTTCCACATTTGTTTTTGCTCGTTCACGAAACCTGTCATCGGTCATTAATCGACCTAAAAACATTTCAACTGCTGTTTGTGACATGGAACCCCCATCGGTAATGTACCAATTTGGAACAGTTATTGCCTGAATATCCTGCTTGTCAGGTATAGATACAGAAAGAGTGCCAGATATATTATTTGATTGATTTCAGGTAGTTACTCAATAAGAGTGTTGGGAAGTGCGGCAGGAAGGAACATACTGTGGCAATATGGTACGTTTTAACGATAAAAACGCTTGCGGTCAACTTTCAAGAGTGCTGCTGCCTGCGATTTATTGCCGGCGCAACGTTCAAGGGCAATCTGAAGTGCCCGGTCGGTAATTGCTTCGAGTGACAGTCCTGCTTCCGGTAATATAATGTGAAAATCGATGACACCAGATTGAGATGTCGTACTCTCACCTTCATCCCCGGCAATGCGGAGATGTTCCGGACGAATCAGTTCATCAGATACCATGATGGAAGCATATTCAATGATGTTGCGGAGTTCCCGGATATTTCCCGGCCAATGCCAGGTTGTCAGCCGCTTGTTGGCCATTTTTGATATGCCGGGTAACTGTTTGCCAAGTTGTTGCCTGAATATCTCCAGAAAATGGTCAGTCAGCAGCGGGATATCATCCAGGCGCTCCCGCAACGGCGGAAGTACAAGCGGTACAACATTAATGCGGTGGAAGAGGTCTGCCCGAAAAGTCCCCTTGCGCACCATATCGCCAAGATCACGATGGGTGGCGACAATCACGCGGCATTCCAGATTGATGAGTTTATTTGAGCCTACTTTTTCAAATGTTTTCTCTTCCAGAACGCGCAACAGCTTTGCCTGTAACTGTAGTGGCATATCACCTATCTCATCAAGAAAGAGCGTCCCACCAAATGCACACTGAAACTTGCCATCCCGCTCCTTGTCGGCACTTGTAAATGCGCCGCGAACATGGCCGAAGAGTTCACTTTCCAAAAGCGCATCAGGAACAGCCGCGCAGTTCACTGCACTAAAATTGCCGGGGAGTCCTTTGGAGGCGAAGTGAATTGCTCTGGCAAGCACCTCTTTGCCAGTGCCGCTTTCGCCGTAGATCGCAACAGTTGTTCGCGGGGAGAGTGAGACCCTGGCTGCCATTTCCAGAGTATCCTTCATGGCGGGGTTGACAGTTATGATGTTTTGAAAGTTAAATTGCTCCTGAAGATGTGACATGATTTGACGATGTTCGGCAACGGCGCGATAAAAATCGACGGCACGCTGCACCGTCAATTGAAGCATTTCCGCATTGTACGGTTTTTCCAGGTAATCGTAGGCTCCTTTACGCATGGCGGCAACGGCACTTTCGATGCTGCCGCAGGCGGTTACGACTATAAAAGGCACCGTGATCCCGCGTCGGCGCGCTTCCTCCAGAAGCGAAATGCCATCCATGTCCGGCATGCGTAAATCAGTAATCACCAGATCGTAGACGTTCTGGCCGATAAGCTCGAGCGCCTGTATACCGCCAGACGCAGCGCTTACCTCAAAGCCGAATTTATTCAAGAGGGCGGAGATGGTTTGCAGCGAGATGGAATCGTCATCAACTGTAAGTATTTTAGCCGGCAGCAGGTTCAAGGTTTTGTCCCTTCGTTTAAAACTGAGACGGAGCTGCTCCCTTTTTCCGGGATGAGCCGGTTGAAATAATCTATTGTTGCGAATTTGTTGGATCGCTTTGGCGTAATCTTTGAACTGTAGCAGCTTATGTAAATCAGGTAACGGATGCCAAAACTCTCGGCGGTAGCCAGGTTAGTCTCGCTGTCTTCGCCCAGCATTGTCCGTTCGGGATTATACATGATGAAATTCTGCAGTAATCCCCAGAAACTATTATCCTCTTTTGGCATCCCCACCTGGTGCGCTGATATGATTCCGTCGAAATATGGGCCTATGCCGGTTCTTTTCATCTTCAGATCCAGAGTTTTTGAATGAGCGTTGGTGACCAGCCAGACAGCTTTATCGTGCCGCTTCAGAAATAGAAGGAATTCAATCACGTAGGGATGAACGGCTATCAGGTGTTCGACTTCGCGCTTCAGCAGAGGAATATCGAGTTTCAGCCGATCAGACCAGTAATCCAGATCGGTCCAGTTGAGTGTGTTTTCCTGAGATCTGAACAGTTTGTAGAGATGCTCCCTGGCATATTCAACAGAAGTATGCCTGATTGCCGCCCAGCGTTTCGGAACATGTTCCAGCCAGAAGTGATCATCAAAATGTCGATCCAGCAGCGTGCCATCCATGTCCAGCAGCACAGTGTCTATGTCGTTCCAGTCAATAAGCATGTGCAGTTCCACCTGTTTCATAATCAATTTATTTCATGACATTACGTTCTAAAAGTGATATTTGTCAAGCCGACTGTAATAGTAACAAAGGGAATCTAACATGTTGACAAATAGTTTGAAAGCCCCATTGATACTGCTTGTAGAAGATAACAATACCCATGCCCAAATTATGAAAGAGTCACTTCAGGAGGCGCAGGAGGAGTATCAACTTGTACTTGCCACCACTCTTGGTGAAGCTCAGGCAGAAATTGAGCGGCACTCCCCAAACCTTATAATTACCGATTATCGCCTGTCGGATGGAGATGGCAGCACGCTGGTTGCAGCAGTAAACGGTCTCTGCCCGGTAGTTATGATGACTTCAGAGGACAATGTAAAGATAGCAGTACAAGCCATGAAGATCGGGGTGCAGGATTATGTGGTCAAGACGTTGGCGGTATTAAACGGAATGTCCCGCATCGTACAGCGTGGTTTGCGTGAGTGGTCACATATTCAGGAACGGAAGCGCGCCGAGTCTGCGTTAGTAGAGAGTGAGCAAAAGTATCGTATCCTGTTTGACAATGCTGGCGATTCAATCTTCATCTTCGATATCGATACATTGAGGATACTGGCAGCCAACTCCCAGTGCTGCAAACGACTTGGCTACACCCAACTAGAACTGTTGGAGTTGACAATCAACCAGTTGATTTCCCCAAAGCAAGGACTGAATTTACCTGATCGGATCGCCCGTCTGATGGTTGGAGATGAATTCCTGTTTGAATCTGAACATCTGTGCAAGGATGGACGAATCATTCCGACTGAGGTTAATGCTAGAAAAATCATCTGGGATGGTAAATTGTCGATAATAAGTATAGGCCGTGACATTACTGAGCGTAAACAGGCAGAAGAGGCTCTCAACAGTATTCAGACTGAACTGAATGCTATCTACAACCAAGCGCCGATAATGATGTGCCTGTTAAATGAAGATCGTAACATTGTCTTTGCAAATAAGGCCTTTTCCGAATTTACGGGAATCTCTGAAGAAGGGCTGCTAGGTGGAACAGCTTGCGGTGTATTCGGCTGCCATAATGCCCAGGAAGATCCGCGCGGTTGTGGATTTGGGGCAAGCTGCCTGAACTGTACGTTACTGTTGGCTATAGAGAGTACCTTTCAGACAGGTAATCCGACAGTTAACGAAGAGCACCGTTTCATCATGGCACCTCAAGGCAATCAACTGGATGTAACTTTTCTTGCCTCCACTACCCTCATTCATTCGCCAAGACAGTCTCGCATGCTTCTCTGTCTTCTAAACGTTACCGAGCGTAAACAGGCCGAAGAAGCAATAAATGCATCAAAAGCTTTCCTTGAAAGCACACTAAATTCAATCACAGATATATTTTACGCATTTGACCTGAACGGCAAATTCCTGACTTGGAATAAAACATTTAACAAAGTTTCCGGATACAGCGACGAAGAGTTGTCTCTAAAAACGCCTGTAGATTTTTTTACAGGTGATGACATTGAACGAGTGACCAGAACCGTCGAGAGAATATATCAGAATGGCTTTGCAAAGGTGGAAGCTGATTTTGTCACAAAATGTGGCAGACAAGTTCTCTGTGAGTTTTCCGGCTCAAGACTTCTTGATGCTAAAGGGAATACCATAGGTTTCTCCGGAACAGGCAGAGATATTTCCGAGCGTAAACAGGTAGAAGAGAAATTACTTGAATCAAATCAGTTCGTTCAACAAATCATCAACAGCGCACAGGAAGGTGTGATCGTTTACGACCGGGATTTACGTTATCTAGTATGGAACCGTTTTATGGAAAGACTCACAGGTATTACTTCGGAAAAGGTTCTGGGCAAGCATCCCTCGGAAATTTTTCCTTTCCTGCAGGCAGAGGGTATTGTTGAGCGCCTGGAAAGTGTCCTGTCAGGTGAAGTGGAAGTGTTCGACATCGTTGACTTTCCGTTTACCATTCCTACGACTGGAAAAACAGGGTGGGCTTCCGATTTAAGCTCTCCTTTGCTAAATGTCAGGGGAGAAATCACTGGGATTACGGCAACTGTCAGGGATATTACGGATCGTAAAACGTTCGAACTCGAATTACACGAGGCTAAAGAAGCTGCAGAATCGGCCAATATCGCCAAGAGCACTTTTCTGGCCAACATGAGCCACGAGATCCGCACTCCGATGAACGGTGTTATCGGCTTTACCAACCTCCTGATGGAGACCGACCTGAGCGATGAACAGCGCCAGTTTGCCGAAATAGTTCGTAAAAGCGGTGAGAACCTTCTGGAGCTGATCAACGATATCCTCGATTTCTCGAAAATAGAGGCGGGTAAACTGGATATTGAAATAATCGACTTTGACCTGAGAAGTACCGTGGAAGATACCGGCGAACTATTGGCGATGCGGGCTGCGGATGCCGGTCTGGAGCTGATCTGCAATATTGCTCCGACCGTGCCGTCAAAACTTAAAGGAGATCCGGGAAGAGTCCGCCAGATTATCATCAACCTGGCAGGTAACGCCATCAAATTCACTCACGAGGGTGAAGTGGAAATCTGTGCAGAGACCGAATCCGAGAGTGCTGAATCGGTCATGATCCGTTTTTCTGTCCGCGACACCGGCATCGGGATACCAGAGGATCGACGAGCAGCCATCTTCACCCCGTTCACTCAGGCTGACGGCTCTACCACCCGCAAATACGGTGGCACCGGCCTTGGACTCTCCATCTCCAGGCAGTTGGCGGAGTTGATGGGGGGAGAAATCGGCGTTGAGAGCGAAGCAGGTAAAGGTTCCACCTTCTGGTTCACCGCCCGCTTTGAGAAGCAGATTCACACAAAACAATCCCCCGAGGTTTTGGAGCGAGCCGATATAACCTCGGCGCGAATTCTGGTAGTAGATGTCAACGCCACCAACCGTACGGTGATTACTACCATGCTGAACAGTTGGGGGTGCCGGTTTGAGGCAGCCGGTGACGGCGAAACAGCTCTGAAGCTCCTGCACAAAGCTGTAGAGCAAAATGATCCATTCAGCGTCGCCCTGCTTGATCAGCAGATGCCCGGCATTGGCGGCAGAGAACTTGGCCGCCGGATCAAGGCAGACACGCTGCTCAAATCAACTCTGTTGATCATGTTGGCATCTCTCGGTCAGCGTGGTGACGCTGCCGCTCTGAAACAGATTGGCTTTGACGGCTATCTGGCTAAACCGATTCGTCAGTCGCAGCTTTACGACTGTATTGCGCTTGTTCTTGATCGCGCAAAGCAGATCACCGAGGTTTCAACCCCTGAGGTTTCAAAGGGAATTGTCACACGGTATACCGTTGCTGAATCTGTCAGACATGATGTCCGTATCCTCCTGGCTGAAGATAACGCGATCAACCAGAAACTGGCGCAGAGCATGCTGACCAAACTCGGCTATAAGGTGGATATGGTTGCCAACGGCCTGGAAGCGGTTCAGGCGCTGGAGTCTATAAACTACGACCTTGTGCTGATGGACTGTCAGATGCCGGTAATGGGCGGTTTCGAGGCAACCGCCCTGATACGCGACAAACAGTCAAAGGTACTCAACCACGATGTAACCATCATCGCCGTCACCGCAAACGCCATGGCGAAAGACCGCGAAGAGTGTGCTGAAGCCGGAATGAATGACTATCTCTCCAAACCTTTGAAGAAGGACGATCTGGCCGCAATACTGGAGAAGTGGCTGCCACTCCGTGAAATTCCTGAAGACAACACGGGCGATGAAACTTCAATGTTATATGGCACCGGCTCGATCGACGTTGCGGCTGTTGCGTCGATCATGAAAAGACTGCAGTGGTACATAAATACCAGGGATGGCAGAGCGGAAAGGTATCTGGATGATTATCCCAAAGAACTTGCCGGGTTACCGGATAAAGCAGTTAAACATATAAAGACCCATCTTAAGAACTTTGATTTCGTCGCCGCAAATAACTCACTCCGGTTATTATCAGAAAAGAGCGGTATCACCCTTACGTCGGATATCAAGGAGGTGGAGCCATCAGTTAGAACGGCGTATACATCAGCAAGCGTACTTGTTGTCGATGACACGCCGGAAAACATAAGCGTGCTGAACGCGGCACTATCAGATGAATACATAATAAGGGTAGCAACCAGAGGAGCCGAGGCTATCGATATCTGCAACTCAATGCCTGTTGACCTTATTCTGCTGGATGTAATGATGCCGGGTATGGATGGTTTTGAAACCTGCCGAAAACTAAAGAGAAATCCGATGACTCGTGGCATACCGGTGATCTTCGTCACAGCTCTCGGTGAGACTAAGGACGAAGCGATGGGATTTGCCTGCGGCGCCGCTGATTACATCAATAAACCGATTCGAGCACCAATCGTACGTTTGCGAGTTAAAACTCACCTTGCCCTGTACGATCAGAAGCGCACCCTTGAGCGTCTGGTACAGGAGCGAACCGCAGAGGTGAGCGAGGCACATCTTGAACTCCTGCACCGACTCGGCAGCGCCGGAGAATACCGGGATATCGATACCGGGCTGCACGTTGCCAGGGTCTGCCACTATGCGCGCATAATCGCCGAGGCGTACGGCCTCCCGGAAAACGAAGCGGAACTGCTATTCAATGCTGCCGCCCTGCACGATGCCGGAAAAATCGGCATACCTGACGGCATTCTCTTCAAGCCTGGCAAATTATCAAAGGATGAATGGGAGGTCATTCAGTCACACTGCGAGATCGGCCACAAAATAATCGGCAACCATCAGAACAGTCTGCTTAAGACAGCGGCAAACATCGCCCTGACTCATCACGAACGGTGGGACGGAACCGGTTATCCGCAAGGACTTAAAGAGACCGATATACCGCTTTTCGGGAGAATTGTAGCTATTGCCGATGTCTTTGACGCCCTCACCAGTGACCGCCCCTATAAAAAGGCGTGGTCAATGGACGATGCGGTTGAGGAGATTGTACTCTGCAGTGAGGTGCATTTTGATCCGCAGATTGTTGAGTCATTCAAGCGCAAAATCCCGGAACTCATGGCGATCAAGCAGCAATTTGCCGACGAGGTACGCTGCTTTTAACAGTTATTGAAAAAGGATAGCCGATTCTCCCTCGGTATAGACCTGGATTGATATTTTGTCCTGCTGCACGAGCACATCTTTAAGCTTCAGGTTGTGTATATCGCTTTTCAAGAAAACATTATCAGTCAACGGCATCCGGCTCAGCGCCTTCGCTGCAGTCTGGCGCGACTTCTCCAACTGTTCCGTAAGATTCATGTTGAGCTTTTCCTGAATAATCCCCCTGATGGTGCCATGAAGAAACCAGGCTGCCGTTTTCAGCAGTAAACTCTTACTCTGCAGGTCAAAGTCAACATCCTCCACTGAAAAAACATTGGTCTGTGCGTTGAATACCGGTTTAGCGGTCAGATAGACGACCCCGTCCAACGCGCCCTCCGTCTCCAGTTTTACTACGAGCTTGTCACCATTGCCCGACAGGTCAAACTCTTTGATGATTATACTCTTGCCATCCGAATCGAATTTCTTGTTGAGGAGCAGCGGTGCAGCAATTTCACGCAGATCCTTGTAGAATATATCGGCGTTCAGTGCGATGCGGAAGGTTTTGTCAAAAGTGTTGACAAGTTTGAGGTTCGGCAGCGGGCGCTTTGCTTGAGCCGCCGGTTCAGGGCCGACAACTACTTCGGCAAACGTACTTATACCCAAGCTCAATTTCACCCTGTTATTCTGGGCATTCAAAGGGAAGAGCATGACTTCCCGTGGTGTCAGTTTCAGCCAGGTTTTATACGTCTTATCGAGCAGAATCGGCGTCTGGGCTCTCTCCCATACTTTGGCAACCTGCGTCTTCAGAGGAAGTTGCTCATTAATTTTTTGGGCAATCAGCCCGGATATGGCCTTTTGCACTGGCTGGGTAATGCCGTCAACGATACTGCGTGGGTTGAACGATATTGGACCCACGCCGACATTTTCGGCAAGCAGATCACTTGCCCCCAGATAAAAAATATCCGTATGGATCCGCCAGTCAGGTGTGACAGTGGCAGTTACTCTGAATTTAAGTTTCATTGAAAGAGGCTGCGTTTCAAACATGCCGTAGCTTAATGACATGGTTACCGGCAGGGTAATATAGATAAAATTATCGGCGGCGCTGATAACAATCGGCCCGTTGCGAAGTATATCGGCTGATATCCCTTTTGTCTTGGTAGAGCCTTTGTAGAGTTCTTTAGGAACCGAAACATTCATAATTTTTGCCAGCTCGGCTGTTGTCATCTCAATCGGTACATTGAGTGTGGATGTTTCTCTGTTAAGCGCCGCACGAAAGGACTCAACCTTCGGTTTTTCCGCTGTGAACTGTGTGTTCTCTGCATAAGCTGATGTCACGGTTACGGCAAGCAGTGTCAAAAGTACAAGCAACGACATGGCGACTCTTCTATTACATTTCATGGTATGACTCCTTTTATCCTGGAAACGGCAGTTCTAATAACACGGAGCAACGGAGCAACGGAGTAAAAACAAAGAAAATTTTTCTGAAAAAACCTTTTTGAGACTCACCTTTATGATGAATGCTGTTTCTCGTGTAATTCCATTTTGCTTTCAAGATGACATTTATATAGACCCTAAAGGTTTATCTTCGAGTTTAAAGGTTTCATCCGCTTTTATCTTTCTTTATCCCTGTTAAAATG
>CAIMXI010000005.1 GCA_903845365.1 uncultured Geobacteraceae bacterium | reverse complement strand
GAGAGCATCCGCGTCTTCCCGATCTCCAACTGGACCGAACTCGATGTATGGCAGTATATCCACCTGGAGAACATTCCGATTGTGCCGCTCTACTTCGCTGCAGTCAGGCCGGTTGTCGAGCGGGACGGTATGCTGATCATGGTTGACGATGAGCGCATTGAGATCAAACCGGAGGAAACAGTACAGTATAAATCGGTTCGCTTCCGTACCCTCGGCTGTTATCCGCTTACCGCCGCCGTCGAATCAGAAGCGACTACCCTGCCGCAGATCATCCAGGAAATGCTTCTTACCCGTACTTCTGAACGACAGGGACGACTGATTGACCATGATTCGGCCGGTTCCATGGAAAAGAAAAAACAGGAGGGGTACTTCTAATGGCTCATCAATCAGAACTGATCGAAAACGATATCCTCGCCTACCTAAAAAGCCATGAAGAAAAAACCATGCTCCGCTTCATCACCTGTGGCAGCGTTGATGACGGTAAAAGCACCCTGATCGGGCGGTTGCTCTGGGATTCCAAGATGGTCTTTGAAGATCAGTTGGAGTCGCTCGAAGCGGACAGCAAAAAGGTCGGTACCCAGGGTGGTGCAATCGACTACGCCCTGCTACTCGACGGACTGCAGGCGGAGCGTGAGCAGGGGATCACTATCGATGTTGCCTATCGCTATTTCTCTACGGCAAAGCGCAAGTTCATAGTTGCCGATACCCCCGGACACGAACAATACACACGTAACATGATTACCGGTGCATCCACAGCGGAGGTTGCCATTATCCTTGTCGATGCCCGCAAAGGACTGCTGACCCAGACGAGACGCCACAGCTATCTAGTCTCTCTGGTCGGTATCAAGCATATCGTGCTGGCCATTAACAAGATGGATCTGATCGGCTTCAACCAGATCCAATTCGAAGCAATCCGGAAAGACTACGAACAGTTTGCCGCACCACTGGGATTTGCTGACATAACCGCCATTCCTCTCTCGGCTCTCGGCGGCGACAACATGATCGAAGCAAGCTCTAATTCTCCGTGGTACGAAGGATCCACCCTGCTAAGCTATCTGGAAAACGTGCCGGTGAGTAGTGACAGCCGGGCAGAACCGTTTCGGATGCCTGTGCAGTGGGTGAACCGCCCCCACCTCGACTTCCGTGGTTATTGCGGGACAGTTGCCTCTGGCACTATCAGGCAAGGGGAGGAGTTGCAGGTTGCCGCATCCGGACGGACTAGCAAAGTCACTCGTATCGTCACCATGAATGGTGATCTCTTGCAGGCGACAGCCGGTCAGGCCGTGACACTGACACTGAATGATGAAATCGATATCAGTCGGGGCGACATGCTTACTGCTCCTGATGAGCCACCGCTCTATGCACGCCATCCGGAAGCTCATATTGTATGGATGCACGACGATCCTCTGCAACCGGGACAGATATATCTTATTAAAACTGCAACTGCAGTCACTCCCGGCCGTGTTACCTCAGTACACTGTGCAGTGGACGTAAATACTCTGGAGCAGAAACAGGTACGAACTCTCGGGCTGAATGAAATCGGAATTGTCAGCCTGGAACTGGACCGAGCAATCTCTTTTGCCCCCTACCGGCAGAACAGGCAAACTGGCAGCTTTATCCTGATTGACCGTTTCAGCAATGCAACCGTAGCAGCGGGCATGATCATCGGAACAGCTCCAGTGGAGCGCCCATACGCAGAAAAGAGAGGGGAACAATCAGATTCGGTAACCGGCTCTCCTCGACGCATCAGTCTGAGTGAAACATCCACTGGGGGTGCAGGAGTAAGCGTGGTTGATCTGACCGGGGAATGGGGAGCACTGGAGTTTGACGTATCAAGCAGCTTCCTTGGGTTTCTTGGCAAAGGAAACCGGGTGCTCTTTCGCCTGAGAGACGTGGAACAGCTGCAGGCAGTGGCTATACTGGCGTACGAACAGACTCTTTCATTTGAGTTTGATCGTACAACCGAAGGTGTAAGCGTCCTGGTCTTTATGCGAGGAATATCAGTGAGCAGACTGTCCGGTGACGATGGTATCGGAATATAACTATGTCAGCTTTTGTCACTCCCATGCCCCCAAATCAGGAAATGCCTGCAATAAAATATTTCTCGAAGATAACGTCAAACAATATCCAATACTACTGTTCGCCGGATAGGAGCGACTGGCATTATCAGCCAGCCGCTCCTTACCCCGTTATCACGCAGCCATCGGTAACGCTTCCGGCATCTTCCCAAGAGCTTTACCATAACCTCGCCGCCTGTACCAAGTGTGCTTTCCTGCAGATCCTCCGCCTTGAAATGCATGAAACCGTGTGTTACAACCAAGCACAATTTCAGTTGGCGAAAGGCAGACCTGCATGGCAGAACAGACACCCATGATGCGGCAATATCTTGAGATCAAGTCGGGCTACCCCGACGCGATCCTGTTTTTCCGCATGGGGGATTTCTATGAAATGTTCCTGGATGACGCGCTGCTGGCCTCCCGGGTTCTTGATATCGCCCTGACCTCCCGCAACAAAGGGAGCGGTGACGAAATTCCATTCTGCGGCGTTCCCTACCATTCTGTTGCTCCCTATATTGCCAAATTGATTGAAACCGGCCACAAAGTAGCTATTTGCGAGCAGGTCGAAGACCCGAAACAGGCCAAAGGCATTGTCCGTCGCGAGGTTGTCAGGGTCGTCACTCCCGGCCTTCTGATCGAGTCGGAAAGCCTGCTCCCGGATGAGAACAATTATCTGCTGGCACTTTGCGAAATCTCAGGAGGCAGTTGGGGTTGTGCCTGGCTGGATGTCTCCACAGGGGAATTCCGGGCAACGGAGCAGACAGGCGCAGCGGCGGCACTGGCAGAAGCGGTCGGGATCAACCCGCGTGAGATTCTGCTCTCCGACTCCCTTGATCGTGATGTTCTGCCTGCTGACCTCCGTTCATTTCTGAGCGAGCGGATTATTTCCCGGGCTCCTGACTGGATCTATGATCGTGACTATGCGACGAAGATTCTCTGCGATCACTTCGGAGCGGTATCGGTTGAGGCGCTTGGGCTTGAAGGTGCTCCGGCGGCACTGCTGGCCGCCTCTGCTGCCCTTTATTACCTGCGCGAAAACCGCAAGGCGGCGCTGCCGCATATCCGGGATATTATTGTTTTCCGGCGCAGCCAGCACCTCGCGCTTGATCCGGCCACCCGCCGTAACCTGGAGATCACCGCCAGCATGGCGGAGGGGAAACGGATCGGATCACTGCTCGGCTGTCTCGACCGCACCGGCACTGCTATGGGTGCCCGTCGTTTGAAGCAGTGGCTCAGCTATCCATTAATTGAACTTGAGCCGATCAGGAAGCGACTTGATGCTGTAGAAGAGATGCTGGAATCGCCGGATCTGCGGGAAAAGCTTGCCGCGCGCTTGAAAAATGTTGCGGATCTGGAGCGGCTGAACGGTCGTATCGGCATGGCCAGTGCCGGTGGCCGTGACTTGCGGGCATTGCATGATTCGCTGGTCTATCTCCCTTTTTTACTCGAACTGCTGGCGGGGACGGAGAGCACCCTGCTGCAGTCGCTGGTGGTTACTATTGACCCTCTGGATGATATCTGCCAACTGGTGTCGCGCGGAATAATTGAAAGCCCGCCATTTTCCCTGCGTGAGGGGGGGATCATCGCTCCAGGATATAACGCCGAGCTCGATGAACTGCGCGCCATCAGCAGTGAAGGGAAGGGCTTTATCGCCCGCCTGGAAGCTCAGGAGCGGGCCAGAACCGGCATCTCCACCCTCAAAATCCGCTACAACCGTGTATTTGGCTATTCTATCGAGATCACCAAAAGCAATCTTGCTGCGGTACCTGCCGATTACGTAAGGCGTCAGACGCTTGCCAACGCCGAACGTTACATTACCGAAGAGCTGAAAAACTACGAAGAGAAGGTGCTGGGGGCAGAAGAGCGGATATGCACCATCGAATTCACCCTGTTCCAGGAAATTCGTGAACTGGTGGCCGCCCAGGCCGAGCGGATCTCCCGAACCGCTGACGGCGTGGCGATTCTTGATGTACTGCTTTCACTGGCAACGGTTGCCGGGGAACGCAGTTACTGCAAGCCGCTTGTTGATAATTCTACAGTCATCGACATTCGCGACGGTCGCCATCCGGTGATCGAAGCGATGAAGCTGGGTGAACGTTTCGTGCCGAACGATACGCTGCTTGACGCCGAAACGAACCAGCTACTGATGATTACCGGTCCGAATATGGCGGGTAAATCAACCTATATGCGCCAAGTGGCGCTGATTACGCTGATGGCGCAGGCCGGCAGTTTTGTCCCAGCCTCAGAGGCGCATATCGGCATCGCCGATCGGATCTTCACCAGGGTCGGCGCGGGTGATAATCTGGCTCGCGGCCAGTCAACCTTCATGCTGGAGATGATGGAGGCGGCCGGAATACTTCGCAATGCCACCCCGCAGAGCCTGATAATTATGGATGAAATCGGTCGCGGCACCTCAACCTTTGACGGTGTTTCAATCGCCTGGGCCGTTGCAGAGTACATCCACGACACCCCCTCCTGCCGCAGTCGAACTCTCTTTGCCACCCACTACCACGAACTGACGGAACTTGCCGTGACCCGTGAGCGAATCAAAAACTTCACAGTAGCGGTTCGGGAGTGGAACGATCAGATTATTTTTTTGCGCACAATAATCCCGGGTGGAGCATCCCATTCCTATGGCATTCAGGTGGCTCGTCTGGCGGGTATGCCGTCTGATGTCATCGAACGCGCCAAGGAAATCCTGCGCAACCTTGAAAATGGTGAGTTTGAAGAGGGTGCCCCACGGTTGGCCAAGAGCAGCAAAAAACCGCAACGTGAGCCATCTCCTCAGTTTTCACTCTTTGAAACCAGTGAAGATCAGTTGCGCCAACGCCTGAAGAAGCTGAATATTGCCACGCTGACCCCGCTGGAAGCGCTTAATATGCTGGATGAATTAAAGCGGATGGTGTGAAGATAAAATGGGCTTCTCTCTATAGGTTGATCTAATTCTGGTTTTCTGCTACAAGAACAACTACTTTCTTTCCATTGAATTATTAATATAAAAATACGGACTTCATGAACCGATACCTTCCCACATTATCCTGCCTCCTAATGTTCTGCCTCCTGTTACCGCTTCCGGCTGTGGCGTCCAAAAACAAAAAAGTTGCCTTCACTGAACAAACCTCGGCAATAACTCGCCCTCCGGCTGCTCTTAATGAGATGAAACACTGGTCCAACCCTGATTACACACGGATTTCACTGGAACTTGACCGGGACGTTACCTGGGAAAGTCATGAACTTGGCAAGGGGACTCCCGGCAAACCTGGGCGGGTTTATATCGATTTGAAGCGGACCAGATTGGGGAAAAGCGTCAAAGATATCACCATCGGTGACGGATTGCTGAAAGGCGCCCGGGTCGGACAGTATAAACCTGACGTGGTGCGGGTTGTGCTGGATACAGAAAATATCAAAGATTATAAAGTATTTCCTCTGTCTGATCCGGCGCGACTGGTGATAGATGTCCGCGGCGAGCGGCAGGCACAGATATCACGCCTGGAAACGGTAGTCAGCGCCATGCCGGAGCACATTTCCCAGCCAAAGCCTGAGGAACAATCTCCAGGCACTGAAAAAAAAACTAAATTACCGAAAAAACCAGTAATTTCAAAAATCAGACGGATTGTTGTTGACCCGGGACATGGAGGGCATGACCCGGGAGCTGTCGGCGCGCGAGGTCTTCAGGAAAAAGATGTCGTACTGGCGATAGGGCTCAAGCTGAGGGATCTGCTCAAGGAAGAGTTGGCTCTGGATGTTGTTATGACACGTTCGACCGATATATTTATCCCGCTGGAGGAGCGCACCGCCATTGCCAACAAGGTTGGCGCTGACCTGTTCGTGTCGGTTCACGCCAATGCCGCGCCCAATCGTGCTGCCGCCGGAATAGAGACCTATTACCTGAACCTTGCTAAGACGGATAAAGTAGCTCAACTGGCCGCCAAGGAGAATGGTACGTCACTCGAAAAGGTCAGCGTGCTGCAGGCGATTTTGTTTGATCTGATGGCAAACTACAAATTGAACGACTCGGCTCATCTTGCCGATGAAGTGCAAAAATTCCTCCACAAAAAAATCCGCACCGGTTACGGCGATGTAAAAAATCTGGGGGTCAAGCAGGGTCCTTTTTACGTCCTTGTAGGGGCGTCGATGCCAAGTATCCTCGTTGAGACAGCTTTCCTCTCAAATGCGACGGAAGAGACCCGCCTTAATGACCCGGCCTATCAGGTCATGGTCGCCGAAGGTATTTTAGACGGTGTCCGCAACTATATCGGCAGCTTGAAATAGCCTGCTCCCGCCCCTGTAAGAGCGACAAGACATTATCCTTGACCTTTTAACAGGGAGTGCTAAATTAGACCAAATCTATCTTATTTAAAGGAGAATTTATATGACACTGGAAGAAAAAAAAGCTCCTGATTTTTTGCTGGAGGGGAGCGATGGAAAACAGCACTCGCTGAAACAGTATGCAGGGAAAACAGTAGTGATCTATTTTTACCCGAAGGATAATACGCCTGGCTGCACCAAGGAAGCGTGCGGCTTCCGTGATAACTATAAAGAGCTGACTGACAAAGGCGTCATCGTTCTTGGCGTAAGCAAGGATAGCATCGCTGCGCACAAAAAATTTACAACAAATTACGCACTGCCGTTTATCCTGCTGAGTGACCCTGACTACTCCATGATGCAGGCTTATCATGCATTTGGTGAGAAGGTAATGTGCGGAAAAAAAACAGTCGGTACGATTCGCTCGACGGTAATTGTGGGGCCTGATGGAATTGTCAAAAAGCAGTGGACAAAAGTTGCCAAAGCCGAACAGCACCCGGATGAGGTGCTGGCCTATCTTCGGGGGTGAAATACAGATTTCTGTTGATATTGAAACTCTGCATTACAGGAGGCTGATGCCCAGGCAGAACTATTTCTGCATACAAAAGGCGACCTGATCGGGTCGTTTTTTTGTTTGCCCAGCGTAGCGGGCAAACCCGGCCTGTTGCAAGAAACAGGCGTCACCCCGACCGGGGGGAAGACAATCCGAATCGCAAGTGCGTTGCTGGCAACGGCAGGGTATGAAGGAAGCGATAGGAAGTAAGCTGCACACAGCGCAAGCGAACCAGATACGGCTTTACGGGAGGGTAAGCGTGCAAAATTGCGCGAAGCCCGATACCTGGTCAGTCCCGTGGAGTGATTATCAGTATTTTCCGAGTCCCTTACTTCCCCAGTTTCCCCTTCAACTGCCCGCACGCTGCCGAAATATCTCCCCCCCGGCTGTCGCGGGTAATTACCGTCACATGCCGGTCAATAAGATATTTATGAAAGGCATCAATTGCCGCGCGGGTTGGCGCTCTGAATTCACAACCCTCGTGCTCGTTGAACGGAATCAGGTTGACCTTGTTCGGAATATCGCTGATCAGCCGTAGCAATCGCTTGGCATCATCCAAGGAATCATTTACTCCACCGAGCAGGACATATTCGAAAGTGACCTTGCGGCGACCGGGGAGAGGAAACTCGCTACAGGCTTGCAGCAGAGCCTTGATCGGGTAACTCCGGTTGACCGGCATAATGCGGTTGCGCAGATCATCGGTGGTGGCGTTCAGCGAAACCGCCAGATTGACATTCGGAATCTCGCGCCCCAGTCTTTCCATTTCCGGTACCAGACCGCAGGTGGAAACGGTTACCCGGCGGTTGGAGAGTTGCAGGCCGTTGCCGTCGATCATGATCCGGATGGCAGGGATGACGTTGTCCAGATTATGAAGCGGCTCGCCCATTCCCATCAGTACGATATTGCGGATAGCCGCCGGTGATGTTGAATCTCCTTCGTCACCATCATCGTCAAAGTCATTCAGCTCCGCTTGAACAGCGGGGGGATTGGTCGCCAGATCCCGCTTGACCGCCATAATCTGGTTGACAATCTCAGCCGTGGTCAGATTACGGGCGAGCTTGAAGGTTCCGGTCAGGCAGAACTCGCACGCCATCGCACAGCCGACCTGGGACGAAATGCAGAGCGTATTGCGCCCCTCAATCGGGATAAGAACCGATTCAACCGCGTGTCCGTCAGCAAGGTTGAAGAGGTATTTGCGCGTGCCGTCGTTCCCCTCCTCAATAGCTTCCGGCTCCAGGTTACTGATGAAAGCGGAGGTGGCCAACTCCGTCCGCAGAGTTTTGGAAATATTGGTCATCTCTTCAAAGTTCGCAACGTCTTGTTGATAGATCCATTTGAATACCTGGAGGGCGCGGAAACGCTCTTTCCCCTGCCCCTGGAGAAATTGTTCAAGAGCGGGAAGAGTCAGGTTTTTCAGGTCAATTCGGTGGGTCATTTCTTTTCATCCTGACGTTCAATTTGATCGGCCGGAGCCGTCCCCCCGGAGGGTGAACCTGCTGCAGTCGCAGATGGTGATTCAACGCTCTCTACCTCTCCCGCCTCAACCGGCCTCTCCGTAATTTCTTTCCTCGCTGATGACGGCGATGTAAAAATCGCTGGCGCAGTGATTAGCTCGTCAACCTTACGCTGCATGCCGGCGATATTCGGCGACTCCGCGAGGGCGGCCAGATACTCTGTTTCGCCAAGCACCCCCTTCTGGCGGAGTAGCCGCAGGATCATGTCGGAACGTTTCAGCACTTTGCCGAGGTTTTTGTAGGGATTGTAGGCCAGTCGCGGTCCAGGGAGCATGGCTGCCAGAAAGGCGCATTCACGCGGCGTCAGAGCGGAGACCCGCTTGCCGAAATAATACTGCGCCCCGTGCCCTATACCGTAGACCATCGGCCCAAGTTCCACCACATTCAGATAAAGCTCGATAATGCGCCCCTTGGTCAACTCCTGCTCCATTCGATAGGCGAGATAGATCTCTTTCAGTTTGCGGGTAATCGTTTTCTCGCGAGAGAGGAAGAGGTTCTTGGCCGTCTGCTGGGTTATCGTGGAGGCGCCCCGCTTGAGGCTTTTCTTCTCCAGATCGTACTTTATGGCATTCTTTATGGCTTTGACGTCGAATCCTTCGTGCTTGTAGAAGTTAGAGTCTTCCGCAAGAATCACCGCCCACTTCATCTCGGCCGGAATGCTGCCGGATGGCGCCCAGTGGCGGCTCTTCGGCCCGACCACGAAAGGGTGGTAAACGCCCTGCCAATCCTTGACCTGAATGGTACTGCTGTATTTTTTGTCAGCCAGGGTGGCGACCGGCGGAATTAGTGCCAGCGAAACAGCGACATAAGCCAGGTAGCAGGCGATTGCCAGGAATATGCAAAGGAGGAGTTTTTTCACGCAGTGGTATATTTAGCAGAATATCGAGGCAGCGGGAACTGTTTTTGTCTGCCGAACACCCTTTACTCCCTTGAACTGCCGGAAAACAGGCGGAAAATAGCTTGTTGCACCGCTCTATTTTTGCTATGTTGCGCGGCGAAGTTTGAATCGACAAGGGGATAAAGGACGATGAAATTCACCAAAATGCAGGGTGCAGGTAATGACTATGTCTATGTGAACTGTTTTGAAGAGACGGTCAGCGACCCGCAACAGATGGCAATACGAGTCTCAAACCGTAATTTTGGCATCGGTTCGGACGGGTTGATCCTGATAATGCCGTCCGAGGTGGCTGATGTGCGGATGCGCATGTTTAACTCGGACGGCTCTGAATCGGAAATGTGCGGCAACGGTATCCGCTGCGTTGCAAAATACGCTTACGACCACGGCATTGTGACGAGTACCGAAATAACTGCTGAAACCGGCGCCGGTATCCTGACCCTGCAACTTTTTCCCGGAACAGATGGCAAGATCGAGAAGGTACGAGTCAATATGGGGCCGCCACGCCTGACGAGGGGCGAGATCCCGATGACTGGTGATCCTGCAGCTCATGTGGTCGCGGAAGAGCTGACGGTGCTGGACAAAACTTTCAAAATTACCTGCGCTTCAATGGGGAACCCGCACTGTGTCATTTTTGTCGATGATGTTGCCAATTTCCCGGTGACGACATATGGGCCGCTGATTGAAAACAATTCTCTATTTCCACGCAGGACTAACGTTGAATTTATCCAGATCGTCTCACGTACGGAAATCAGGCAGCGTACCTGGGAGCGGGGCGCAGGAGAAACACTGGCGTGCGGCACCGGTTCTAGTGCTGTGACTGCAGCTTGCGTACTGAATGAGCTGACAGAGAAAAAGCTCCTCAATCATCTCTTGGGCGGCGACCTTGAAATGGAATGGGCCGAAGATGGCTGCATTTACATGACCGGTCCGGCGGTGGAAGTGTTCAGCGGGGAAATAGCACTGTAATGACGCGTATCGTTACAATCATAAACTGCCTTCTTGGAATCACCATCATTGCGTTGTTGGCGGGGATAACCACTGGACGGCTCTCAGCCAGACTCGGCAAAGCATTTCAGCCCAAAGGAGGCGCTCCGACTGCCGCTCCGCCAGCTCCCCCTTCACGCACTGAAGACCTTTCATTCTATGCTCCGATACTTACGACCGGCTTATTCGGTTCGGCAACGACCGGCGCGCTCACTTACATCTCGAATGCTCCGGCGGCGCAGGTGGTTGTCCCGGTGACTGCGCCTGCCGAACTGATGCTGCTCGGCACGGTGGTTGGCTCATTTCGCGAGACCTTTGCTCTGGTTCGGCATACGACAAAACAGGAAGAGCGGGTGTTTCGCCTTGGAGATACGGTGTTTGATGCCGGGCGGCTGACGGAGGTGACCAGGGAACGGGCCTTCATCGTTATCAATAACAAGAAGGTGGAACTTCTGACACCGATGACGCCGCCGCTGGCAGTCCCGGCCAGTCAGCCCGCACCGGTAGCGGCGCATTCAACTACAGGTGTGACCAGCACAGGTGGAGGCAGCTTCGTTATAGACCAGCGGACGCTTAATGCCACGCTGGATAATCCGGCTCAGGCGATGAGCGATGCCCGCCTGCTCCCGAGCCAGAAAGATGGCAAGGTCGAGGGATTCAAGGCGTCAGAGGTAAAACCGAATGGCCTGTTTGCAATGATCGGCATCAAAAATGGCGATGTTTTGCTGAGTCTGAATGATTTCCCAATGGATTCACCTGATAAAGCGCTGCAATCGTTTATTGCCCTCAAAGGGCAGAGCCGGCTGAAACTCGATATCATACGGGATGGCCAGCCACAGACGTTGAATTACGATATACGATGAATTTGGAGGTACGCTTGACACGTTATTTACTACGCACGATTTGTATCCTGTCACTGAATATGGCTCTTTTCTCGCCGCTTCAGGCCGCTGAAGTCAAGGGAGTAGTGCTTAACTTCAACGAGGTGGATATTGCCACAATGGTGAAGTTCATCAGCGACCTGACCGGCAAAAATTTCATCCTCGATGACCGCGTCAAAGGGAAAATCTCGGTCTACTCTCCGGCCAAGCTCTCAGTCGAAGAGGCGTATAATGTCTTTACCTCCGTTCTCGAACTTAAGGGTTTCACTGTTTTGCAGAGCGGTAAAACAGCGAAGATCGTGCCGGCGGCCGGCGTCAAGCAGTCCACTTTTTCCGTGCTCAAGGATGGGGATACGCTGCCTGTCAACGAGAGCTACGTCGCCCAGGTGACCGAACTGGAATATATAACTGCCCAGGAAGCGGTGACCTTTCTGCAGCCGATGATATCAAAAGATGGACACATCTCGGCTTTTGGTCCCGGAAATCTGCTGTTAATGGTTGATTCCGCCATCAATATCCGCAAGCTGCACGGCCTGCTGAAGACGATAGACACGGAGCGCACCAGGGAAGGGCTTGAAATTATCTTTCTCAAAAACGCTTCGGCTGAAACGACGGCAAGAATTGTTCAGCAGTGGCTGGGGGGTGCTGATGCCAAACCGGGCGCTCAACCTGCCGCTCGAGGCGCGAGTGCCAGCACAACAAGCGTTCTGACTGATTCACGACTAAATGCCCTGCTGATTTTCGGCAATGAAACAAACAAGAAGGCGATTCGGGAACTGGTTGCAAAGCTGGATGTAACTCCCCGTGAAGCCAGCAGCAAGGTTAATGTCTATTATCTGGAGAATACCGACGCCACCGAGATGGCAAAAGTGCTTGACGGCGTCGTCAAAGGCATTTCCGCTCAGCAACCGGGAGCAGCGCCACAAGCATCGCCGTTCGATAGCGGCAAAATTACCATCACCCCTGACAAGGCCTCCAATTCGCTCGTCATCATGGCCTCACCGACCGATTTTGCCGAACTCACTCAGGTCATTAAAAAACTTGACCGTCGGAGCAAGCAGGTTTTTGTGCAGGTGCTGATAGCTGAAGTGTCGCTCGATAAATCCAATGAATTTGGTCTGCAAACCGGCGTAATTGGTGGTGGCACTCCTAATAACAATCTCACAGTTGCTGGTATGTACGATCCTCTTGGAACCCTCGCCACTATATTGAGCAAAATTCCTACTTCTGTGGGGGGGAGTGCAATCTTCACTGCAAGCCCGATTAATGTTTCAGCAGTACTCAAAGCCTTGGACACCAACGGTTTACTTAATGTGCTCTCTACTCCAAATATACTGACTTCAGACAATAAAGAGGCGGAAATTATTGTAGGTGAGAATGTCCCTTTCAAGGCTTCAGCAACGCAGAGTACTTTTGGCACTACCGAATCCGTTGAGCGTAAGGACATCGGCATCAATCTCAAAATAAAACCTCAGATTAGCGAAGGTGATTATATCCGAATGGATATCAACCAGGAAATTTCGGCGGTTAAAGATACTGCTACAACAGGAGCTATCGATTTAGTCACTACCAAGCGCTCGGCTAAAACGAGTGTTGTCATAAAAGATAATGAAACAGTTGTGATTGGTGGCTTGATTCAGGACAAAGAAAATGAAACGATCACTAAGGTGCCGTTACTTGGAGATATTCCGCTGTTGGGGTGGCTATTTAAGTCCAAGACAAAAAAACGCAGCAAAACTAATCTTATGATCCTGCTGACGCCACACATCGTCAAGGATGCTGCCGACTTCGCCGAAATGACTCGCATTCAGCGCCAGACGTTTGGGGAAACGGCGAACAAAACCGACGCTGTTGATGTCCAAAAAGAGATTTCCGGCAAATGAGTGCTGATACTGCAAACTCCCCGGATGAATTGCGGGCGATAGCCGCAAGGTTGGGAATATCATGTCTGTTTGAAATCAGCAATGAAGAGGTCGATTCGGGACTTCTTAACCAGCTCCCGTTGACGTTCGCCCGCGCCAACTCCATTTTGCCGCTGCACGAAGTTGATGGCGTCATAAGGGTTGCAGTCTCCAGCGCAGCCGGAATGTTGCAGCTCGACGAACTGCGGCTGCTGTTTGGCAAACCGGTCGAAGCGGTGCTGGTTCCCGCATCTCTGCTGGCAGATACCATAAACCATGTCTACGCCGCTGTCTCCGGAACCGCCCGCGAAGTTTTGCAGGAGCTGCAGGGGGAAGATCTCTCGACGGTTGCCACCGAACTGAACAATCCTACCGACCTGCTCGATCTCTCTGACGAAGCTCCGGTCATCCGGTTGCTGAATTCTATTCTTTCCGAAGCGGTAAAGGAACGGGTCAGCGACGTCCATATCGAACCGTACGAACGGGATCTGCTGGTACGTTTTCGTATCGACGGCATCCTCTACGAAAAGCTCTCTCCCCCCAAAATTATCCAGGACGCTCTACTCTCACGCATAAAGATCATGGCTGGTCTCAACATTGCCGAGAAGCGTCTGCCGCAGGATGGCCGTATCCGAGTGAGGGTCGCTGGTCGCGATGTCGATATTCGCGTCTCCATCATCCCTACCTACTATGGAGAGCGGGGCGTGCTGCGTCTGTTGGACAAGAAAAAAGGGATCCTTTCTCTGGCCGACATCGGTCTGGGAGATCAGGGGGTGCACACGCTGGAGCGGATGCTGAACCGCACAAGCGGCATCATTCTGGTGACCGGACCGACCGGCAGCGGTAAATCGACGACGCTTTACGCGGCGCTGAACAAGGTCAATTCCAGCGAAAAAAACATTATCACCATTGAAGACCCGATCGAATACCAGATCAGAGGGATTGGCCAGATTCAGGTCAACCCCAAAATAGATCTTACCTTCGCCAGTGGCCTCCGTTCCATTCTGCGTCAGGATCCTGACATCATCATGGTCGGCGAAATTCGTGACGCCGAAACGGCTGAAATAGCCATTCAGGCCAGCTTGACCGGCCACCTGGTACTCTCGACGCTTCATACCAACGATGCCGCCACCGCCGTAACCCGTCTGGTTGATATGGGGATCGAACCGTTCATGATCGCCTCCTCACTCTCAGCCGTAGTCGCTCAGCGCCTTGTGCGGGTGATCTGCCCTCACTGCAGCGAAGAGTATCGACCGGTGGAGCAGTACGCCGGCGTAACCCTGCCGAAACGACTGTATCGTGGCCGGGGGTGTGATGCCTGCTTTGGCCTCGGCACGCTTGGCCGGACAGCCATCTACGAAATAATGCCTATTGATCAGGAGCTCTGCTCGATGATTATTCGCCGGTCGCATGCCGGAGAGATCAAGGAATACGCGGTTGCCCACGGCATGAAGACGCTGCGTGACGACGGCATTGCCCGTGCTGCCGCCGGGATTACCACCATCGAAGAGGTTCTGCGCGTTACCCAGGACGATTATGCCGACGTTCCGCTATAAAGCTTATAGTGCCACCGGTTCATCCGTCTCCGGCACTCTTGAGGCAGACTCCGAACGACAGGCGACGCAGCAGCTTAAAGGCAAAGGGCTGCTGCCGCGTGAGGTGGTGGAAGAGGGTGGCGCTCAAAGCCGCGCCGGATCATTCTCCTTCCGCAAGGGAGTTTCCGCTGAAGATCTCTCCCTTTTTACACGGCGGCTTGCCACTCTGGTCGCCTCATCCATCCCGCTGTTTGAGGCGATGGGTTCGCTCTGCGAGCAGGAGGAAAACGGGCCGCTCCGTCAGGCTCTCGTCCGGGTAAAGGAGCGCATTGCCGAAGGAGCCGCGCTTTCACGGGCTCTGGCAGCCGAGCCGGATATTTTCGGCGAGAGTTACGTCAGTATGGTGGCGGCCGGTGAGGCGGGGGGCGCTCTTGACGTGGTTCTGGAGCGTCTTGCCGATTTTCTTGAAGAGCAGGAGCAGGTTCGCAGCAAAGTGACCTCCGCCCTGGCGTACCCCATTTTGATGGTTTTTGTCGGAGGAGGGGTAATGCTCTTCCTGCTGACCGTCGTTATCCCCCGCATAGTAACCATTTTTGAAGACAGCAAAGCAGCCCTGCCGCTCATTACCATCATCCTGATCAAAGTCAGTCATTTCCTGCAGGGATATTGGTGGATCCCTACCGCCCTGATAATTGCCTCAGTGCCCCTTTATCGCACCGCCATGAAGCGAGATGACCTGCGCCTGAAACGTGATGCCCTGCTGCTGAGGCTGCCTATGGCCGGAGGAATGCTGCAGCGCCTTATTCTGTCGCGCTTTGCCCGGGTTCTTGGACTGCTCCTCTCCAGCGGGGTACCGATTATGAAGGCGCTGGAGATTACCGGCGAGGTGGTGGTCAACCGGGTTTATCGCTCTTTTCTGCGTGGCGTAATGGAAGAGGTTGCGCAGGGGGGGAGCCTCTCCGGCAGTCTGAAGAAGAGCCTGCTTTTTCCGCCCCTTCTTGTTCATCTCGCGGGAGTCGGTGAGAAGGGGGGCAATCTGGAAGAGATGCTGGTAAAGGCGGGGGTCGCCTACGAGCGCGAGTTCAGTACCCGCCTGACCCGCCTGATGGGGCTGATGGAGCCGCTGCTTGTTCTGGCGATGGGGCTGGCGGTAGGTATCGTGGTGCTGGCGGTGCTGCTGCCGATTTTTGAATTGAATCAGTTGATAAAGTAATAATGACAAGAGGTTAGTATGGCCGCAGCATCGGACATCCAGCAGCAGGTTTTTAACATTCTGGCGCGCGCCTCAAACATCTCGTTTGTCACCGCAGATCAGAATTTAGAGGAAGTTACTCTGCTGACGCCCGGCCAACGGGTAAATGCCGTCGTGTTGTCTCTGCTGGCCGATAATCGGGTTCAGATTGGGGTTGGCAAGGAGCGCTTCAATCTGGAACTGCCGATGGCGGTTCGCACCGGACAGACTCTGGAGATGACATATATCGCCGCAGGGCCACGCTCGACGTTCGCTATCGCTCGCCAGGTGGGAGTTGCGCCGCCACCGGTTGCGCTTTCAGACGCCTCCCGCTTGTTAAGCATACTGGTTTCCAGCGAGCAGATCATCGACGACGACCCCCAACTTCGTACCTCTTTGCAAAGCGTCGGCGACCTGTTGCGGCGTTCGTCGGGCGAAACCGCCGTGCTCGCCAATCTGCTCGATGAGGCTCTGACATATAGTTCCGGGCGTAGCGGAGTCGCTGCAAAAGCGACAAGAGAAGCAGTGGTTGGTGGAGGCACGCCTGATCAGGCGCGTCTGGCGACGTTTGAAACAAATGCGGCTCAGATTCTAAGAAGCATCGCTCAGAATTCACGTTTCACTGTGATTGAAGCGACCACCAATCCGACGACGACTTTGCCGCTTATTCCGGGTGAAGAGGTCAATGCCACCGTCGTCGGCACGCTCTCTGGCGGCAGATCGATGGTTCAGGTAGCCGGTACGATGCTGGAGTTGCGGATTCCGCAAACAGTCGTGCCTGGTGAGATCCTCCGTCTGACCTATCTCTCTTCCGAGCCGAAACCGGCTTTTGCACTTGGAAGGAGCGTCCCCGACGCCTCCCCTCCCCAGTTAAGCGAGGCCGGGCGCTGGCTGAGTGTCCTGGAACATAGCGAAGGGGGTGTCTCCAGCCAACAGCAATATGTGCTGGATCGGTTAAATACGGTATTGAAGAGTCTTCCCCCGAATTCGCCCGCGCTCAGCATTATTTCTGATGAAGCGAAGACGTATAAGATGACTGGACGAACAGCAGCGGAGCTCCCTGCCGCTGTTGCAGTGCCTATTGCCGCACCGTCACCTCCGCTTTCAGGAAACGGAGTTGTGTTAAATGATGATATGGCCAAACTTCTTCAGGCGGTGATCAAAGGAAATCGTCTGGCACTGCTCGAATCTCTGAATCAACAGAGCCAGGTCAGCTCATTTGTCCCTGGTCAACAGCTTAAAGGAGAAGTTTTAGCCGCTCTGGGTGGCGGGCGTTTTTCCGTGCAGGTGGCACAGCAGGTCATGGAGTTCATTATGCCGAAAGGGGTGGGACGTGGCGACATGATCGATCTCTTCTTCATTACCGGAGAGCCACGGCAGACCTTCCTGATGGCTCGTTTCGGCAGGCCGGGAGAGTCAAAGGTCAGTGATGCCGGTCGATGGCTGAGCAGCTTTCTGGGAGAATCGGCCGCTCAGGTGCCTACAAGGGAGACGCTCGGGGTTTTGCGTACCCTGCTGTCCGGGCCGACGACAGATGCGCAACTGCTAGGGAGAGAACTCCAGCAGGGGCTGCGCGAGAGCGGTCTGTTTTATGAATCACATCTTGCTCGCTGGTTTGGCGGCAGCTATTCGCTTGAAGATATTCTAAAAGAGCCGCAGGGGCGCTTGTCTCCCCGCCTGGCACAAGCGGGAATGCAGCAGCAGGAGGTAGTTGTTGAGGATCCGCCTCGAGGCAACGTTCGAGTCGGCTCAACGGAAATTATGGCGGCTATTAAAAAGGCTGGCGTCAGTATGGGGCATGACGGCATCGCTGATCTTCGTTCTCTGCCGGTGGTTAACGAACAGTTGACTGCGCTGCAAAATGGCCAGCTTCTGTTTCGAGGCGATCTTTTCCCCGGCCAGCAGCTTGAGTGGAGAGTTGCCCAAAAGGATGAAGGGCGTAACAAGTCCGGCGGCCGTGAGCGGAGTTGGGCGACCAGTGTGACGGTCACTCTGCCAAACCTGGGGCCGGTCACCGCGCTGCTTAAGCTTGACGGCAGCGCCGTTGCCGTTACCATAACCGCTGAAAATGATGGCGCGGTTCCGGTTCTGGAAAGCGGTCTGGCGCGTCTGATTGAGCAGATGGAAGGCGCCGGCCTGACACCGGCAGAAATGAGTATCACTCATGCTGCCGCGTGATGATGAGCGCAGGGCAGCGGCACTTTCGTATAAAGAGGGGTACTACGCCCCGGTGGTTATTGCCCGTGGCAGGGGTATTATCGCTGAGGCGATAATTGCCTGTGCCCATGAGGCGGGGGTATATGTCCACGAGTCACCGGATCTGGTCAGATTGCTGGTTCAGCTTGACAATGATCAGTTCATTCCGCCGGAGCTGTATCGGGCGGTTGCGGAAGTGCTTGTCTGGCTGCAGTATATGGAGAGTCAACAAAAAACAACGGCATGAGGAGGGATAATGCAGATTAGGTTCGGTACAGATGGATGGAGGGGAATTATTGCCCTGGATTTTACCTTTGAAAATCTCTCTCTGGTTGCTCAGGCCACCATGGATTATCTTAATCGTGAGGGTTTGGGGAATAAAGGGCTGATAATCGGTTATGACCGGCGCTTTATGTCGCGTGATTTTGCCAGGCGTGTCGCCGAAGTTGCGGCAGGAAACTTTATCAACGTCCGCTTGACGGAAGATTTTGCTCCGACTCCGGCCGTTTCCTGGGCTGTGCATGCGACAGGCGCCGGCGCCGGCATCATGATTACCGCCAGCCATAATCCGCCTGAGTATAACGGCTTCAAGTTCAAAGAGGCGTTTGGCGGTTCTGCGCTTCCCGTAACGACAAAAATTCTCGAAGGAATCGTTGCCTATAACAGTGAGAATGGTCGGCGGGTTGTTTCAGTCCCGTTTGAGGAGGCGGTTAAAAAAGGAACCATTGTCCTTTTTGACCCGTGCGAAAGTTATTGCCATCAGCTTAGTCGCTATGTTGATCTTGACCTGATAGCCAAATCCGGCATTAAAGCGGTTGTTGATCCGATGTACGGCGCCGGTTGCGGCTTTATACCACGGCTTTTGGCAAAAGTTGACGAAATTCATGCCTGTGAAAACCCCTCGTTTGGCGGGCTTCCCCCCGAACCGATCAGCCAGAACCTCCAGGAATTATCCGCCTTGCTGAAAAATGGCAGATATCAGGTTGGGCTGGCGCTGGACGGAGATGCCGACCGGATCGGCGCTGTTGACGAAAATGGTGATTTTTTCTCCTCTCACTGCATCTTTACAGTTATTCTGCGGCACCTGATTGAACATAAAAAAATGACCGGAGCTGTTGTTAAAACGGTATCAACCACCTGCATGATCAATCTGCTGGCGGAAAAATTCGGCCTGGAGCTTTTTGAAACGCCTATCGGCTTCAAACATATCTGCGAGCTGATGCTGAAGCACGACATTCTCATGGGTGGGGAAGAGTCCGGCGGGCTTGGAGTGAAGGGGCATATCCCGGAGCGGGACGGGATACTGCTGGGGTTGCTGCTGCTGGAAGCGATGGCGGTCAGCGGCAAAGGGCTGCGGCAGTTACTGAATGAGACGATGGACGAAATCGGGCATTTCTACTATCAACGCATTGACCGGCGTATCGAAGATTCCGCCAAACTGCGGTTGATCGCTCAACTGCAATCAGATCCTCCGACAACTATTGATGGTCAGCGTGTCAGCGCAACCAATTTCAGTGACGGTTTCAAATTTATCTTTGAAAATGGCGATTGGCTGCTGATCCGTCCATCAGGAACCGAGCCGGTTCTGCGGCTGTACAGTGAAGCTGGATCACAGGAACAGGTTGAGCGCTTCTTGGGTCAGGCGATAGTGATCGCGGAATGCTGAAATCAATTTGAGCTGATAGGAGTTTATCACCGGAGTATTCAATTACGCCGAGTGATTGCTGATATTTGCAAGGAGGTACATTAAAATGCTAGAGCTTGACAGGATAACAGTTCAACCTGATATATGTATGGGGCAGCCATGTATTCGTGGCATGAGAATAATGGTTAGCGTAATACTCAAAATGCTTGCTGCTGGTAAAACAACTGCAGAAGTGATTGACGCATATCCAGAAATAGAGCCAGATGACATAAAGCAGCCAATGCAGTATGCAGCATGGATTGTTTCTGACCAGATTCAATACAGGATCTTGATTTTTCTACTCTTGTCGCTCTTGGTGGGTATACTGTCCCAAGCCTTATCACAATCCGTATGAGCGATTCCAGTCCGGAAAAAGTAACCGCAAGACTTTTGCAGGTTTTGCCGGAAGTCGCAGATATACTGCCCCTTGGTTTTTCGATAACAATCAGCGATACTTATCATCGCTTACGTAAATTGCCGTTCAAGTTAATCGCTGACAACACCTGAGTCCTAGCATTACTATTCCAATGGGGGCTGGATCAAGAAATCTAAGATCAGGCCGTCAGCAGATCAAAAACTTCTCGGTTGGTTCTCTGTTTCGCTTAACATCCCGTCCGGTCATTCAAAATTGGGTTGACACTGCCCTGTGACGGGTGTAATTTCCGTCGATATAAAAAAGCAAGTTCTTATCCATCTATACTCTGAGTATCCAGCAGATATTACATACAAAAAGGCAGGTCTTATGATTAACGTTCTGATTGTTGACGATTCATCCACCATGCTCGTCGGACTTACTCTCAAGGCAGGTGCCATCTGATGGATGGTTACAAAACGCTATACGGGATACTTGAGACGGCTCTGAAGGAGGCTGGCGGAGAATGTGCCATGCTTCTAGGGCAGGAGCTTTCCATCACTCTTTCAGAGTCGTCTTTGACCAGTAAAAGCTCGTACTTCGGCGGGCTCGAAGACTGCTGCTTTATCATGGGAATAAACTCAACAGAATCCTATGAGGGTCGGTTCTATCTGGTGTTCACTTTGCGGGACGCTATTGTTATGAGCAGTATCCTGCTCGGGATTCCCCCGGAGCGAATTAAGCAGAAACAACTCCTTTCCATCATCGAAAAAGATGACATTGATGCTTTTGCCGAGATTGGCAATATGGTTAACGGGGCTCTTAACACCTCCTTCCTGGCGACGCTCCCCAACAAAGTTGGCCTCAAGCTGCTTCCGCCAAAGAAATATACGCCGAAGACCGATGAATTAAGCCCTGAAGAGCCGCTTCCGGATGGGGATTATCTGCAGTTCCGCTCAAAACTGGAACTGCCTGGCCTGGAGATGGAGCATCTTGATGTGCTTATTCCGAAGGATCTGGCGAACCTGTTTGACCCTCAAAGTGCAGTCGAGGAAGCGGCTGGAGATAAAAAAAAATCTGCCGAATGTGATACACAGAGCCTTGACGAGGAGGGTTCGGAGGCCGACAGTGCGATCCCCAGTGGCGTTAAAAGCATCGTTGTGCTTGAAGACGATGCAGATTTGCGCCGGCAGATTGTTGAACTACTTGCATTCACCGGATTTCAGATTGCTGAAGGCACGCTTAATGCGGACTTAAAAGAGCTGTTCGCCGGTCGAAATGTAAAGCTGGCCGTTATAGGTTCACAAAATGCCGATGATAGCGTGCTTGCTGTATGCATTAAAGTACACGCGATGCGCCAGGATTCTCCGCCGCCAATTATCATGATTGCTGAGCGCTGGACGCGGATAGCCGCCCTGAAAGCACTAAAATACGGCGCAAGTGACATTATAATAAAGCCATTCGACGCAGAAGAAGTTGTTTCCAAAGTGCGCCGCTACTGCAAAATAGAACAAGTTTGACGACGTGGGTCTGAGAATGGTTCAAGCTACGGAGTTACAATATCTCAAAACTCGACTCTGCCAGGGATTGCCTGGCGCAGTTCTGCTGTTTCTGCTTCTCCTGACTCTACTTCCGTCTGACGTCTCTGCCTCAATCCCCAACCAGCTCTACCGGATCGATATACGACCACACAAGGAATATACCCGCATTGTTGTTCGTCTTGCCGAATCGCCGGAATACTCACTTGTAGCAATACCGGGCAACCGTCTGCGCCTGGTAATAAAGGATACTAAAGGGATCCTGTTCAAAAAATTCAGAAAGTATTCAGATAAAAATATAGGCGGATTAGTTTTAACTAAACGGAACGACGGTCTGCACGAAAATCTGCTGATTACATTCCAGATTTCCCGAATGGCAGGATGGCGCGACTTGTCACGCTCCGACATCAGCGACATAACGCTTGATGTCGGTACTCCGTTTAAATCCGGTCTGCCTGTCCATTCCGTGAAGGGGCGCGAAAAGATCTGGAGCGGCGCCGAGAAGCTGGTGAGGGATTTTGATCCGCCACTGAAGTCGGAAATCCCCTTTTCTCCTACGGACGCACAAATCTTGAAGAGTTTCCTTACCGAAGCGGATCAAAAAGAGTTTGTCGCCGCAGAGGCGGCGCTTTACAAAGGGCGTTTAACCGAAGCGGAGGAGTTGTTTACCCGCTTTTCTGCACGTCAGACGCAGATCCGGTCGCTGTCGCTCTATCGATTGGGTGAAACGTGGTATAAATTACAGAAGTACCCGCAAGCTCTGGGCGCTTTTCGCGAAGCTGAAAAGCTGTGGCCAGCCTACCTTGGATTTAATCCTGCGGTCACTTTTTATTACGGCGACAGCATCGCCCGGAGCGGAGAACTGGTACCGGCACGCGTGCTTCTCGCCGGATTAGTTGCACGTTTGGCGGACAAAGCCTTTGCTCCGGCATTACTTGTGCGACTTGGCGATATTTTCACCCGCCAGGGGCATGAGCAGGATGGGCATGCCGTCTACCTGAATGTTGCTCAGAATATTAAAGATAATAAAGCCGGTAAAATGGCATTGATGCGCCTTGCGGATAGCGATTTTCTTCAATCCGCCCCCTGGAATTATCGTCAGATCAGCGCTGTATATCTCGATGCTTCCCTCCGGAGTGGCGATCTGGATATGCGTGAGGAGGCGCACTTTAAATACGTCCTGATTGAGTCAATTCATGGTGAAGCGGCAGAGTCTCTGCGTCTGCTTATGCTGTTTCAGCGGAAATTTCCCCGAGGAGTATACGGCGCGGTTGTCAGGACAATGCGGGAAGTTCTAGCCGCCGAAGTCTATCGGGGTACAATCTGGAGTAGTGACCCGGCAGCGCTTGTACGCTTCATGGACGAGCAGCACGAATACCTTGCAGGCTGCATTGACACTCCCCGGTTTTTAGCAACGGTTACCAGAGCCTACAGTGAGGCGGGGCGTCCGATTGAGCTAGTCAAGTTATTGACCTCCCTGGTTGACAGATCATGGGCGGCTTCTCTGGCGCCGGAGTTGTATACAAGTATCGCTGACAACGCTGAGTTGATCGGGGATACGGCGACGGCAGAAAGAGCCATGAAAGCGTTAATGAGTAAATTTCCTGCAAACCCTAAAGCAAGCTTGATGAATGAACGCCTAGGCTCGATTTATTTTTCCACTGACAAGCATCAAAAGGTCAAGGATACCCTCATTGGATTGCTTAACAAGGGGGCGAGAGCTCAGTATGTCGAGAGCTATTATCAACTGGGACGATCGCTTTGGGCTCTCAATCTCTATGCGCAGGCGGCAAAGTCGATGGAACTTTTTCTGACATCGCCCTTGGGCCGTGATCCGCGCCTGATGCCGGATGCATACTTCGTTGCCGGTTCTGCTAAAGAGAAGCTTGGAGATCGAAAAGGTGCCTTAAAACTTTATGAAGCTGCTCTCAAGTTGCCTGAGAGCAAGCGTAACGAAGAGTTTATCTATAGAACCGGCCAGATTAACCTCCAGGATGGGAATACACAACAGGCAAAAAAAATATTCGAGCAGCTTGCCAAAACCGGCAAAGATCCTGACTGGCAAAGCCTTGCCCGTCAGTCGCTTGTGTCGCTTGAAACAAAGAGCGCTCGCCCGTAATAACGCATCAATCCTGGTCATTATTTTGACTCAGTCAAAATAATGGCTTGAATCAAATATTATATACGCCGCAGGGTCAGCCTTGGTTACCGAGACCTCCGCTGTAGCTCAAGTGTGTCGCGACAGCTTTGACATGGTATAGTTTTTGCTTATTCAGGTCTCCGTCCGACGTAGGTTTTTTCACTGCCGGATAAGTAAATCTGTTATTTTACGCTTATAAAGGGGTCACATAATGCAAATTGAAGGTCTTTTCAGTAATACTGTTAACCTGTTGGGTAAAAGTATTGACTTGAGAGCCAAAAATCAGAATCTGATAGCCTCCAATATAGCCAACGCGGAAACCCCGAACTTTACTCCAAAAAGTCTAGCTTTTGACGCCGAACTGCAGAACGCTCTGAAAAATGGCTCAAAAGGTCTGCGCCCTGATACTGCGCCACATCATAGACATATTCCGTTGCGCGGGGGCGGTTCATCTTTGAACTCAGTCACCGGGAAAATCATCGAAACACCAGCTAAAACGCCTGGCAAAGATGGCAACTCGGTGGAGCTTGAAAATGAAATGGGGAAACTGAGTGAAAACCAGATAATGTTTAACGCATCCGTTCAACTCCTGACCAAGAAATTTGAAGGACTGCGGAGTGCCATAAGAGAGGGGAAATAAATGGACTTTTTTAGTGCTATGGATGTTAGTTCATCGGCTCTCACCGTTGGACGAACCCGAATGAATCTAATTTCAAGTAACCTTGCCAATGCGAACACGACAAGAACTCCGGAGGGGGGGCCGTATAAACGGAAAGATGCGATTTTTTCCGCGACTCCGCTTGAAAGCCGTTTTGACCGCACTCTCGATGCTGCGACCTCCCAGCAGGTTCGTAAAGTTGAAGTGGCTGAAATTGTTGAAGACCAGACTCCTCCGCGTCTGCAGTACGAGCCGGCGCATCCTGACGCCAACGCTCAAGGGTATGTCGCCATGCCGAACGTCAACACGGTCGAGGAGATGGCAGATATGATTGGTGCTACGCGCGCATATGAAGCAAATGTTACGGCTGTTCAGGCCTCAAAAAGCATGGCTATGAAGACGCTCGAAATTGGCCGGTAGCAGTGACTGATCGATACAAACAAGCGCATAAATAATAACATACGAGGGCACGACTATGGCAATTCCAGGTATTGAGAACGGATTAGGGATATCAAAAGCTTTTCCGGAATTAGGTAAGGGCGGTTCTTCATCTCCAGTTGAAGGGGCCGGCAAGTTTTTCAGTGAGCTTGTGTCAAAAGTTAATGAGATACAGGTGCAGTCAGATAAGGCGATTCAGGGACTCGCGAGCGGAGAGAACAAAAACCTTCACGAGGTCATGATTGCAGTTGAAAAGTCGAGTATTTCATTTCAGTTTATGTCACAGGTACGCAATAAGGCGCTTGAGGCATACCAGGAAGTTATGCGGATGCAGGTATAGGCATGCATGAACCTAGTTCCGGTTATGTAGCAATCACTCGAAAGGAGGATAGACGCTGCCATGCCTGAAGGAATCCGTAGACTCATAGAGCCATTTATCGCGCTTTCTCCGAGTAAACAGATGCTGATTGCTGCCGTGGCTCTCATATCTGCGGTTGCGTTTGCAGTGCTGATATTCGTTGCGAACCGCACGGAATATCGACCACTTTTCACCAACCTGACATCGGAAGACGCCGGTGAAATTGTCAAAAAACTGAAAGATGCCAAGACCCCATACGAGATTACGGCTGATGGTAAGGGAATTCTTGTGCCGGCGGACAAGGTTTACGAACTGCGCCTTACTCTTGCTTCCGAGGGGATTCCGCAGGGTGGCGGCGTCGGGTTTGAAATTTTTGACCGCAAAAATTTCGGCATGACGGAGTTCGTGCAGAAGCTGAATTATCAGCGGGCCCTTCAGGGGGAGTTATCCCGGACAATTGCACAGTTGACCGGAGTCGAGCAGGCGCGTGTACACCTGGTCATTCCGGAAAAATCCCTTTTTAAAGATAATGAAAAACCTGCCACCGCTTCAATCGTACTCAAAATGAAATCGAACCGCGCGCTGAAGGATTCTGAGGTGCAGGGGGTTGTTCATCTGGTCTCCTCATCGATTGAGGGTATGGACGCCGAGCATGTAACCATACTTGACAGCCGGGGTAAAATCCTCAGCAAAGGGGGGGGGGCGGCGATCCGACGTCACGTATGTCTTCGGCCATGCAGGAAACTCAGCGGGCGTATGAAAAAAATGTCGAAGAACGTATTCAATCGCTACTTGACAGGATAGTTGGAGGAGGCAAGTCTGTCGCACGCGTTACCGCGTCATTCGACTTCAAGCAGGTTGAGCGGCTTGAGGAAAAGTTTGATCCTGAATCAATCGCTGTTCGCAGCGAGCAGCGGACAGAGGAGAAAGGGTCATCAAGCACCAGCAGTGCAGGTGTTCCGGGAGTACAGACGAATATCGGGCGCACCGCTCCCGCAGGGGGGGCAACGACTGGCGGTGGTTCCAAAAATGATGAAATCCTCAACTATGATGTAAGTCGTAGTACAGCAAAAATTATTGAACCGGTTGGAGCCCTCAGTAAGATATCTGTCGCGGTGCTGGTTGATGGCAAATATGAAGCACCGGCAGCGGTTAAGGAGGGTCAGGTTGCAAAGGCCAAATACTCACCCCGCTCGCCGGATGAATTGCAGAAAATTGAAACGTTGGTAAAAAGCGCTGTCGGCTTTAACCCGGCGCGCGGAGACCAGTTGAGTGTGCAAAATATCCCGTTCCAGGAGACGGGAGAGTCCGGAACGATTGAAACTGCCACCTGGTGGACAAATCCGTTCTATCTATCTCTTGCAAAAAACCTGATGATCGGAATCAGCTTTCTGCTGTTGATCATGTTTGTAATCCGCCCGCTTCTTACCTCGCTTCGTATCGGAAAACCCCCGTCAGCTGAAAACTTTGAAGGCATCGGCCCCGGAGGAAAGCAGTTGGCAGGAGCTGATCAAGCAGCACTTTCTTCGTATTCGATGACGCAGCAGGAATTGGTTGAACAAGTGAAAAAAGATCCCTACCAGGTTGCCCAGATTCTTCAGAATTGGGTTGCCGAGGACAGGTAGGATTTTTATATCGTTCTTATAGCAGAAGGGATCCCATGACAGGTTCAGAAAAAGCCGCCATACTGTTGCTCTACCTCGGAAACGAAGCGACAGCGATGGTTTTCGAGCATTTTGACGATACTGAAATAAAACAAATCAGTAGAAGCATGTCAGCTCTTGGTCATGTCCCACAGGAAACGATCATGAGCGTTGTCAATGAGTTCACTTCCGTGATCGGGCCCGGAGCAGGTCTGTTCTCTCACGGCGACGATTTTGTACTAAAGCTTCTTGAAAATACTCTCGGGTCTGAGAAAGCCCAGACTCTGATGAGTGAGCTACAAAACTCCAGTGGTTCAGATATGGTTGATGTCATAGCACACGCCGACTCAAAAACTCTTGCCAACTTTCTTTCACAGGAACACCCTCAGACAATTGCAGTCATCCTTGCCAAACTTAAATCAAAGCAGACATCTGAAGTTATAAGCCTTCTGCCGATGGAGCTCCAGGCGGAGGTGGTCTTACGGATCGCAGATGTAGATCAGGTTTCACCAGACATCCTCAAAGAGCTTGACGAAGCCATGAGGCGCGAACTTAAATCCATGGGTGGGACGCAACGGTTTAAAATCGGCGGCATTGATAAAGTCGTTGACATGTTTAACTTCTTTGACCGCACCGAGGAAAAACAGATTCTCGACAAACTCGATGTGATGAGTCCGCCGTTATCTGAAGTAATTCGTAAACACCTATTTACCTTTGAGAATGTCTTCGCTCTCGATGATCGGAGTATTCAGTCGGTAATGCGTGAAGTTTCCAACGATACTTTGACTCTGGCCATGAAAACGTCTTCGGACGAAATCAAAGAAAAGATTTTCAGAAACATCTCCAGCCGCGCGGCAGATATGATTAAAGAAGACCTGGAGGTCATGGGTCCGGTGCGGCTATCAGATGTCGAAAAAGCCCAGGCCGAAATCATCAAGATCGTACGCAAAATGGAAGAAGAGGGGAAAGTAGTACTTGCCGGTGGCAAGGGGAGTGACGATGTCCTCGTCTAAAGTCATAAAATCGGGCAACAACAAAATTTCAGAGTTTTCAGAATTCAGCTTTAGAAATATGCAAGAGAGTGGTGGAATAGCTCCTGTAATTCAACAGGTCGGGAATTTTGTCCCACTTGACTTAATAGGTTCAAAACAAGTGGTCGTAGTTGATGAAGGCCCCCCTCTTGCTAATATTACTGAAGCAGAGCTTGACCAGCGAATCAGCGAGGCATTCAATGACGGTCTGAAAGAGGGGCAGGAGCAAGCCGGGCGGGAACTGACAGAAGTTTTACGCGCGTTACGCGACTCAAGTAAAACCATAACCAGTTTACGGGAAAAAACACTTCGCGAGTCTGAAGACGAGATAATCAACCTGGTTATGCTTGTAGCACGCAAGGTGATCATCCACGAAGTAACCCAGAATCGCTCAATTCTGACCGGTGTAGTACAAAGTGCAATCGCAGATCTCTCTGCTCGTCAGGAGATCACCGTGCATATAAATCCCGATGATTATCTGCTGGTTACCTCAGGAAGTGACGACTCGATACTCAAAGAACTTCGCAGTGAGCACCTGTCGATCAAGCCTGATCATTCGGTTGAATCAGGCTTCTGTCTTGTCGATACCGAGATGGGAACTATAGACGCTTCTCTGGATGGCCAGTTGGATCAGATATACCGAAGCCTCATCGAACAGAGAGCCACTGTTGTTGGGGAGCAGTAATCTGCTATGCCTGATAAGAAAATCAATCTTGAAAAATATCACCCGATAGTTGCGTCGACAAAGTCTATCAGGCTGCATGGCAAAGTTACTCAGGTTGTCGGTCTGGTTATTGAGGGGTTCTGTCCCGATACCTCCGTCGGTGCTATTTGCGAGATTAAGCCGTTAGAAGGAGATCCGATCCCGGCCGAAGTAGTCGGCTTTCGTAATAACAAAACGCTGCTTATGCCGCTTGGTGAACTACGCGGAGTTGGGCTTGACAGTCGGATCTCGGTTCGCCGTGAGAAGGCAACACTTGGCGTTGGACCACTCATGTTGGGTCGTGTTATTGACGGGCTTGGCAAACCGATAGACGATAAAGGGTCGATTCATGCGGAGGAAGAGTATCCAATCTACGCCCTGCCGGTGAACCCGATGTTGCGCCTGCCGATCCGGAAACCGCTTGACCTCGGTATTCGCAGTATTAACGGCTTACTTACCTGCGGTCAGGGGCAGCGGGTCGGCATATTGGCCGGATCCGGCGTGGGGAAGTCAACCTTATTAGGGATGATAGCACGCTATACTGAGGCGGATGTTAATGTTATTGCGCTTATAGGTGAGCGTGGACGCGAACTTCTTGAATTTATTGAAAAGGATCTGCAGGAGCAGGGGTTGAAGAAGTCTGTTGTGGTCGTAGCAACGTCCGATCAACCTCCTCTTGTTAGGATGCGTGGAGCTTACATAGCGACAACAATAGCGGAATATTTTAAGAATCAGGGAAAAAAAGTTCTGCTGATGATGGATTCAGCAACCCGTTTCGCCATGGCGATGCGCGAGGTTGGACTTGCAATAGGCGAGCCTCCTACAACCAAAGGGTATACACCGTCCGTCTTTGCAGCGCTCCCGAAATTACTCGAGCGGACCGGCAATTTTCCCGAAGGGAGTATCACCGCGCTTTACACGGTTCTCGTCGAAGGCGACGATTTTAATGAGCCTATTTCTGATGCCATGCGCAGTATTCTGGATGGGCACATCGTTTTATCGCGTGAACTGGCGGCGCGAACCATTTATCCGGCAATCGATGTCCTGGCAAGTACCAGTCGTGTCATGACGGATGTGGCTTCAGAGGAACATCTGAAAGTAGCTTCCCGGTTCAAGGAGGTGCTTGCAACGTACCGTCAGTCAGAAGATCTGATAAATATCGGAGCCTATAAAAAAGGGAGCAATTCCGGTATAGATTATGCTGTAGAGCATATCGATCAGATGCAGCAATTTATTAAGCAGGCTGTTAATAATCCAGTCACGCAGGAAGAGGCGCTGCGGGATTTAAAGGTGTTGTTTGAATCCTGATTCTGGCAATTTTCGGGGAGTCATGAGAGATGGCTGGAAATACATTTGAACTGGAACAGGTACTCCTCTATCGCCGCGAGATGGAAAAGCTGCGAAAGCAGGAATTTGCGCTTGCAAAACATCAGCTTGAGCTGGTCAATGAGGAATTAGAACGGGAAGAGGCGCTGGTTGCGCTGTTGTCGCGGGAATACCAGAAGTGTCAGCAAGATATTGGATGCATTGATGACATGAAGCTCTATCTGGACTTTTTTTCCCGTAAACGTACAGAGATACAACAGTATGGCGAACAGATCGAACAGCTTGACCAGATTATGGATGAAAAAAGATCCGACTTGATGGAAGCAAGTAAGGAAAAGAAAGTGCTCGAGTCTCTGAAAAAGAAGCAAGCTTTTGAATTTAGGCAGTTGATTGCAGTCAGGGAGCGGAATTTTCTTGACGAAATATCCATTCAGAAAAAGGGTAAATCGGCGTGACTCAGAAAAATAAACTGTTAACAGCCCTCTTGTTGGTGGGAGGGCTCCTTATAGCGCACTATTCGTTGCCTGCCGTTTTCGCTGCTGCCGTTCAGAGTGAAACAGCGGCTAAATCTCCTGCTGGGGCGGAGAAAGAACACACACCGATGAGTCAGCAGCCGGTTAACGCCACGCGAGCCGCTCGCGAAGAGAAAGCCCTTCAGGATGGCCGGCGCCAGCAGTTGGCCGAGAAAGAGGCTGCCCTTGCGGCAAAAGAGCAGGAACTGAAAAAATTGAGTGATAAGCTGGAAGCGCAGGTAAAAGCTCTCGAAGACAGCAAAAAAAGGCTTGATGATACATTGAAGGCAGAGTCTGAAGCACATAAGAAAATGCAGGATGAAAAGATTACTAAAATGGTTAAGCTGTTTAAAACCATTAAGAGTGAGCAGGCTGGCAAGATGATTGATTCACTGAAAGAAGATGTGGCTCTCACACTCCTCGGCAGAATGGACACCAAGAGCGTCGCTAAACTGGCGCCATTTATCAGTCAACCGCGACTGTTAAAGTGGGTGAACGACAATATGCTGGGGAGATAAACTCAATTTTATGGACTAGCAAAAGTCCACTCCATAAAAAATCTATAAAAGAAAGGAGGTGAAAACAAATGAGTAATGGACAGATGAACATAGCTTCAATGCTTACGGCTATGCCGTTTATAGCTTCTGAAGCGTCGGCGGCAGCCGTTGTGACAATGGCTGGTACGCCGCAAAACGGCAGTAATTTTGCCAAGTTGTTGGATGTACAGCAAGCGGTAGTAAAACAGGATACTGCAACCGAACCGGAAAAAACGGAACAGCCGCAGACCGAGGTTGGTAACAATTCTGATTTTATCAATGTAGCATTACAGATGGCTCTGGCCGGGCAGTTACAGTTCGGCATGCCTGAAGGTGACAACAAACAGGTACAGCTTTCTGTTGACATGATGCCGAACGCAACCATGGCAATGGAACAACCTGCGGTCACAACTGACACGGCAGCAGCAACCACCGTAACTGACATGCCGCAGAATGCAGGCATGGCAGTAAAGTCGGATAATGCACAGAAGCAGCAGAACGTAACAATGGCAATTGAACAGCCTGCGATCATGATTGATCCGGCAGCAGCAACAGTAACTGATGACATGCAGCAGAAAGCAGCCATGACAGCAGAGCCGGTTATTGCGCAGAATCAGCATAAGCAGCAGAACGTAACAGTGGCAATTGAACAGCCTGCGATCATGATTGATCCGAAAGCAGCAACCGTAGCTAACTCGCAGCAGAATGCAACCATGACAGCAAAATCGGTTAATGAGCAGAAGCAGTCGCGAGCTGAAGTCAGTCAGACTGCGGTTGGTGTCGTATTGCCGGCCAAAGCAGAATCAGCAACAGATGCTCTGGTAACTGTCGTATCAGAACCACGTCCTGTTGGAAAGTTACAGAATGTAGCGATAGCAACGGAACCGGTTATCGAGCAGAAGCAGCAACAACCTGAAGCTATTAAGACCGCAGTTGGTGTTGTGGCGCCAGCCAAAACAGAATCAGTGACGTCTGCAGATACAACTGTCGTTGCAGCAGAGCTTCCTGTTGACATGTCACAGAGTGCAGCCTTGACTACAGAACAGGTTAATGGCCAGAAGCAGCAGCAACCTGAAGTTAGTCAGAGCACATTCGGTGTTGTATCGCCGAACAAAACAGAATCTGTGAAAGAAACATCTAAAGCTATCGGGCCAGAAGTACAGAAAACGGTAGTATCAGAAACACCGGAAACGGTAGCATCAAAAACACCGGAAACGGTAGCATCAAAAACACCGGAAACGGTAGCATCAAAAACACCGGAATTGGTAGCGCCAAAAACACCGGAAACGGTAACGTCAAAAACACCGGAATTGGTAGCGTCAAAAACACCGGAAACGGTAGCGTCAAAAACACCGGAAACGGTCGTATCAGAACCAACGCCTGTTGCCCGATTACAGAATTTAGCTAAGGCAGCAGAACCGACAATTGAGCAGAAGCAACAGCAGCCTGAAGTTGCTCGAACCGCAGTTGGCATCGTAACGCCGGCCAAAACAGAATCAGTAAGGCCCGTTGCGACAAATTCAGTATCAGCGGCACTTGCTGCTGACAGGTTCCGGAATATGGCAATGGCAGAGTCGTTTGTCGCCTCTCCTGCTCCATCTGCGAAATTGGAGTCAGGTATTCAACAGGCTGAGCCTCACCAGATTACTGCTGGTGTAGCAGTTGCACCTGTTGCTACCGATCAATTCCTCAATGAGACACTCACACTGGGGCAGCGTCTTGCTGCGAGTCCAATAGCGGAGAAGGTCGTTGACTTGAGTAATGTCAAAGAGAGTACTTCAACG
>CAIMXI010000004.1 GCA_903845365.1 uncultured Geobacteraceae bacterium | reverse complement strand
GCAGGTACAAGGTCATTCCCATCCGGACGGAGATCATCAAATTCTGCGAGACCATCGGGTTCGACTACATGGGCGCGGTGATCTGGCAGAAGGTCACCACAACCAACACCACCGGCGGCGCCTCCATCATGGGGAGCTTTCCCTATCTCCGAAAACTCACCTTTGGCTCCAGGATTGAGAAAGAGGGCGAGGCAGAGCGGGAAGAGTTTTTCAAGGTCAAGGAGATACTCAGCCCCGAAAAAGTGCGGTTATCCAACGGGTTGACGGTAAAGCTTGATCGGCATCAAGAGCGAATCCTTCACGCAATCGCAGCTTGCAAAATACGAGCGCGCTTGCAAAATACGAGCGCGCTCGTATTTTAGTCGGTCATCGCTCATAAGAGGTGAGTTTTCCTTGCCCTTTTGGGTGAATCATTCCCGAGATTGTCATTTTGCGAAGCAAACGAGATGCCTGAAATATGCTGATCTTGCATAACTCTGCTGTATCTGCCCGTTTAATTGAGCCTTGGGTATCAATGTATTTCAGAATCATCTGCTCTTGCTGAATGGGATCAAACCCAAGCTGCCGGATATATGCAGAGTGCTGGCCAGTGCAGGAATATACCTTGACGCTCAAGGTATAGCTGCGGCTTCTGCCTGTGCCATGGGGTTCGATCAGACCAGATTCAACCAATTTTTCCAGAGCGGCTCTTACTGCAAATTCCGTTTTTTGTAGGGAGATGGCAAACTCACTGGTTGTCAGACGCCGCTCTTCGCGCAAACGCGAAAGAATAATCAGACTATCAACAGGCATAGCACTGTTCATCTGTTCTTCACGAAGCAGGATCATTTTCAGAAACGCAAGATCAGCCCTGGAGGCAAGCATCTGGACGATTACCGTGGAATCATCGGACATGCTATAGTCGGGAGCAGGACGGCCATAACGTAACATGCCTTCAAAAATGCGGTCAATACCACGACCGGTGCGTTCAGCCAACCCAATACGCTTGATAATATCAGCGAGCAAGGGATTACGGGAGCGAGGCGCCACAACCAAAAAATTCTGAAGGGTTACACCTTCGACAAATCCACCCGGGCTTGATATCGAAAGAGCAGTTTCATCAAGTTTGACGTGCACGGCTCCCAGTCTGGTATAATCCCGATGTACCAGTGCATTCACAAAAGCTTCACGAAATGCCCGGCGATCATAATTTGGAATAGGCACGCGGAAAAGCCCTACCTGAATTTCCTCTTCCTCAACACGGGCTTTAAAAAGCTGTTCAACTTCTTCAAAAGTCTGAAGTAACGGTTTGCGGAAAAATTCGTTTATCCTGACATTGGTTCCATGCATAAACTGAAATGCCACTTCGTAGGCAGGAAGCAGGCGACGCAGCTCCATCTCGTTACCGAGCAAAAGCAGTCCTGCAACAGTAAGTCTGATCGTTCCGTCAATGGTTGTTGTTAAACCAAGAGCGCCATCAAGCTCATGGTCAGCTAAAGGCAACAGTGACTGATCGCCACCAAAGCGGCGAATAGCCTCACGGATACGGTGACGTTGGAGGGGATCAACTTCATCAGCAGTGATTCCGATAACAGGCATTGCCGAAGGATCGATAAGGCCAAATGATGATTGGCGTTGAATAAATTCATGGGGATAAAAGGGAACAGCTTCTGGTCGTCCATCGAGTTTCAACCGTCGTCGTAGCAAAAGCCCATCAGAGGTTGAGATCAACTGCCTTGAACGGGGAACAGTAATAGAGGCAATCGTGACACCATCAATGGTAATCTGCTCAGCAGACACGACAACAGGGGGATTCGTTTTATTGGCGATTAATGCTGGCAATCCCTTTGTATTGAAATGATTGGCGTGCAATCCAGATATTTTGCCATCATCCTCGACACCAAGTAAAAGTTTACCACCATCAGAATTGGCCAAAGCAACCACAGCAGCGACAAGTTCCCGATCAGGCAGACACTTGGCATCGCTCTTGAACTCAAGTGTCATACTTTCACTCTGTCGGATAAGAGCCAATAACTCCTGTTCCTTTGTGTTCATGTTCAACGCTTTAATCGGAAAAGAGATTGCTTCAAGCTCATTACTGCAAAATTAATTATTCTTGCACAATATACATCTTTGATTTCTTCCTCAATACCGTGCGCATTATGAGCTGAGCACTCCAGGAAAGCACTTGGCTTTCACGAAAGTTACGAGAGCTATATCAACAACCTGAACCTTGTCTGGAACGAATGCGAGAGGGCGATGCTCCAAAGCCCACCAAAGAGCAGAAAGAGATCTCAGCCATGACACTTTAGCTTCCGCACCGGCTCATCAAAATGTTCGCCTTCCGTGGCGATACCGTGCTCGATCCCTTCATGGGCAGCGGGACAACCTCACTTGCCGCAAAGAATCTCGAACGAAACTCGGTCGGGTACGAAATCAATCCGGAGTTTATCGAGATTGCCAAACAGAAGCTGAACACCCGGCAGCCCGATTTT
>CAIMXI010000003.1 GCA_903845365.1 uncultured Geobacteraceae bacterium | reverse complement strand
CAGAATCAACAGGGCAGAAAAGAAAGAATTGATCGTGAGTAGTGATGTTTTTATTGAGATTCGGATAATCAGAAACGACATTGCCCATGAATATCTTCCAGGGGCAATTCATGAAATATTTGAAAGAGTGCTTATGTTGACTCCACATCTGCTTGAAGGTGTAGAACGAACCATCGCATACTGCAATAAATTCAATTGAGACGCTAGGTGATTTTCGTCAATAGAACAGCAAGTACAAGGTTGTTGAACCATTGTTAGACATCAATGAATCTAGTAAAATCTGTTCGCCAGATGGTCGGTCTTGGCATGGCTGTGTGGTTTTGATCTAGCTCCGGAAAGCCGGTATGAATGTGCCACAGGAAAATCAGAGTGGATTACAAATCAAAGTTATTAACTTAGGGCCAGATACAGATTGGCAGGGAATCAGTACTGTGTCCCCCGAATATCCAACATAGTTGATTTCAGAAACAAAATCACACATGAATATTTTGGGGTTGACCATGATATTGTGTGGGAGGTTGTAAAGAATGGCATTCCCTCGTTATCATGGACTACCCGTAAACTGATAAGTTTCGCTTCAGACAAAGTTACCGAAGACAACTGTCATGCGTTCTTTAATCTATGAACGCCTGGACTGAAGAAGAACCTGAGATATCAGACCTCGTAAAAAACTGATTATTTCGGTTTGTAACTTGTTTATTTTACATATAATTGTCGATAAATTGGACATTTGAGCATAGGGAGGTAATAACCTATATGGTGTAATTTCGGCTACTTATAATATAATCACACATTGTCGCCAAGATGTTTTGTATGTTTTTATGTCCAGAATTTAGGCTGTTTTAGACTGCTTGTTTACGAGGCTGGATAACAAATACTGGCAGATTCGTGATGCTGGTGACAGGTACAAAATACTACTTGGGGTGAGTCAATTTTGGGCGCCGATGGTGGGTCTAATTTCAAAGCCTATTGACAAAAGAGCAGGATTTTGTAATTATTGCAATTAAAAATATTTTTAATTGAATACTGTTTTACCTTTGTCGGATGAGTACGGATATGGAGAACACATGGGTAAGAGAGCCCTGAAACGCAGAGTTGAAAGTTTACGACAGCGCATAGCAGAGCATGAAAATAAAATAGCCCTTGAGAAAGAACAATTGTGTCCTGATATGGGATTGATCAATCACTGGCAAGTAGAAATCAGAGCGTTTAACGTAAGCTTAATGCGGGCGCTAAAGCGACTTTGATAAAAGGAGAATCGTGATGGCAAGTCATAAGATGATGGCAATTTTATTTGATGAGTTAGAACAGGAATGCTTGAATACTGTCAAGTATATTGAAGCCTTAAAAGTGGGGAGGCTCTCTAAAAATCAGAAAGAAGACATTCTGGGGGAACTGTCGGCAGCCATTACTCATCTAAGAATCCAGACAGAACAATTTGACAAGCATTTTGACGAACTGTCGTAATTTTATATTACGTGGGTGATATTGGTGTAAAATTTCAATGAAGCGAGCTTCGGGGAATATACCCAAATGGATTAAATTCGGCAGGCAGCCGTTCATGGCGTACGAGGACAAATTATATGCAGATAGCCAATCCAATCTATGACGTTGTGTTCAAATACATGATGGAAGACGCCAAGGTCGCGAAGCTTCTTATCTCCTCAATAATTAGCGAAGAAATTGAAGAGCTGAAATTTCGTCCGCAGGAGTTTGCCACTGAAATTGAAAAGGAATCTATTTCTAACAAACCGGGCATCCTGACAGTTTACCGTATCGATTTTACGGCATCGATAAAAACAAAAGAGGGGTTGAAAAACGTCATCATCGAGATTCAGAAAGCTAAATTTGCAACCGACATAATGCGTTTTCGTCGTTACTTGGGAGAACAGTACGCAAACAGCGATAACACGCAGACAATAACCGTCAACAATGCCCCCCGTAAAAGCGGCATACCTTTAATCAGCATCTACTTTCTCGGTCACCAGCTTGACCACACCGATGCCGGAGTGGTAGGAGTAAAGCGTTGCTATACAGACCTGATCACCGGCAAACCGATAAAAACAAAAGAAAGCTTTATTGAAAGCCTCACCCATGATAGCTATATCATCCAGATTCCCAAGCTGACCCAAAAACGTCGTAATGAACTTGAGATCCTATTGAGTGTATTCGATCAGAGTAGCCGCGTAGAGCCGTATCATCATATCCTGAACATCAGAGAAGACGATTACCCAAAGAAATACAGTCATCTTATTCGTCGTTTGCAGAAAGCAGTTTCAGATAGTGAAATGAAAAAGCGGATGGACTTTGAAGATGGTATGCTAGACGACCTGAAAGAGATGCAGCGGTCGATAGATTCGTTGGAGCAGAAGACAAAAATTATTTCAGAAGAGAATACTGAGCTGAAAAGACGTTTGGCTGAACTCGATTCGGCTTGACTGAGATAGCTAGTGAAAATGGATCTGTCCAGTATTATTCTAAAGCAAGAAAGGCGAACACTATCCAAAGTTAAACCAGGTTATCTTCATCGGGATTCTTGATTTCAATTCCTTCGATGGTGATAACTACCTCACCCGTCATCTTATCCTGAACAGTGAAACAATGAATCAGGATCTGCGTGACCTTGAATTCAACTTCATCGAGCTGAAGAAATTTAACAAGCAGGAAGAAAAACTCGAAACCATCATCGAGAAGTGGATATACTTCATAAAGAATGCTGACAACCTTTCAATGATTCCGAAAAATGCCATTGAAATACCGGAACTTAACGAAGCATACAAACTTGCATCAATGAACGCCTGGACTGAAGAAGAACTTGAGATATACGAATACTGGCAGATTCGTGATACTGGTGACAGGTATAAGATTCAGGAGGAATTTGAGAAGGGGGTTGAAAAGGGGATTGAAAAAAAAATTTAGAGGTTGCTGTTGAGATGATACGAGATGGCGAGTCGAATGATAAGATCAGGAAGTATACTGGTCATTGCTTGACCATGTAACCATGCGTAATGAACTTGTTAAACTTCTCGGTCGCTTTTATGCGACAGTGTGACTGGACTTCATAAGAGGACATCCTGATGGCGGCAGAATTAATCGGCTCATTTATTACGAAGGGAAATAGATATACAAAACCATGACTCGTATTGAGCTACTTGAAATTATAAATAATGGCGAAAGCTCACGTGTTGAGTTTAAACGTGATACTGTTCGCCCGGAACAGTTGGCAAAAGAGATCGTCGCATTGGCCAATCTGCAAGGCGGTATTCTGATGCTTGGGGTTGAGGATGATGGTGTCATATCAGGTATCTCCCGTGCTGACCTGGAAACGTGGATTATGGATACGGTTTTTGGGCGTTATGTTCACCCTTTAATATTGCCTTGTTACGAAGAAATTCAGTTGGATGACGGAAAACGTGTGGCAATTGTATCTTTCCCGCAGGGAATTTCAAAGCCTTACGTGTTGAGACATAACGATCGTGAAGATGTTTATATTCGTGTTGGCAGTGTCTCTCGTCTTGCCACTCGTGAACAACAAGCTCAGTTATATTCTACTGGTGGTTTGCTTCATTCAGAACTAATGCCGGTGTCAGGCACATCATTACAATCACTTGATACAGCGCGATTGGAGAATTATATCCGCGATATCCTTCGTGATCCTGAAATGCCAATAAATGAAGCTGATTGGGAAAACCGCTTGTTGGGTCTTGGCTTTATGGTACCAGGAGTTAGCGGACAGACGCTCTGCTCGATTGCCGGTCTGCTCTTGTTTGGCATCAAGCCACGGCGATATCTCAAGCAAGCCGGTCTTCGTTTAATGGTTTTTCCAGGGGTGGAAAAAGAATATCAGGCTTTGCTTGATGAGGTATTGGATGCTCCCCTAGTGGGGCGATGGGGATTGATTAAGAATGAGCAAAATTTGATAGATTCAGGCTTGATTGAGCAATTTGCAAGCAGAATAACGCCATATATTTCAAGTGAAGCCACTGATATTGACCAATATATGCGCAGAGAAAAGAACTGGCTGTATCCGTTTGCAGCTATTCGGGAGACGGTGATAAATTCGTTTGCCCATCGGGATTGGACGAGATTTGTGGATATTGACGTCTGCCTGTATGCCGATCGTTTGGAAGTGAACAGCCCTGGAGCATTACCAAACTCAATGACCATCGAAAAGATGATAGCAGGCCAACGATCGCCCCGCAATCCGATAATCATGGAAGTTCTGCGTGACTACGGCTATGTAGACGCTCGTGGTATGGGGGTACGGACCAAAGTTATTCCACTTATGAGGGCTATAGGCATAGAACCACTTTTTGAGGCAACTGAAGACTACCTGAAAACTGTTTTAGGGCAACTAAAGGGGCAAACAACCAAAAGTGGTGCCTCTTTAATTTTACGCAAGGAACCTGAACAAACGTTTTTTACCCCTCTAACAGATTTTCAAAGGGAATTATTACACTGTATTGAGGCAACACCATCAGTTCAATATGTACAAATGGCGGCACAAACTGACAAGGATATCTCAACTGTCAGAAGAAATATTCAAAAATTGAAACAAATGGGTTTTATTTCAAGGACGGGATCAAAGAAAGTGGGGTGTTGGGAAATTTTGAGAAAAAGCTCCTGATTTGGAACATGATGCTGTTTTAACTGTGGTGGGAATAATATTTTGAATTGTTTTAGAGTGGGTAACAGGTGGTGAATTTGGTAAAATCGGGGATATCACCGGAATATTTCCATAAGTATAATCGAGTTGACTTGCTTACTGAGACAGAAAGCGGTGAGCTGGTCTTAATAGAGTTGCAGGTAGGCGGGCAGTATGACTATTTTCACAGGATGCTGTATGGATCGTCGAAACTGATAACTGACCATATGGATCGTATTGCTGAAGTGAATGTTAAGCTGAAAAGACGTTTGGCTGAACTTTATTTGGCTTGACGGAGATAGTGAAAATAGATCGGTCCCGTTTTGTCTTACTGACCTCAGGCAATCGTTATTATGGCAGATTAAAAATGGGTGGCTGGCCTGGCGTTATTGCCGCGTTGTGTGATCTGATGCGACTGACCGGTGGCTATGACACGTGCGATTCTTGGCATGGAGTGAATCTTACTGCAAAAAGTAAGCAGGGCAAGCGAATAAATGGGGATGTCCCTACTTATTTACTTATTCTACTTATTGTATACATGAAATAGCGGGGGTGCCGTATGCAAGCTCAAAGAATCATCACTCATACCGATAACATGGGTAAACTGACAGATATGCCCACTTTTCAGCCAAGCCGACGGGTGGAATTGATTCTGCTCTATTCTGATGATACCGGCTCTACAACTCGTAAAAAAAGACATCCACCCAGAAAACTTAAAGGCTTAATCGCAGAAAAGGGTGATATTTTTTCTACTTCACCAGAAAGTGATTGGGGCATTTCCTGATGCTTATCCTTGACACCCTATCTGGATTTGGTGGATCAACCAAACACCAAAAAAGCTTTCCGCAGATGTAATACTAAAGATAGAGCAATCTGAGACGGTAGCAATTTCTGCAATTTCTTGTTTTGAGCTTATGTGGTTGTACACTCACAATAGAATTGTATTGAACATCCCGATTCATGAATGGTTCGCCCAGGCTACCGAAGTAGCCGGGATCATATGTCTACCGATTTCATGTGATATTGCAAAGCTTGCCGCCGAGCTACCCGAACATCATAAAGATCCTCAAGATCGGATCATAATTGCAACCGCCATCCAGAAGAAGTCATGCTTGCTCAGCGCTGATCAACAGTTTTCAGCATACAAAGAAATACAAGATTTGTTAATTTCAGCATAACTATTCAATGAGAGGTCGGATCATGGGTCTGCGCTAAGCGATGCGGCAGTTTCACAAGCAAACCGGAGGTTGGAAATAAGAGCCGGGACAGATATGGAGCTTAAGAAGATACTCTGTCGGATGGAATCTAAATTGAGCTTTGTTAGAAGTTGAGACCCTTATGACCCTTATGACCCTTATAAATTGAGTTTGTCAGGAGTTGAGACCTGACCCTTTTGACTCCCACGGAGCCATCGGAGTAATTGGTAATAGAGTAACTCCGGTAGAGATGCAGAAGGCAGGCCAGATGATTATTGTTGATTCTATTGTAACCTACCGAAGACAACTGTCATGCGTTCTTTAATCTATGAACGCCTGGAGCGAAGAAGAACTTGAGATATACGAATACTGGCAGATTCGTGATGCTGGTGACAGGTATAAGATTCAGGAGGAATTTGAGAAGGGGGTTGAAAAGGGGATTGAGAGGGTTGCTCTTGAGATGATACGAGATGGCGAGTCGAATGATAAGATCAGGAAGTATACCGGATTGACGGATGATGAAATTTCTAAATTGAGGGCAAAAAAATAGATCTGTCCCGGTTTCTCTTGGAGATTCTATGGAAAATTTAGGAGCGCAAATAAATTCAGAGTTGATTGAAGGATTTTGCAGGAACTGGAATATTCGGGAATTTTCCTTGTTTGGATCTGTTCTTGGAGAAAAATTCAATAACGCAAGTGATATTGATGTCATGGTGTCGTTCGGAAATGATGCTGACTGGTCATTGCTTGACCACGTAACCATGCGTAATGAACTTGTTAAACTTCTCGGTCGGGATGTAGATTTGGTAACCCGCAAGGGTGTTGAGCGAAGTCGGAATGCCATACGCCGCAAGGCCATACTTGAAACGGCCAGGGTCTTTTATGCGACAGCGTGACTGGAGTTCATTACATGACATCCTGATTGCAGCAGAATTAATTGACTCATTTATTAAAGGTGTTGATCGTGAAGGCTTTGATGAAAGCATGTTGATTCAATCTGCAGTAGTGCGGCAGATAGAAATCATCGGTGAAGCTGCAAAACGACTTTCAGATGAACTGCGACAACAACATAGTGATATCCCTTGGAAACAGATGGCAGGCATGCGGGATATTCTCATACATGCGTATGACAGTATTGACCCTGACGAAGTCTGGAATGCGGCAACGAGGGATTTCCCGAAAATTTGTTCACAGATTCAGGAGATTATTAACAGTTCGGTTTTACCCGGTGGTGTTTGTAGCTAACAGATAATTGGCATTATGTCCCCCGGATATTTACAGGTACAAGATTCAGGAAGAGTTTGAGAAAAGGATTGAAAAAAGAAAAAAGAAATTTAGAAATTGCTCTTGAGATGATACGAGATGGCGAGTCGAATGATAAGATCAGGAAGTATACCGAGTTGACGGATGATGAAATTACTAAATTGAGGGCAAAAAAATAGAGCTGTCCTGGTTTCTTAAGATCTGTTCCGGTTTCTCACAGAAAGTTGGCCCTATTTCCGCTGATCGAAATGTGTTAGCAGTAATAGTGTTTTTGCTCACCAAAAGTGGCTTTTAAGCTCATAAAACAGCTACTTTTGGGACATTGACTTTTAAAATATAGATACTTAGCTTGGTCTGACCCCAAGTGGATATCTTATGGGAGGTACAAATGGCACACGCCTATACAACAGTTATTAATGGAAGGGATATTCCAATCTGTTGATTTGATACACGTCGATGAGGTGCCGACTCAGGCAGATATCTCTAAACTGGATAAAGAGTATTTTGCAAGATTTCTCGAAAACTATTATCAGCAAGATCTACCGGGTAATGCAGAACAGCTCAAAAGCATGCTCAACAATATGGGACTGGCAGCTGGCAACTACCTGAACCTGGCTGGACTAATGCTGTTTGGCAAAGCTCCGCAATTTGTCAAGCCTGCTTTTATATGCAAAGCGATCCACTTTCCGGGAAACGACATATCTGTTGAAAATTATCTGGATAGTGAAGATTTTGAAGGAAAAATCGAAGATCAGTTCAAGGGGATTATGGCATTTGTCCTGCGATGTCTTCAGAAGAGGCAAGCCGGTCAAAGCGTCAATGCCCTTGGTGTGCCTGAGATTCCAAAGATCGTATTTGAGGAGTTGATTGTCAATGCTTTAATGCATCGTGATTACTTTGTCAGTGCCCCGATCCGCCTGTTTGTGTATGCCGACAAAATAGAACTGATCAGCCCAGGGCATCTGCCAAATCATTTGACAATATTTAAAATTGAAGCAGGCAATTCCAATATTCGCAATCAGATTCTGGCCTCTTTTGCGTTTAAGGGAATTTTGCCTTATCGAGGTTTGGGTAGTGGCATTCGCCGGGCAATCACTGATTGGCCGAATATTTCCTTTGTTGATGATAGGGAAGGCAATCAGTTCAAGGTCACTGTTTATAGGTCATATGACCCTGAAATAGCTAGATTGACCCAAATAAAGGGAGTTTCAGAATCTGTTTGCCCAAAAACATCAATAGTCAAGCTCTTGGGAAATGACCCTAAAGCAAGTTATGAAAATTTGGCGAAACAGATGGATGTGAGCGCTTCAACCATAAAACGCCTGCTACAAGAGTTAAAGAACGAGGGTAAAATTGAGAGAATCGGATCAAAACGCGGCGGGGCATGGAAGGTGCTCACATGAAAATCGTTATTTACGCTGGCGCTTCGCTGAATATCGGCGGTCGCTGTTGTGACGCACCGATCGGCAATTGCGCGTAAAGCTTTCAGTATGCCTGAGATTTATTACGTCACAAACTTGTAATGTGTTGTTAAACTGGTTGATGATTTCCAAGACAGGCCAAGGATTCCCAAATGAGGCTTAAAAATTTTGAACATAATGCAATCGTATCGACTGTAAAACTTCTCGATAATGATGCCACTATTTATCTGTTTGGTTCGCGTGTTGATGACTCCAAAAAAGGCGGGGATATTGATCTGCTTGTCTTGTCAAGCAGTTTGACTAGCAACGACAAAAGAACTATAAAAATGAGATTAT
>CAIMXI010000002.1 GCA_903845365.1 uncultured Geobacteraceae bacterium | reverse complement strand
TTTTTGCAGGTGCCTTCTTTTCGGCTTTCTTGCTGTCTTCACCTTTGCTCATAATTTACTCCTTCTAGTCGGGATTATGATGCGTTGGTCGATAAATACACTTCTGGCTCGTAATAATCCAGAATTTATTGAGGTAGTAAAGATCATGCGCTACTTGGGTCTCAAATATAGTGCTGATTTAGCTATATGGAATGTGGAAAAGAGCAAAAAAGATGGAAGTTGACCATGTAAAATTCCTGTGGTAGAAGTTCGAGCCTCAATTTTAGAGGGTCAAATAATTATTCGGTGGAATTATCCGCCATATACAAAAGGAGATAAACATGACAAAGGCAGAATTCGTAGCAGCAGTGGCGACTGAGTTGAACATACCTAAAACCGTGGCAACCGAGTCAGTAGAGGCTTTCATTGCAGTTACCACCAAATTGTTGAAGGCTGGTGATAAAATCACCTTCCCTGGATTTGGCACTTTTAGTGTTTCAGAGCGTGCAGCCCGTAAAGGACGTAATCCATCAACCGGCGCCGAGATTCAGATTGCCGCATCGAAAAGCGGTAAGTTTGCAGCTGGCAAGGATTTGAAGGGGCTGTAAGACACACATCGCAGACCGATTGACATGAGGAAGGCTACTCAACATGGGTAGCCTTCTTTGCTTTTGCAATCGCCGGAAATATCTGCCCTTCAAAGATTAGTAGATTCGATCTTCTTGCACAGAACCAAAAATTTGCTTTGATAACGCCTGGTACAATATCAGCATATTCTTGTATTCGTCAGAGTCAGATTCTTTCTTAACGTCGGCGAGGTAGTAAGATCGCGCTCAAGCACAAGCAGTTTCCATAGCAATGACTCCAGATGTTCCGCTTCGGTTTTTAAGCTCATTGAAGTTTCCTTTTACGGCGTGATTGGTTCGATGATCAAAAAAATATTCGGCGATGCGCGATAATCTTTGGTTCTTTCTACTCTGCGATTTCCACAAAAAGTATACCAGAGAATATATTCCGTAAGCTGGGTTAATTTGTGGCAGTTCTGACACAAAAAACAGGATCTCAAGCAGTTAGATAATCACCAAAGAGATGAGCATCAAAACTAGAGTCGCCGTTTACCTGATGAGAATACCGCCGAAAGTATCGACGTGAAGATCAGCAGCATAATTCCAAACATAAACCGCCCGATTCCTACACCACCGGAATGCGCCAATATACGAGTGCGCCGATACACTCCAGCTTGATATGCATTCTCATGATAACGCTCCTTGCCCATCAACTCGATTAACCAGAATAGTCAATATTTTCCTGTATATGCAGTACACCACTTTCCAGTTCCAACGCTACCAGATTACCCATTACCAACTCAGGCAGAGCGTCACCAAATACACAGCCGTTGTCAAGCCGAATATGTGAAGTAACCAAAGTGCGATTAATTATTTTAAGTGGTAAAGGAGTATGTCCGCTCACAAGAACTTTTCCACCAAGTTTAGCTTTGTCAACATCACCGCCACGTTTCCAGAACATAGCTTCTTCACCTTCATTCGAGAACGGGTCATCAATACTGAAGTTTAGCCCAGCGTGGACAAAGATATGGGTGTCGGTAACCCGGAATATGGGCAGATCATGGACAAAATAAACATGTTTATCGAGCTCTTCTGGGTGGTTCACTCCGTAGCTTTTTAAGGTCATGTGACCGCCACTATCAAGCCAGTTCGCCATGTTCTCGTTGGTTGGTATATATATGGATAACAGAAGCATCTGCTCGTGGTTGCCTCGTACCGGCCTGACATCATAACCGTCTGCTTGTAATTCCAGAATGGTCACGATGACGCCTTTACTGTCTGGACCACGGTCGATCATGTCACCCAATATGTAAAGCGTGTCAGATTTTGTCAGACGAACGACATCAAAGAGCAGATGTCGGAATGTCCGGCAGCAACCGTGAATGTCTGCAATGGCAATGGTGCGTTTTGTCATGATTTTTCCTTGCGATATTAGGTGCTGGATCAAAAAATCACAGAATCCTGATGAACCCGACACGCTACCCGGTCAGCCAATAATTTTATCATATACCGGCAATGGCTCCAGATGCTTGCCAAACTGTTCCTGCCGTTTTTCATTCCAGGATAGATCATGCTTAAATATATCAATTGCCAATCGAAAGAGAATTGCCGGGGCGGTACGACTGTACTTGATCGTAGGGTTATCTTCTTTCGGTTCCAGGTCGGCAAGTGGAGCGGCAAGAACACGTTCGGCCAGAGTTTCTGCGACATCCCTATCAACTGGAACAAACCAGCGAACAAGTTTTGCAAGGTTTTCCAGACGAGTAGTGTAGTCAAGAATTCTTTCCACATTAGCAAGCGCATCTGTAAGTATGGAACCGGCAGTATCATCCAAGCCAGCTTGACATAGTTGTGGTGCCAGCGATAGCAATGCTTCGTCAGGAATCCATCTTAACTGAAAGTCTCTCGATAGTGGACTGCGTACATGCTCCAGACATACGATCTCTTGCCGTTTTTTATGATACATTTGAATTGCAGTAAGCACACGAACTGCGTCATTTATCATGCCACTCATAAGCATTCTGCTGGCAATGGTAGTCAATACTTTCGAGCTGCAGCTTTGATTTTTTAGTTTACGTACCAGTTCCAGTGCCTTTTCAAATTGCCCTTTATAAGCAAGAAGCATTGCAATATGTACTCTGGACCAATCGAATATATCGACATCTTCTGTCACATAATGGCTCCGTTCCAGCAGGTCAAGCGCATAGGCGAGAATCTTCTCAGCATGCTCTTTGGCAAT
>CAIMXI010000001.1 GCA_903845365.1 uncultured Geobacteraceae bacterium | reverse complement strand
TTACAGAGAATCCGAAGCTTGTCAGATAGGAAACCAGGCCTTCACGGCAGTCGGTATCATCTTCAACGAGTAAAATATGAATGCTATTATCGGCAGGTGTCATATTGGGTAATTTCCAGAAATTGGTGAAAATATATTCTTATCTGTACTATACAATCATTATCATGCGGCGCATAGAACACAAAAAGTGATAAATTGTGACGAAATGTGACAATCAAAATTAAGTTGCGGCAGGAAGGATTATTTTTGCGACAACGCCACGCGGGATGTTGGGGTGCAGCTCAAAGCGTCCGCCATGTTCCGAGATGATCCTGTCAACCAGATAAAGGCCAAAACCGGTCCCGGTAGCTGTATTGCCAGCGCTGCTGCTCCCCCTTTTGAACCTGCGTCGCACATTTTCCAGCTCATCCTCAGCTATACCAGTCCCCAGGTCGGCAATCGTTATGCAGACCTGCCGCCCATCGTTTTCCTGGCTGAAGATGATCGGCTCCAACATACCGCCGTACTTGACGGCATTGTCAATCAGGTTGAACAGAGCCGTTTTCAACTGTGCGCGGTCAGCCAGAACAAACATCAGCTTATTATGGATGACCGGTAGCTTCAGGGTTGCACCCCGCCAGAGCACCAGAGCCTCGTCGCGTACTTCGGATAGAAAATCGGCCACCTCGATCCGCTCAAGATGTTCAGACTCCGTCAGACGGGAGATGCTGAACGACGTCTCCACAACCTCTACCAATCTGGCAACGGCACGCTGCATGACGTTAATACCGGTTTTTCGCACGCTCTCTTCAGCTTCCCCATCGCGCAAAAGGTCAAGATTGGTCCTGATTATTGCAAGCGGCGTGCGGTATTCATGACTGACCACATCCGTAAAGCGCACCTGACGTTCAAGAGCGTCAGAGAGTTTTTCCCGTTCATCACATAACTCAACCGTCATCTCCTTTGCAATTTCCACTGCATTCAGTTCTGCATTCCGTGCAGCAGCAGTAGCCTTTTCCTCAGCAAGTCGCAGCCGTTCCGTCAGCGCCAGCGTCATTATTACCATGTTAATCAGCGATGATATTTGAACGCCGTAGACGTTCCACCACGCAATCGGGAGTAGACCAAGAACACGGAATATCTGCACCGTGTAGCCTATACTGCTGACCCCAAAGGCAGCAAGATAGAGCTTGCCTGCCGGTTCCCCCCTGCGAACTGCTACAGTGCTTAACCATATCATTAGCAGCATGGTGCCGATGGTGCCAATCAAGGCAAAAGGGGCTGCCATAGCGTAAAACTCAAAAGGTACCGACAGGATAGTTGTAAAGCCGATGACGACCATAAACCGCAGATAGCCTTTAGCGATTTGGCTGCGCACAACAGTGAAGAGTTGCATAGCGAAGAGACAGAAAAATATGAGGGTCGTCCCTATCAGTGATCCGACCAGATAGTCTGAAATCTGATGGGCATGGGCTGGCCAGAGGGTTGAAATCATGCCATTCATGCCGAGCTGCTGCCCGAATAGAGCTAATATGTAAAGTCCGAAGTAAAGGAACAGTCGGTCGCCGATGCGCAGGAAATAAATCAGGCTCACTACCGCTATTACCAGGGCAATTCCGAGGTAAGCGCCTTGATGTATCAGGTAATTTGTGTTGTAGGTGAGAAGAGCAGCGGTTGTGTATAGGGCCCCCTCAAAAACAAGGGTGCTGCTGGTGTGAACCTGTATCAGTATGGTGGTTTCTGCATTCGACGGCAGGGTGACCGGCAGGATAAATTCAGGGAGCACTACCGGACGCTGGGCGACCGGGACATGGTCACCCAGGCGGATTTCCCGGTATGATGATGGCTGTGAAGCATCGGAGCCATTCTGAATATAGACGTTGATAATGTCAATATAGGCTGGCCCGAGCCTGAGCCAGACTTGTTCCGGAAAGCTGTCTGAACGTGCTACCCTGGTGCGCAGCCAGGCGGTATCACGGGTATAGCCCCGATTAAGGTAGCCTGGGATGGCGGTAAAGCGGCTGGCGTTTTGAGGTACAATAACATCGCTTAAGGTCAGTTTGCCGCCGGGGTCGATCAGCAAATCAAGGTGGCCGGCCAGCTTTGCTTCTGATTCTGTGGATAGTATTAGAGGCGGTTGTGCAGTTGATGATCCGGGGGAAAATAACAAAAATATGGCCGTCACAAATGACAACAGGGCCAAGAGTCGAAGGCGACTAAGCGCTACCACCCCCATACAAACAAAGAGTTAAGGCTGTTAAGTTGCGTGGTCGCGGTACTATTTCTCATGGCATCACTCTTTCAATCTAGTCCCGGTTCAGACCGGTCAAATGTTTTGAGTCTGCTGTAAACAGTTTGAAGGTGAATGTCAAGAATATCCCGATATCAGTCTGGATATTCGAGACACTCCCTCAGATTATATCTTTCTCTATTTTTCAATCCAGAAATAATGTACCGTAGTCAGGAGCCGCACAGGACAGACCCTAAAGGTTTTAAAAACCTTTAGGGTCTATAAAATGTCATCTTTAAAGCAAAATGGAGTAACGATGATTACCGAAACTATAAAACTCTCTCAGACTGTAAAAGGGGCGGGGTGTGCCGCAAAACTTGCCCCGGGGATCCTTGACAAAGCGCTCTGTGGTCTCGATCTGCCGGTGGATCCAAACCTCCTTATCGGGCTTGAGCACGCAGATGATGCGGGAGTTTACCGGGTGTCGGACGATCTCGCTCTGGTGCAGACGGTTGATTTCTTTCCGCCGATGGTTGATGATCCCTTCAGTTTTGGCCAGATAGCCGCAGCAAACGCTCTGAGTGATGTTTATGCAATGGGCGGAGTGCCGAAGACCGCGATGAACATAGTGGCATTTCCGGCTAAAACCATGGATATTTCAATCCTGCGCACTATTATTGAAGGCGGCTTGAGTAAGATGCGCGAGGCCGGGGTCGTTCTGGTCGGCGGACATACCGTAGAGGACAGCGAACTTAAATATGGTCTTGCTGTAACCGGATATATCCATCCTGACCGTATCCTGACCAAAAAAAAGCTCCAGAACGGAGATCGCCTGATTCTTACCAAGCCACTCGGCACCGGAATTATCGCCACAGCCATTAAAGCCAGGCTTGCCGATCAGGCATTGACCGACATGGTTACCAAGGCAATGGCGACTCTCAACCGAGATGCTGCTTTGATCATGGATGATTTTACAGTGCATGCCTGTACCGATATCACCGGCTTCGGTTTCCTGGGGCATCTGGCCGAGATGGTGGTGGATTCCGGGCATGGGGTGCGCATTACCGCTTCGGATGTGCCGATGTATCCCGAGGCGCTGGAGTGGGCAGCCATGGGGCTGATTCCGGCTGGTGCCTATAACAACAGAAGTTTCCGGGGAGCGTTTGTCGATTTCGCTCCTGACGTGCCGCGTGAAGTTCAGGATCTCCTCTTTGATCCGCAGACATCGGGGGGCTTGCTGATTGCGGTTGCAGCCGGGGAAGCGAAGCTACTCGTAATTGCCTTGAAAGCTAAAGGCATCGACTGTGCGGCGATTGTCGGTGAGGTGGTTGCGGAGCCGGTTGACAGGATTGTTGTGGAATAATTAGCGTTGTCAGTTAGCTAATTGCAGCAATACAAAACCCTGCCTTGTCCCCTCATCCGGCCTTCGGCCACCTTCTCCCCGAGGGAGAAGGCATGATGTTTTCCTTCTCCATTAGGGAGAAGGTGCCCGATAGGGCGGATGAGGGGTGCTTTTGACGTTCTGGAAAAGCTGACACTACTCAGAATAAATAGAAATTTCGGAGGTTTGAATGACAAACGAACTTGATTGTCGCGGGTTGGAATGTCCCGCCCCGGTTTTGCACGTAAGGGATGCTCTCGCAAAAGAGGCGTCGAACGATATTTCTGTGCTTGTCGATAATGAGGCGGCCAGGCAGAACGTCAGCCGTTTTCTTGAGCATCAAAGCTATCAGGTGCAGTCAGATGGGGAGGGAGAGCTGTTTCGTGTTGTCGGCAGACGTGGGGTGGGGACGCAAGTCACAGCTACGGCATCTCCACCTCCGGTTGCAGAGCAATCGGTTGCCGGGTCGAAGAAGATCATGGTGCTGATTACCGGCGTGTATTTGGGGCATGGAGATGATGCTTTAGGGGATATGCTGATGTTCAACTTCATAAAAACCCTGAAAGAGATGGGCCCGGATCTCTGGCGAGTCGTGTTTGTCAACAGCGGCGTCAGTTTTACCTCGGAAGGCTCCGAGGCGGTTCCGTTTTTACAGGAGCTTGCCGGAAACGGCGTTCAGATAGTGGCGTGTGGTGCCTGCCTGGCCTACTTCCATATTCTCGATAAGATGCAGGTTGGCGAGGTAACCAATATGCTTGAAATTGTTACTGGCATGCAGCAGGCGGACAGTGTGGTCACGATATGAAAACAGCCGGTACCTGTTGATGCCGGAGAAAATTACCTTTACCCCCGAACTGATGGACTCCCATTGCCTGATAGATGTGAGAACCCCATTGGAATTCGAGGATGATCACATTCCCGGCGCGCACAATGTTCCGCTCCTGACAAACGAAGAGCGGGTTGAAATCGGCACCATCTACAAGCAGGTCGGGTCTGTTGAGGCTCGCAGAAGAGGACTTGAGTTAACCTGTCACCGTTATTACGCTATGCTTGACCGGATTATCTCACTGTCAACTGGTCGTCCGATTGTCGTCTACTGTTGGCGCGGAGGGTTGCGCAGCCTCTCTGTAACAATGCTGCTTGAGATGTGTGGAACTCCTGCAAAGCAGCTTGTCGGAGGCTATAAGTCATTTCGTGCCGGAGTGATTGATTACTTTGATCGCTGCGATTTCGGCTCTCCTCTCATAGTCATGCACGGTATGACCGGCACCGGCAAGACGCCGTTTATCAACGGTCTGAATCCGGCACAATGGGCGACTGTTGACCTTGAAGGCATAGCTTGCCACCGTGGGTCTGCTTTTGGTGCTCTCGGACTGAAGCAGGATTTAACCCAGAAGCATTTTGAAACTGCCCTCTGGAATACGTTCAGGCAGTTGCCGTCCGACAGGCCGATTGTGCTGGAGGGTGAGAGTCAGCGCATCGGGAAGTACTCCCTGCCGGGATGCCTGTATCAGAAAATGGCTGAAAGTTGCAAAATCTGGTGCTATGCGTCCCTTGAAACCCGAATAGAAAGGCTTAAAACAGAGTACGCCATCCCTGAATATCGCGAGGCGATGCTGGAGGCGCTCGAGCGCATCAGAAAAAAACTCGGCGGTTCCCGCTATGCCGAGTTGAAAAGCAGTATTGATGAGTGGGACGTAGATGCGATTGCCCGAGGCTTGATCGAATGGTACTATGACAAGATCTACTACAAAAACCGCCTCTGGATAGCGGATCTGGAACTTGAACTGGAAGATCTAAGGCAGGCCGAACTTGAGCTGGAAAAGTTCTGGAACACACAGCCACTTATGTCACAACAGTGACGATCGATGAAGTCATTATCCCCTCTTCTCGTGAGCCTTTTTTCCATGCACCCGCTCGTATGCTTTACAGAATGGGCAAATATCGGTCTCGATACTTTTGACAAAATTATACACCATGCCCTCTTGATGGTAGCGGGCATGAAGACAAACCGGACACAACTCACAGACTTTTGCCAGCGTTCGATCCAAAGCAGAAATATCGGTGCGGCTCATTTCCGAAACTCATTGCCGGACGTATCATAGATTATCTGCTGTATTTTCATCATATCCAAGTGTCCTTCCTACCTCAAGTAACCTAACCGTTCCCCTATATCATTTTTTTCGATGGCGTACACGAAAAAACCGTTTTTCTCCCATATCAGGAATCGATACTCTCAAATTGCATCTGCTGTTTTTAGTAACAGATTGACTGTTTTTTGTGCAGATGATGGATTTTGTGGTGAAGATGCGGAGGGGTACGTTGTAGTAAACCTTGCGGCAACTATTCGATTTAACAGCTAAATTGCATTTGGCACAGTCTATGTATATCCCATAACAAAAGTAAAACCGCAAAAAGCTCCAACGTCGTAGTTGATGCGGAATGCAAAAAAATCAGCAAGTAAATAAATTGGCGATGCTGGTTTGTACAGGTTCAAAATCAACTATTTGAAAAGGAGAAGAAGATGAAAAGTGTAAAATTGGTAGCATTAGCGGCAGCACTCGTGGCACTGGCGAGCAGTTCGGCATTGGCAACGTTCTCCGGGCAGGTCTGGATTCCGTCGACTGACGTGAAGGGCTTTAAAGAGGTCAACATCAGCATTGATAACTACGCCAGAGTTTCAAACGCTCCTGATGCATTGGCAAATTATTATGATGTCGGTGTCACTACAGGTATTCTTCCGCTTGAAAAATTCAAGATTGAGATCGGTGTTGATTATTACACTGATAATGTTGCCGGAAGCGCTGCATCAAAAAATCCCGCATATTTTAACTTCAAGGGCGGAGTTCCTGAAGACGCTTTTTTTGCCGGAATGCCCGCTGTTGCTGCCGGTATGTTTGGCATGAACAGCGCTAGTAACGCTCTTTCTGCAAATGTTGCATATGGCCTGATTGCAAAGACACTTCCAGTAGTCGGTCGGATTTCTGCTGGTGGCTACAACGGTGCTGAAAGAACTCTGGGCGTAAATCAGAATACTGGCTTACTGGTATCATGGGATCGTACCATGAGTGAAATTTCCGACAAACTCTGGCTGGCAGTTGATTATCAGAGCGGTAACAGCTCTCTTGGTGCAACCAGTGTTGGTGCTTCATGGGCATTTTCCAAGCAGGTATCTCTCCTCATCGGTGCAAATTTTTATAATAAAATTGCAACAGGCGGCAAAACGAGTATCACTACTCAGCTTGATATCAATCTTCCATAGCTGTTCCTCCTGTTATACGGGGGCGGCGTGGGGTGCCTCCCGCCCCCGACTTTTTCAGGAGATTACCCATATTCTCACACAAGGAGGTTTGCACAATGAAACTCATCGAAGCAATCATAAAACCGTTCAAACTTGACGAAGTAAAAGACGCCCTTAACGCAATCGGCATTGAAGGAATCACTGTCAGCGAGGTGAAGGGGTTCGGTCGCCAGAAGGGGCATACCGAATTGTATCGTGGAGCCGAATATGTTGTTGATTTTATCCCAAAGATCAAGATGGAAATAGCCGTGAGCGATGAACTGGTAAGCAAGGTCGTCGAAACAATCCAAAACAGTGCCAAAACCGGCAGGATCGGTGACGGCAAGATATTCATCATTAATCTTGAAGAGGCTGTAAGAATCAGGACTGGAGAAAACGGCGCTGACGCGATCTAAGCTTGACGCAGAAATATCTATTAACGGAGGAATACCATGAAATTAAAACTTTATCTCGCATCAGTAATGCTTGTCATTCTGGCCGGACTAATTCCGGTAGCCGCAATGGCGGAAGAAAAAAAGGACGCAGCACCTGCTGCCGTAACAACCCCGACTGCAACGCCGGCTGCCCCATCGGCTGCACCAGCACCAGCACCAGCAGTAGACGCTGCCAAACCTGCTGAAGCGGCAGCGCCTGCTGCCCCGGCGACCCCGCCGGATGTCAAGCCAGTGTTGAATACCGGTGATACCGCATGGATGCTGGTCTCATCTGCGTTGGTGCTGTTGATGATCCCCGGCTTGGCACTCTTTTACGGCGGCATGGTTCGTCAGAAAAACGTACTCTCAACATTCATGCACTCGTTCGTTGCAATGGGTATCGTCGGCGTTCAGTGGGCGGTCATCGGCTACTCGCTCTCTTTCGGGCCTGATATGGGGAAAATGGGACTGATCGGTGACTTCAGCAAGTTCATGCTGAGCGGCCTGATCATTATGAAGGATGCATCGAGTGGTACTGTCGAATGGGCCCTCTTTCAGAATTTCACCAAAGAACCTGGCGCTATTCCCGAGCTTGTCTTTGCCATGTACCAGGCGATGTTTGCTATGATTACCGTCGCCCTGATCTCCGGTGCTATGGCGGAACGTGTTAAATTTTCCGCCTACTGCCTGTTTGTGCTCCTCTGGACCACGCTGGTTTATGATCCACTGGCTCACTGGGTCTGGATGACCGAAGGGTGGTTGTTCAAAAAAGGCGCCCTCGATTTTGCCGGTGGTACCGTTGTTCACCTCTCGTCCGGAATTTCCGCCCTGGCTTTCCTCATGTTCCTCGGCAAACGCCACGGTTACCCCAATGAGCGCATGGCACCTCACAACCTGCCTCTGACCATGCTGGGCGTCGGTCTTCTCTGGTTCGGCTGGTTCGGCTTCAATGCCGGATCTGCGATAGTCGGTGTCAACACGTCCGATGCTGCTGGCGGGTTGGCCGGCCTGGCTTTTGCCACTACAACCATCGCCCCCGCCGCAGCCGGTCTTTCCTGGATGATCGCCGAATGGATTCACTCCGGCAAACCTTCTGCCCTCGGTTTCGGTTCCGGTGTTGTTGCCGGTCTGGTTGTCATTACCCCCGCCGCCGGTTTTGTTCAGCCTGGTGCTGCCCTGCTAATGGGCGTTATGGCCGGCTTGGTCTGCTACGGCGGCATCCTGCTGAAAGCAAAACTGAAATATGACGATTCTCTGGATGCCTTCGGTGTGCATGGTATCGGCGGAACTTTCGGCGCAATTATGACCGGTGTCTTTGCCACTGTCGGTGCCACTGGCCTGCTGGCGGGTAACTTCAAGCAACTGATGATCCAGTTGATCGCCGTTCTGGCTGCAGGCGCTTACGCCTTTTTTGTAACATTTATACTTGCGTTTGTTCTTGAAAAGACAATCGGTCTGCGAGTTGATAAAGAAGATGAAATCATGGGTCTCGACCAGACACAGCATTCTGAGAGTGGCTATAATATGTAAGACATGACAGATTACAAGACTTTCTGGACTGTTTTGAAGAAGCAATAACATCCATATAAAATAGATATTTAGAGTTTTACTTCGTAGCCATTAACCGCTAATCCTTAAGAAAGGATTAGCGGTTTTTTAATTACAGTCGTACACATATCGTACCTAGCGCCTGACAAAACGCGGAAAAGGTACAAAATTGTTTCAGTAGGTAAAACGCCATGCTGAGCTTACCATTGACCAAGAGGAATTGCGGTACAGAGAAGGTGTCGCACCATTTTCCAAAATAAAATTTCATTGTAAAACACACTTCATTTTAGTACATTCCAACACCGACACAAAGGAGTAAGCTCCAGGCAATCGTGGTGGAGCAGAGTGCCTGCCCGACAATCAGATAGAGGGATTGACGGGATTTTAAACATGAAAAATATGGAGGCGTTACCCTTGAAACCCATAATCACCCTGCTTCTAACATTCTGCCTTCTCGTTTCACCCTTCACTCTGCAATCTCACGCCACCGCACCACAGCGCCGGTGCCGCAGACCGGGCAGACTACCAACTATGCCGCAAGGGATGATGGGGCGCTAAAACCGGGTGTCGCTTGGCCTAATCCCCGTTTTACCGATAACGCAAACGGCACGGTGAGCGATAATCTGACCGGCCTGATGTGGACTAAGGATACCAATGCGCCCGGCCCTGCCGCCTGTGGGCCGGCAACCACCAAAACCTGGCAGGGGGCGTTGGATTATGCCGCCTGTCTCAATACCAACAGTTCCGATTGGCGTAGCGCGGGCAGATGAAGCTGCCCACCGTTTGCACCGTTCCGCGTGGGCAAGATCAATCTTTGCCCACCCTACCAGGCCGTTATTGTCATAGGTGGAGTCCTGACACAGTTGTGTTCCAAACTCCATGTTACCTAGCGGGGCTTGGTAACGCGAGTAAAAATAATTGTATAAAACAAAACGGAGGCAAAATGTTTTCTAACTGCAAATTACAGGTGTTACTTTTATTGGTCTCGCTCTTTCTCTCTGCAACAGCCTTTGCCGCTGGATGGCAGCAGACAACCGCCCCTTCTGTCGGCTGGTCATCAGTTGGGCAGGTGAACGCAATTGCCTTTGATGCTGGTAACAGTCAGACGCTATATGCCGGTACAGCATCCGGCGGTATTCTGAAAGGGACGGATGATGGAACCACTATAAGCTGGAGCCAGATTAACAGCGGACTTGCCTCCACTGCCGTCTCATGCCTGCTGGTGCGCACCGGTGTGATTTATGTAGGAACAGCCTCAGGCGGACTCTTTCAATGGGCTTCAGGTGACATCAAATGGTCCGCTGTCGCTGGCAGCGGAATAATACCAGCCAACGCTACTGTCAAGTCCGTTGTTGTGGACGCCGCTGGAGTCATGTATGTAGGGACAAGTATTAGCGTCCCTTCAACCAGCGGAGGGCTTTACAAAATAGCAAATGGCAACGGGTCTGTTGTAAGCGACACAATCGGCTCCATAAACGCCATTGTGACAGATTCGACCGGCACTTTATTTGCCGGAGGCAGCGGCGGGGTTTTCAGACTCAACCCGTCGGGTGGGACTTTAAGCGCAGTAAGCGGAACAACCGGTTCAGTTATTGCTATGGCATCAGACTCTGCCGGCACTCTGTATGCCGGTACCCCAAGCGGTGTATTCAAACTCTCTTCAACCGTCGGAACATGGTCTCTGGCGGTGGGAAGCGCAACAACCGGAAGCGTGTATTCTCTGGCGGTTGACCCGACAGACAACAAAACTATTTATGCCGGAGTCGGCAAAGGGGTATTCAAATCAATAGATAGCGGAACAAACTGGACCGCCACACAGGTAACCAGCGATGTCACCCCGATACCCGTGAGATCCTTTGCAATACATCGTACCACTCCGCAAACCGTGTATGCCGGCACGACTACCGCCGGGATATTCAAGACAACAAGCGGAGGGATAAATCTTAATCCCTCTCCCACCATAACCAGCCCTGCAAATACTACATTCAATATCGGAACAACCGCTTCTTTCAGCTTCGCCGCTTCAGGCACGCCATCTCCTGCCATCACCCTGTCAGGCAATCTGCCGAGCGGCGTCACCTTTAACCAGACCACCGGCCTGCTGAGCGGCACGCCGGCAACCGGTACCGCCGGAATCTATAATCTGACTGTAACGGCCAGCAACGGTCTGCTTCCCAATGCAACTCAGAATTTTGTTCTTACGGTAAGCTTGCCTCCGTCAATTGCTTTTACCAGCCCAGGCACAACTCTTTTTACTGTTGGTTCGCAAGGCAACTTCACCGTGGCCGCAACCAGTTCTTCCACCCCTTCAATTACTAAAACCAGCGGAACATTACCAACTGGTATCAGCTTTAATAACGCTACCCGCATACTGAGCGGCAATCCTGTTTCGGGTACAGCAGGCAGTTATAATCTCGTGTTCAAGGCAACTTCAGGCACTCTTTCTACCACCCAGAACTTCACCCTGGTTGTCAGGGATGAAGTCGTGGACAGTCAAGCCTGGCATGCTATCGGGCCGTTCGCCGGCAACACGCAATCTCTGGTTGTTGACCGTTCCAACGGCCAGAATCTCTATGCTACAGCAGACAGTGGAGGAGTTTACAAATCCACAAATGGTGGCGCTTCCTGGAGTGTATCAAGTAATGGCATATCATCTAATTGGTGGATTCGAGTTTTGTCCATGGATCCGACAAACAGCCAGATAATTTATGCCGGATCATGGGGACGAATTTATAAAACAACAAACGGTGGGACTTCCTGGTCTGCCTATACAATAGGTCTTCCGTCATGTGATGTCTGGTCGATAGCTGTTGATCCAAACAATAATCAGATTCTATACGCCGGAACTGACAGAAATGGCGTTTACAAGTCCCTGGATGGTGGCGCTTCATGGACTGCCGCCACCACCAACGTGGCTTACACCGGATGGACAACTTCTATTACGGTTGATCCTTCAAACAGCCAGACCGTATATGCATGGGTAAGCGCATCGGGACTCTATAAAACTACTGACGGTGGTGCTCATTGGGCAAGGGTATATCAGCGTGACGGGAGTGACGGACAAAGCGCTAATATGATTGCCATAAAGCCTTCTGACAGCCAGACGATATATCTGGCTACATCAGGCGGTATTTTCAAAACTGTTAATGGTGGCACATCATGGAGTAAAGAAGTTAGCGATAATTCTGGCACTGCAGTAGCTTACGATCCAAATGACAACCGGATCATTTATATTGCAAGTGGCGGAAAGTTAATTAAATCTACTGACAATGGGAATTCATGGATATCATTCACCACCGGTTTTCCAACTAATGCCACGCTTTCTCTCGCCATTGATTTTACAAATAGTCAGACTCTCTACATAGGCACTCTACAAAATGTCGTTTATAAATCAGTTAATGGTGGTACATCGTGGGCGCCGTCATCGAACGGACTTACAACTATCAAGACCAGCGCTATCGTAATTGACCCGTCAAATAGTCAGACTATCTATACGGGTTCAGATTCTGGTGTCTATAAATCGGCAAACGGAGGTCTTGCATGGTCGGCGCTCACCAATAACGGGCTTACTAATTCAGTAATAACTTCATTGGCAATAGATATGTCAAATAGCCAAACCGTTTATGCCGGCACACAGGGTGGTGGAGTATTTAAAACCACTAACGGCGGTACATCATGGATTGCTGTCAACAGCGGACTGACATTTTACACATCGTTCACCGATGCCACTTTCAGGAACCCGAGTGTTACAGCTATTGTTGTCAACCCCTCCGAATCCCAGATCCTCTATGCGGGAACATTTGACAGGTTTTTTGCTTCATCGGGGCAATATGTGCGAGATGGTGGTTCGATCTACAAATCTACCGATGGAGGGGCATCCTGGACAGAATCTGGTTCCGGGTTGTCAGAAATTACAGGAAACAGGCCGGTAGCTTGTCTTGCTGTTGATTCGAATAACAGTCAGGTCATATATGCAGGTACAGCAGGAGGATTATACAAAACAACCAATGGCGGCACAACATGGTCGTTACTAAACAGCGCCATAGCTGATGCAACTCAATATGCCATTGCCATCGATCCGACCAACAGCCAGATAGTCTATGCGCTCATAACACAAAAAATATATAAATCAACTGATGGCGGAGTAACCTGGAACGTTATTTCGCAGTATGGTGGTAAAGCCCTGATAATTGATCAAACAAACACCAACGTCCTCTATGCAGGTGCAACCGGGATAGTGAAATCGGTTGATGGCGGCATGACGTGGATTAAAACCCAGGCTCAAACAATCGAAGTTCGCGCCTTTGCCATTGACCCCGCGAACAGTCAAAATATCTATGCCGGAACCTTTGGCAATGGCATTTATAAAACCATGTTCAGCGGTTCTGTCCCGGCAATCACAGGCAATACTACACCGGTATTCATGGAAGGTACATCAGGAAGCTTCCAGCTAACCTCCAGCGGCTGGCCGCTGCCTGTGTTCACTGTTTACGGGGCTCTGCCGAATGGCATCACCTTTGACAACAAAACCGGCGCCTTCAGCGGCACCCCGCCAAGCGCCACAGCCGGCAGCTATCCTGTGATTATCACCGCCAGCAACGGCCTGCCGCCTGACGCAGTCAGAGGCTTCAGTCTCACGGTGCTATCTCCTACCCCCCTTACCCTAAGCATAGCTTCGCCTGCAAACAACGCCAAGGTCGCCTCCCTTACGGGGATAAGCGGAACAGCTTCCGGCAGTATCTCCGGAGTGGAACTACAGGTAAGTGACGGTTTTTACTACCTACAGTCTGATGGGAAGTTTGCCGTTACTCCGACGTGGCTGACGGCAACCGGCACTACTTCATGGACATTGAATACCGGCAGCGTGGCATGGCTTGAGGGGGTCAAATACACTGTAAGCGCAAGAGGCATAGACAGCAGCAATAACCGGACATCACCTGTTGTCGCTAATTTTACTATCCAGGTCCCATCCAGCAAGAAAAACACCATACTGACCCTTGATTTCACTCCGAAGACGATTCGTGCCGGGGAGAGCATTGTCATAAGCGGAAATCTTGCCAGGAACGATACTACATCGGCAGCCGGGCAGCCGGTAAGGTTGATTGTCACACTCCCATCCAGCAGTATCAATCCCAATCCGGAACCGCAGAAGTTCGACTATATCACCGACTCCATCGGCAATTTCAGCAGCGGCGCTCTAAACCTCTTCACTTCTCCCGGCGTCTATATTGTTCAGGCACGCTACGACGGAGCCGACACCTTGGCTGCATCTTCGACCTTCCAGGTTTTGGCTGTCACCCCTCATTCAGGTTACGCTATCATCGTGACCGGCAAGGCTACCGACAACAGCCTGATCGACATGCACACGGCATCAACCGACTCCAGCTATGACATACTGACCAAAAAGCGCGGCTTCCTGGCCGACAATATCAAATACCTGAAGAGCACAACCTCTGCCGCAGTAACCAAACAGCAACTGCAGGACGCCATCACAACCTGGGCCAAAGACAAGATCATCTCCGCCGCTGCACCGCTCTATCTGTTCATGATAGACCACGGCATAAGTGAAGGCTTTGTGCTGGGTGACGTCACACTTACACCTGATGATCTTAACAATTGGATCACCACTCTGGAAAACGACCTTGCCACTCTTGCGCCTGATGCCCTGGCCAGCTACAACCGCTTTATCATCAACGGATCATGCTACTCCGGAGCCTTTTTCAAAAAACTTTCCAAGCCGGGCCGGGTAATCATCACCAGCTCTGCTTCCAATGAGCGTTCAATCGCCGGATACCCCATATACAGCAGTGCCAGCAACACTACCTTCTCCGGCGGCGAGTATTTCTTTGATTCCATGTTCAATTTCCTTGGCCGCGGAGACAGCTTCAGGGATGCCTTTGTGTCATCCAGTTCAATGGTGGCTCTGCGGGATCCCAGGAAGGTGGTTTTGGGCGAGCATTCGGGGGTAATCGACACATTGGCGCAGCATCCGCTTCTGGATGATAATGGCGACACAATCTCCAGCTACAGCCTGGATGGCTCGCCGGACGGCGCATTGGCCGCATCGCTCAGCCTGGGTGTGGGGAAGAGATCAATCGGCAATCCGGCTGACATAACAGCAGTAACCGCAACAACAACCCTTGAGACTGATGATGCCGCTGCAAAAACACTCTGGCTCAAGGTCGGCGACAACAGCAGAGTTGCTAAAGCCTGGCTTGAGATTCGCACCCCCAACACAACTGTAACCGGCACGGACAAGACAAGCGGCCAGGTAATCCCAAGCCTAGTGAATCTCCCCCTGTACTACGACGGATACCAGTGGCAGAACGAGTATGCCTTTACAGTATCCGGCACATACGACATCCTCTATTACACCCAGGACAACCAGACCGGCGACATATCCCCCACTGCTCACTCGGTTGTTTACAAAAAAATGTCAGGCAATCCTGCGCCTGCCGCTTTCAACCTCCTCTCACCGGTGGACAGCAGCGGCCAGAGCACCATGTTTACCCTGGCATGGGAAGAGGTTTCTTCCACATCTGACAATCCGCTGACGTACACACTTCTGGTCTCAACGGATCAGAATTTTGGCACGGTAGTATACAAGGAGGAAGGAATTCCCCAGGCGACGACCTATATTGCCGAAGGGAAGTTGAAAAATCCGGCAAACGGGCTCTATTATTGCCAGGACAACAACAACTCCTGGTGCTGGTGGAAGATCCAGGCGGTTGACAAATATGGCGCAAAAACAGAGTCAAATGTTCGCAGATTTAACGTCGTCCTGACAAACGGTTTACCTGGAATAATAAAAGGCTTTATCCGCAATGGCGTCACCGGGCAGCCGATCTCCGGCGCTGCGATAAGCGTCAATAATGCCGCTGTCGCCACTTCATTGGCTAACGGCGCTTACCTTTTCTCAACTTCACCTGGCACTATCATAGTCACTGCCGGCAAAAACAGTTATCCGAGCAAGACAGCAGCGTTGAGTATCGGCGCAGGCGTTGTCAGCCAGCAGTCGTTTGCGCTCGGAACGCCTACCTATACAGTAACTTTTATGTCCGGCGGTAACGGAACTGTTAATGGGACAACCAGCCAGACATTGAACGAAGGTGAAAACAGTTCAATAGTTTCGGCTGTCCCCTCCACCGGATTTTATTTTGTAAACTGGACCGGCACAGGCGGGTTTGTTGCTACAACGGCCAATCCTCTCACGTTGAGCAATGTAACAGCCAACATGACCATAACCGCCAATTTTAGCCTCAACCCCGTCAATGGCTCATGCGGTGGCAGTAGCGGGCAGACGCTTACAGCAATACCAACTGGCAGCTCGAACTTGTGCGCTTCTGGAACAGCATCAAACATTTCCACAGGAGCCAGCTCCTGGAACTGGACATGTCTTGGAACAAACGGCGGAACAACGGCAAACTGTTCGGCAAGCATTCAGGCATACACTACTACTGCATCAGTCACTGGCGGCAACGGTACTGTCACCTGCACTTCACCTGTAAACAGCGGAACAACCTCGACTTGTACAGTCACACCAACAACGGGCTATCAGTTGGCTACCTTTACCGATAATAGCGTGGACAAGAAGGCATCTGTAACTGGTGGCAGCTACAGTATAGCCAATGTAACAGCCAATCACACAATCACGGCGACCTTCAGCCTGATACCAGTCAATGGTACCTGCGGCTCAAGCGACAAAGGAACATTCACAACAGCCCCCGCAACCGGCATATGCTCGACCGGAACAGCAACTACGATAACCGGCACCGGCCCGTGGAACTGGACTTGCGACGGATCGAACGGGGGTACGACAGCAACATGCACAGCATCCAAATCCGCACCCACCAAACCCGGCGACTGCGACAACAGCGGCACGGTAACCATCGCCGAGGTACAATCAGCTATCAACATGTTTCTGGGACTGAAAACGGTGGATGCTTGCGTGGATATTGACAGCAGTGGTAGCGTCTCTATTGCTGAGGTGCAGAAGGTGATTAACTCATTCCTCGGGTTGTAGCCTCAAGAATACATAAGAAGTTTTCCTCAAGTCCCCTTGGCATCCAGCCTTGGGGGCTTTTTTTATTTCAGCCAAATACTGCTGCGTCAGGCTATCACAAGTGAAATCGGGGTTTCATTTTGTCACGCCAAAACTTCTCCCTTTAAACCAGGATGGCTTCCGATCCAGGCTCCGATACTGAATCGCCTCGGCAATATGCTGTTCATGGATGGTAGCGCTGCCGTCAAGATCTGCAATGGTGCGGGCAACTTTGAGTATTCGGATACCCATCTATCATGGTCACTGCGTCAGATGCACTGGTCGGTATCAAATTATTCCGGACAGTTTTCATCAGACGAAACTGGAAGGAGTGCCAGGGAGATGCAATCTGATAGGTACTGATGGAGGTTAGTCCATCAGTACCCTTTGAGTGTCCAACACTACTGCCCGCTGGAATTTGAGCCAGGCGGTGGAGGCGGCGCCCCTTCCGGGACGGCAACCAACAGTCCGTCCATTTTCTTGCAGGTTGCCTTGAGCGTACCATGTGGGGTAGTTATTTCCACTGCCGTCCCTTCGCTCTTTCCTTTGCAGGCCTCAAAAGCTTCCTTTGGTGGTTTTCTCCGGTCTCCCGATGGTTTTTGTGAATCAGATGCAGACCACACAAGATTCGGTACTATGGCTGCAAGCAGGCAGATAATCAGGAGTTTCTTCAAAAAGTTCTTCCGCATGTTGTTCTCCTTTCTGACAATCTAAACAATCTGA